>JBEVEC010000205.1:0-9533 GCA_040512975.1 Tardiphaga sp. | reverse complement strand
GAGTTGTTGGCGACGATGCTGACGTCGGCATGCGGCACGCCTGCTGCTTCCAGCCCTTGAACGGCCGCCTGAGCGTCGGAGTAGTTGTCGTAGAGTCGTGAAATCGTTGCGGTCATGTTGAAGCCTTTCGGTTACTTGGCGGCGTTGACGTTGCCCTGGAAATCCACGCTGACGGCGCTCGACGAACCATTCTTGCTCGCCTTGCCGCGCCAGACGCCGTTGTCGTCCTTCTTTAGCTCGGTGACGTTGGTGTATCCGGCCTTCTCGATGGCGCTCTGAGCCTGACCTTCGGTGAACGAATTGCGACCGGCAACCGGCGCGTTCGAATTCTTCTGCTCGTTGTTGACGGCATTGTTGCCCGGACCGTCTTTCGCAGCCGGCGCTTGTGCGTATGCGGCGCCCGCAGAAACGAGGGCCAGAGCTACGCAGATGGTCTGAAGGCGTTTCATGTTATTTCTCACAAGTCGGTGACGGGCCCATCTAACCGACATGGCTCGGCGTCGTTCCGAACTGTTTGAAATATAAAATATTGTGATGCAGATTGCCGCATGCGCTTTCATGTGACGGCGATCGTAACCTCAGCCGTCACAAACATGGCTCATTGCGGATCAGGCGCTAGCAACCGCTAGCATCGGTGATTCAGCGCCGGGTGCGACATCGTTTCGCACTCTCGCCGCGTCGATGCAAAGCTGCAGGGCTTCGCTGGGCGAAGCTGCCGCGAAATCCGCTTTCGCATCGCCTCGGCGCCGCTCGAGATCGTCGCGATCGATCGGATCCGTCCAGCAGCACAGGATGATCCGCGCGTTCGGCAGCTTGCGGCGCAGCCGCTTGATCGCGTAGCGCATGTGCGACGGCACCCCGGCATCCAGATAGATCAGGCAGACGGCGGCGATGCCGGTGGTGTCGAGCCGGAACACATTGGCCGTCGCCAGCGAGTCGGCAGCCTCGACGCGCCCGGCGATGCCGTGCGCCGTCGCCAGATGCGCCATCATCATGGCCGCCGCCTCGTCCAGCACCGTTCGTCCGGCGATGCACAGCAACGGGTTCTCGCCAGCCCATGCCGGCGCCAGATCGGTCTTCGCGAGAATCGACGCCTTTTCGGTCGCCCCATTCTCCGGAATGTCCTCGACCGCCGAGAACGCCTCGGCATCGCTTGTGGCGCTCTTGCTTTCGGCCGGCTCCTCGATGTCGGAGAGATCGGTGACGAATTCGCCGACGGAATCGCGGATCTTGATCTGGCGGGCATCGTTCAGCGCGCCGCGGTCGACGTCGCTGCGTGCGAGCTGCAGGCCCTTGAGCGCCACCTGGTCGTAATACGACAGCAACGAACGTTCTTTCAGGAACTGCTCGGCCTTCTCGGCCGCCTCAGTGGGGTCGCCGGCCAGCATGCGCTGATAGAAGATTTCCGGCGGCGACAGCGCCGGGCGATCGCCGAACATCACGTCGAGAAACTGCAGCCGCTCGGCATGGCGCCCAAGCACCACGAGGCACACGGTCAGCGGCGTTGCCAGCACGAGGCCGATCGGTCCCCACAACGCCGTCCAGAACGTGGCGGCGACGACCACCGCGACCGGCGAAAGGCCGGTGCTGCGACCATAGACCAAGGGCTCGATGCCATGCCCGACGATCGGCTCGACGATGATGAACAGCGCGGCCGTCCAGACCAAAATCGACCAGCCGGGGTCGACGGCGACGGCGAGGATCAGCGGAAACGCCGCCGCAATCACCGCGCCCACATAGGGCACGAAGCGCAACACGGCGGCGAGAATGCCCCACAGAACCGGGCTCGGAATGCCGATCGCCCACAGGCCGAGGCCGATCACAACGCCGAAGGCGCCGTTCACGGCTAACTGGGTGAGAAACAGCCGGCTCAGGCGCGCGGCGGCGTCGTCGAGCGCGGCGGTGGTGCGTTGCAGATCATGGGTGCCTGCGAGGCGGATCAACCGGTTTCGCAGATCCTCGCGCTGTGCCAGGATGAAGATCACAAAAATGATGATGATGCCGGTGGTCGCCAGCGGATGCACCAGCGGCGAGATCAGCGTCCGCAGGCTTTCCAGCGCGCTGGGATCGGGCTGCCGCACTTCCACCGGGACTGGCGCGACCGGCGCTGTCGTACCCGCCAGCGTCGCAGCGGCCTTGCTGAGCGGCGCCGCCTTGGGCTTGTCCAGCTCCTTGCCGAGATCCTTCAGCATGTCCGAGGCGCGCTCCAGCGTGCCGCGGCCGGCCGTGGTGCTGCGCAGCGACTGGATCTTCTCGCTGATGGTCGTCTGGTATTTCGGAAGATCGCCGGCCAATTGCGTCAGCTGGGTGGCGAACAGGCTGCCGATCCCGAAGATGCCGGCAAAGGCAAACAGCACGACGCCGACCACCGCCAGCCCGCGCGGCACGTGGATCGCCTGCAGATAGCGCACCGGCGGGGCGAGCACGAAGCTGAGCAGGATCGCCAGCGCGATCGGCACGAAGATGTCGCGGCCGAAATACAGCGTGGCGATGATCATGGCGGCCAGGATCGAGCTCGCCACCATGCTGACCAGGGCGATCAACTCGTCGGCGGTCCTGCCGGTCTTCGTGGGCAGCACAGTGTCGATTTGCATGGCAGGCACCGGTTATTGGATATATCGGCCCCAATTGATCCGGACACGCAAAGGTTCCCTTTTGATAATTGCCCGCGAATGCGGCCGAAGACGCCAAATTTCACAGTCGTGCGTTACCGGCTAAGGTGCCGCATGGAATCGTCCGTCCAACGAAGCAAACCTTCCCAGACAACGTCGCAACGCGCCCGCCGGCGGCGGCGCGCGGCGCGCACATTCGCGTTGTTCGTCGCCCTCAGCGTGCTGCTCTTGGTGGGGCTCGCCGGCCTATCGGTGTATCTGGTGACCCGTCCGGCCAATCTGCGCGTCGCGGTCGGCCCGCCGGGCAGCAACGACGTGCGCTTTCTCACGGCCGCGGCCCAGACATTCGCGCAGGAGCGCGACCACGTCCGTCTGTCGCTGATCGCCACCGACGGGCCGGAAGCCAGCCTTGCCACGCTAGGCGACCGCAAGGCGGACTTGGCGGTGGCCCGCGCCGACCTGCCGATGCCCACCGATGTTCAGGCCGTCGCCATCCTGCGCAAGGATTTCGTGGTGCTGTGGTCGGCGCCGAAGCGCGAGGAAGGCAAGGGCAGGAAACCCGTGGCGGCCGTCAAGGCGCTAGAGAACCTGCCGGGTCATCGCGTCGCGATCATCGGCAAGACGTCGGCCAATCCGGCGATGCTGAAGCTGATCCTGAGCGATGCCGGCATCGCCGCCGACAAGGTCGACATGGTTCAGTACTCCACCAAGGCCATCGAGGAGATGGCCCGCGACCCCAAGAACGACGTCTTCATGGCCGTCGGCCCGCTCGACAGCAAGGTCACAGCCGACGCGATTGCGGCCACCGCGCGGTTTCGCGGCGAACCGAGCTTCCTCAGCCTCGACGTTTCCGAGGCCATCGCGCAGAAGCATCCGACGTACGAGTCCGCCGAAATTCCCGGCAGCACATTCAGTTCGTCGCCGGCACGCCCCGACGACAAGATCGAGACCATCAGCGTCGATCACCTGATCGTCGCGCCGAAGTCGCTGGCCGAGGCGACGGTGACGGCGCTGACCCGGCAGTTGTTCGTCGCGCGCCCGGCGCTGCTGCGCGAACTGCCCGGCGTGGCCTCGCTGGAGAAGCCGGACACCGACAAGGACGCCGCGATCCCGGCGCATCGCGGCGCCGCGGCCTATATCGACGGCACCGACCGGACCTTCCTGGAACGCTACAGCGACTTCTTGTGGGCCGGGCTGGTGCTGCTCTCGGGCCTCGGCTCGGTCGGGGCCTGGCTGCGCAGCTATCTGAAGCGCGACGAACGCAACGACTATTTGACGTCGCGCGACCGCGTGCTGGAAATGATCAGCGCCGCCCGCGCCGCACCGGGCACCGATGAGCTCGAGACGATGCAGAACGAGGTCGACGAGGTGTTGCGCGAGACGCTGGACTGTTTCGAGGACGGCGCCATCGAGGAGGCCGCGCTGCTGGCTTTCGGCCTCGTGCTCGAACAATTCCACTTCGCGGTCAGCGACCGCCGCGACGTTCTTGGCCGCGGGCAGCCGTCGTCAGGTTAAGGTCGCCTTCAGCGGCTGCGTTTCCGCAGCCAGGGTAGCTCGAACGATCAATTTTGCTGATTGGTCTCGGACATCTACGGCTTGGAAAGCCGATGGTGCCCAGGGGCGGGATCGAACCACCGACACTGCGATTTTCAGTCGCATGCTCTACCAACTGAGCTACCTGGGCATCGTCCCGGATCAGGTCCGGGAGCGCCGGTTTATAGTCAGGCAAATCCGCGCTGTCCACCCGCCTTGGCGCAATTTCGTCGGATCGGATTTTGCCGTGAAAACAATGGGAAATCGGAGACGCAGCGCCCCGCGCCGGGCTGCGGGGGCGAATGCCTAGTCGGCGTCTTCGTCGTCGGTCGGTTTGCCGGGAATCGCGTAGCTGCCCGACAGCCAGCGATTGAGGTCGACGTCGCGGCAGCGGTCGGAGCAGAACGGCTTGGCGGCCTCGATGGCCGGCTTGCCGCAGATCGGGCACGGCTTCAGCCGGGCGCGCTGGGTGGCGTCAGACGGCATTGAGCCACCCGAAGCGGATCGGATAGCCCTCGCCGCCCAGCAGGGTCACGGTCTCGTACAACGGAAGGCCGACCACATTGGTGTAGGAGCCGACCAGCTTGACCACAAAGGTGCCGGCGATGCCCTGCACGGCATAGCCGCCGGCTTTGCCGCGCCATTCGCCGGAGCCGATATAGGTGTCAATGTCTTCCTCGTTGAGCCGCTTGAAGCGCACCTTGGTCTCGATCAGGCGCTGCCGGAAGCTCTCCCGGGGGGTGACGAGGCACACCGCGGTGTAGACGCGGTGGTTGCGGCCGGACAAGAGCCGCAGGCACTGCGAGGCCTCGTCCACCAGTTCCGCCTTGGGCAGGATGCGGCGGCCGACCGCGACCACGGTGTCGGCGGCCAGGATGTACGAGCCGCGCAATTCGTCGTCGAGCTGGACGGATTTCAGCGCCGCCTCGGCCTTGGCGCGGGCCAGCCGGTTGGCACAGGCGCGCGGCAGCTCGCCGCGCTTCGGCGTCTCGTCGACATCGGCGGGACGCAGCGCGTCGGGCTCGATCCCGGCCTGGTTCAGCAGGCTGAGACGGCGGGGCGAACCGGAGGCGAGAACGAATTTGGGACGGCCGAGCATGCGGGGTGGGTGATCCTGGAATTGCGGCCGGAACGTATCGGATGGGTTGGACGGAGACAACCGGCACCAACCCGTCATTCGGGGACAGGCGCTACCCGCTCGCCGCGCCGCCCCTGGCAAACCGCTTCCGGATCCGCAGCAACAGCCCGTCCATCACTTCGCGATAGGCGGCCAGCTTCTGCTCGCGGTTACCCTCGGTATCGGTGGGGTCGACCGTCGGCCAGTATTCCACGTCGGCGGCATCGGTGCGGGTCAGGTCGAGGGCCTTGTGGTGCGCCTCCGGCGACAGCGTAATGATGAGGTCGAAATTCAGACCCTCCCAATCCTCCAGTTCCTCGAACGTGGTCGGCTTGTGCTTCGAGATGTCCTGGCCGAGTTCGGCCATGACAGCCACCGCGAACGGATCAAGCTCGCCTTTCTTCACCCCGGCGGAGCGCACGTAGAGCGCCTGCGGAAACATCTGCTGCAGCAGGCTTGCCGCCATCGGCGAGCGTACGGAGTTCTGGCCGCAGGCGAACAGCACCGCCTGCGGCGCGCGCGCGCGTGGCGGCGAACTCATGCTAGCCCTTCCAGTGCAGGACGGAGATCAGCGTGAACAGCCGCCGCGCCGTCTCGAAATCGACGCGGACCTTGCCGGCCAGGCGTTCCTGCAGCGTGCGCGAGCCTTCGTCATGGATGCCGCGGCGGCCCATGTCGATGGCCTCGATCTTGTCGGGGGTCGCGGTGCGGATCGCCTGGTAGTAGCTGTCGCAAATCATGAAGTAGTCCTTCACGATGCGGCGGAACGGGCCGAGCGACAGCAGGTGCGCGACCACGGGATCGCCGTTCTCGCGGCGGATATCGAACATCAGCCGTGAGCCGGTGATGGCGATGTGCAGCGTATAGGGGCCGGTAGCCGCGCCCTCCGGCGCGAACAGGTTCTGCTCGATCAGGTCGTAGATCGCGATCGCACGCTCGTGCTCGATGTCCGGGCCGGAACGCCCGATCGATTCCTCATCGAGCGTCACCGCCACGATGCGGTTGTTGGTGTCGTCCTCTGGGTGAGGCGCTTTGCTCATCTCAAATTGAGGCGCAGTCCGACGGATCGTGCGTGGGCATCGAGGCCTTCGGCCTTGCCCAGCGTCATCGCAGCCGGTCCCAGCGCCCGTAGCTGGTCCGGCCCGCACTTCAGGATCGACGTTCGCTTCATGAAGTCAAGCACGCCGAGGCCCGACGAGAACCGCGCCGAGCGCGCGGTCGGCAGCACGTGGTTGGAGCCGCCGACATAATCGCCGATTGCCTCCGGCGTGTGCGAGCCCAAAAAGATCGCACCGGCATTGCGCACCTGCAGCGACAGCGCGTCGGCATCGACGGTCATGATCTCGAGATGTTCGGCGGCGATCGTATTCGCCAGGGGCACGGCCTCGTCCATGGTTCTGACCAGGATCACGGCGCCGTAGTCCGCCCACGACGCCCGCGCGATCGCGGCGCGCGGCAGCGTGGTGAGCTGCGCCTCCACCGCGCGCTCCACGTCGCCGGCCAGCCGGATGCTGTCGGTGATCAGGATCGACTGCGCATTGGCGTCATGTTCGGCCTGGGCCAGCAGATCGGCGGCGATCCAGTCGGCATTGGCGCTGTCGTCGGCGATCACCAGCACTTCCGAGGGCCCGGCGATCATGTCGATGCCCACCTTGCCGAACACCTGCCGCTTGGCGGCGGCGACATAGGCATTGCCGGGGCCGACGATCTTGGCCACCGGCGCGATGGTCGCGGTGCCGTAGGCCAGCGCCGCCACCGCCTGGGCGCCGCCGACGCGGTAGATTTCCGATACGCCGCCAAGCTTTGCGGCCGCCAGCACCAGCGGGTTGAGCTTGCCGTCCGGCGACGGCACCACCATCACCACGCGGTCGACGCCGGCGACCTTGGCCGGCACGGCATTCATCAGTACCGACGACGGATAGGCGGCGGTGCCGCCGGGCACGTAGAGCCCGACCGCCTCGATGGCGCTCCAGCGCCAGCCGAGCTCGACGCCGAGCGCGTCGGTGAAGCTTTCGTCCTTCGGCAACTGCCGCTGATGGAACGCCTGGATGCGGTCGCGGGCGAAGGCCAGGGCGTCGAGGGTGTCGCGGTCGCAGGCGGCCACGGCGGCGTCGACCTCGGCCGGCGTCACGCGCAGGCCGGTGGCCTTCAGGTCGAGCCGGTCGAACCTGGCCGTGGCCTCCAGCAGCGCCTCGTCGCCGCGCACCGCGACGTCATCGACGATGGTCCGGGTGACGGCATCGATGTCGGCCGCGACCTCGCGCTTGGCGTTCAGGAAGGCATTGAAACGCTGGGCAAAATCAGCAGCGGCGGTGTCGAGACGAATGGGCATGATGGCGTTCCGGCGGGGGCCTGCCGGCCAGGCCCCCTTGGTCAATGGCGCGATGGCAAAGGGGCGTCAACCCCAAGGGTGTCCGTAGCCCGCATGAGCGCAGCGATATGCGGGGTTGCGGCAATCCCCGCATATCGCTGCGCTCATGCGGGCTACGTCAGCTTACGCCTCGAGTCCCGAGGTCTCGCTGCCGGCTGCGGCGTCGTCGGCGAGATCATCCGGCCCCAGATCCGCCAGTTCGACCTCCAGGCACTCCACATCCATCCGCAAGGCGCCGCCACCGGCGAACAGCAGGACGGCGCTGCCGCTGGGGGCTTCGTCGCCGTGGAATTCAATGCCGAGCAGCTCAAGCGCCACGTCCGGGCCGTCGAGGTCAATGTCGCGCGATTTGCAGGCCAGCACGCGGTCGAAGCGCAGCGCCGACACCAGGCGGCGCGGCTCGACCGCGCCGGCGATGCTCTGGTCCCAGTCCAGCCGGCTCATGCCGACCACCAGCCGCTTTTCGGCCTGGCGCCAGATGATGTCCTTGATGTGCACGGCAGCGTCCTGCATATGCGCGGAGATCACCGCGAGATCGTCGGCATCCAGGGCAATCAGCTTGCGTTGGTCCGTCACGACGCCCCCATATGAGATATCAGCCGCTGATGCGCTCGATGGTGGCGCCGCAGGCGGAGAGTTTTTCCTCGAGCCGCTCGAAGCCGCGGTCGAGATGATAGATGCGATTGACCATGGTCTCGCCTTCGGCGGCGAGGCCGGCGATCACCAGCGACACCGAGGCACGCAGGTCGGTGGCCATCACCGGGGCGCCGCGCAATTTGGCTGTGCCGTCGATGGTGGCGGTTTCGCCGTCGAGGTGAATATGCGCGCCGAACCGCGCCAGTTCCTGCACGTGCATGAAGCGGTTCTCGAAAATCGTCTCTGTGATGTGCGACGAGCCCTTGGCAGTGGTCATCAGCGCCATCAGCTGCGCCTGCAGGTCGGTCGGGAAGCCGGGGAACGGCGCCGTCGCGACGTCGACGGACGTGATGCCGGCGCCGTTGCGCGAAATGCGGATGCCCTCGTTGTTCGGCGTCACGGTGGCGCCGGCCTTGACCAGCACGTCGAGCGCCGACTGCAGCAATTCAGGCCGTGCGCCCGAAAGCTGCACGTCGCCGCCGGTCATCGCCACGGCCATGGCATAGGTGCCGGTCTCGATGCGGTCCGGCAGCACCGGGTGCTGCGCGCCGTGCAGTTTCGCGACGCCCTCGATGGTGATGGTCGGCGTGCCGGCGCCGGAAACTTTCGCGCCCATCTTGTTCAGGCAGTCGGCGACATCGACGATCTCCGGCTCGCACGCCGCATTGGTGATGACGGTCGTGCCTTTCGCGAGTGTCGCAGCCATCAGCGCCACATGGGTGCCGCTAACGGTCACCTTCGGAAAATCGATTTCCGCACCGACCAGACCGCCGGGCGCTTTCGCGATCACATAGCCGCCGTCGATCTGAATCTGGGCGCCGAGTTTTTCCAGCGCCATGATCAGCAGGTCGACAGGCCGCGTGCCGATAGCACAGCCGCCCGGCAACGACACTTTCGCTTCCTTCATCCGCGCCAGCAGCGGCGCGATCACCCAGAAGCTGGCCCGCATGGTGGAGACCAGTTCGTAGGGCGCGGTGGTGTCGATGATGTTGGCTGCGGAAATATGCAGGGTCTGGCCCTGATATTCGTGGTCACCGGGACGCTTGCCTGCCGACATGATGTCGATGCCGTGGTTGCCGAGAATGCGCTGCACCTGCGCGACGTCGGCCAGCCGCGGCACGTTGTCGAGGATCAAGGTCTCTTCGGTCAGCAGGCTGGCAATCATCAACGGCAGGGCCGCGTTCTTCGCGCCCGAGATCGGAATGGTGCCATTGAGTTTGTTGCCGCCGACGATGCGAATGCGATCCATGCCCAACCTGCCCTG
>JBEVEC010000244.1:0-11045 GCA_040512975.1 Tardiphaga sp. | reverse complement strand
ATCGGTCTCCTCGTCCTCTGTATCCCGGCTTTGGCCTGCGCCGCCGATGTGAGCGGCGTGCCGAAAATCCGCGACGGCGACCAGTTGACCATCGGCAGCACGCGCATTCGTCTGGCCGGCATCGATGCGCCGGCGCTGGATCAGTTGTGTCTGAATGCCGCCTCCGCACGCTGGCATTGCGGCACCGCGGCGCATGAGGCGCTGGTCGCCCATGTCGGCGACAAGGACTGGACCTGTCACGTGCAGCGAACCGATCGCTTCGGCCGCTCGGTGGCCAAATGCGAGGTTGATGGCGAAGACATCCAGCAATGGATGGTGAAAAGCGGCTGGGCGCTGGCCTATGTAAGCTACTCCCACGCCTATGAGGCCGACGAAAAGGTCGCGCGCGAGGCCAAGGCCGGCTTGTGGGAAGGCGCGTTTTTCGCGCCGTGGGACTGGCGCGTCCGTAACCGCAAAACCACCCTGCTCGGCGCCGTCAAGCCGAAACCAGAGATGCTGCCGGTGCTGCTGGCCTCGGCCTCCGGACCGGTAGCGCCTTCGGCCTCCTGCCGCATCAAGGGCAACATCAACGGCGCCGGCGTCTGCATTTACCATACGCCAGAAAGCCGCTGGTATGCCCGCATCAGCATGCATGTCAGCAAAGGTACGCGGTGGTTCTGCTCGAAGGAAGAAGCCGAGGCCGCCGGCTGCCGCGAAACCCGGCGATGACAGCACCGCGCTGACGTGCCACGGTCCGCCCGGATCCATTAGAGCAGCATCTTGGCCGACCCGAGCGATACGATTTCACAACGGCACCGCCGCAGCCGCATCTTCCGGATCGCCCGGGTGACGCTGCTGGCGCTGATCGTCTATGGCGGCATCGCCTACCTGCTGCTGCCCGAACTGTGGACCCATTACGAGCACCAGCAGCGCCTCGCCGGCATGCCGATGACCACGACCACGGCGCAGGGAATTCCCGGCGACGCCATCAATGTCGGCTTGATCGGCGATCTCAAGGACGTGCTGTGTGCCATGCATGCCGCCGGCTGGTATCCCGCCGATCCCGTGACATGGCGAACGTCGGTCGAGATCGTCGGCAGCGTGCTGCTGGACCTGCCATATCTCGACGCGCCGGTCAGTTCATTGCGCTATCTCGACCGCCGCGAAGACCTTGCCTTCGAAAAATCCGTCGGCGGCAGCGCCGATCAGCGCCATCACGCCCGGCTGTGGAAGGTGCTCGACAAGGGCGACGAGAACCGCCCGGTCTGGCTTGGCGCCGCCACCTTCGACCGCGGCGTCGGCATCAGCCATTACACCGGCGCGGTGACGCATCACATCGCCCCCGATATCGACGCCGAGCGCAAGGTGCTGGCCGACAACCTGCAAAGCGCGGGCATGGTCGATGCCCGCTATCAGGTGACCGGCGTCGGCCCCACACTGGCCGGACGCAACGGCGGCGGCGACCTGTACTATACCGACGGCGAGGTCTGGATCATGCGGCTGGTGGTGGGCTGCGCCAAACGCACGGCCCCGGTGGAAACCATTCCGAGCCCGGCGGCGACAGAGATCAAGGACCAGATCTTTCACGCCGTAGCAAATGCCATCGGCCCGGTTGTCACGACACACTGACTTGCGCGCCTCATATGCGCCGCGAGCCGGCTGCACGCTTTGCGTTGGCGCGGCCGGCATGGCACCATGGCTGCATTCATCAACAAGGACAGCAAATGGTCGTTCGTGCAGGGCGAGAGTTTCTCGCCATCCCCGGTCCCACCACGATGCCCGACGACGTGCTTCGGGCCATGCATCGCCCGGCGCTCGACATCTATTCCGACGCCATGGTGCAACTGACCGAGAGCTTGCTGCGCGACCTCGGCACGTTGTTTGCGACCAAAGGGCGGACCTACATCTATATCGCCAACGGTCACGGCGCCTGGGAGGCGACGCTGTCCAACGTGCTGTCGCGCGGCGACAGGATCCTGGTGCTTGAAAGCGGACGCTTTGCAGTCGGCTGGGGCGAGGCGGCGCGCGCCATGGGCGTTGAGGTCATGAGCCTCAAGGGTGACTGGAATCGTGCGATCCGTCCCGCCGAGGTCGAGGCGCTGCTGCGTGAGGACAGCGAGCACCGGATCAAGGCCGTGCTCGCGGTGCAGGTCGATACGGCGTCCGGCGCGATCAACGATATCCAGGCCATCGGTCAGGCGATCAGGGCCGCCAGCCATCCCGCGCTATTCATGGTCGATGCAGTGGCGTCGCTGGGCTGCATGCCGTTCGAGATGGATGCCTGGGGCATCGACGTCGCGATGTCGGGCTCGCAGAAGGGCCTGATGGCGCCTCCCGGCCTCGGCTTCGTCGCCGCCAACGATCGCGCCCGCGCCATCCACAGGACCGCCAATCTGCGCACGCCCTACTGGAACTGGACCGAGCGCGAAGGGCCCGAGCACTATCATAAATATTCCGGCACGGCCCCGGTGCATCTCTTGTTCGCGCAGCGCCAGGCCATCGACATGTTGTTCGACGAGACACTGCCGAACGTCTTCCTGCGCCATCGCCTGCTGGCGGAGGCCGTGCGCCGCGCGGTGACCGAGTGGAGCCGCGGCGGCGTGCTGAGTTTCAACATCGCCGAACCCGCCGAGCGCGGCAACACCGTCACCACGGTGCGGATGGACAGCCCTGCGCCGCTGCTGGCCTATTGCAAGAACAATTGCGGCGTCATCCTCGGCGTCGGCATCGGCGACCTTTCCGGGAAGGCATTCCGCATCGCCCATATGGGCCACGTCAACGCGCCGATGATTCTGGGTACGCTCGGCGTGGTGGAAATGGGATTGCAGGCGCTGGGCATTCCGCACGGCAAAGGCGGGGTGGAAGCGGCGGTGAATTATCTCGCGGCGAGTGTGAAGGTGTAGCGATTCACAGCTAGCTTCAAGTCGACGGCTGCGCCTCTTCACCTATCCCACCGGGGAGAGGTGAAGAACAGCTACGCTGTTTCTGCATCCCCGTGATCGCGCCGCGTTTCCGGCATCACGAGCCAGATCAGCAGCAGGCCGAGCGCGGCCACGCCGGCCAGTCCGAAGAATGCCACCGGCGCGCCGAAGCGGTCGGCGACGAAGCCGGCGATCACCGTGCTGAGCGATGCGCCGATCCCGGTCGCCGTGCCGACGATGCCTTGCGCCAGGCTGAAGCGGCCGCTGCCGAAGGCGACGTCGGCCACGATCAGCGGGATCATCACGCTGAACACCGCGGCGGTGACGCCGTCGAACACCTGCACCGCAACCAGCACGTAGGGGTCCTTGACCACGGCGAACAGCACGCCGCGGATCGCCAGCGCGGCAAAGCCGATCAGCAGCAGCGGCCGGCGGCCCCATTGCTGCGCCTTGCGGCCGACCGACGGCGACGTCGCCGCGACGATGGCCTGCGGCACCACGATGCAAAAGGCGATGAGGACCGGCGCCCAGTCGGCCGAACGCGTGGTGACGACGCCCGCCATCAGCGGCAGCATCGCCGCATTGGCCAGCTGCAGCATCATCACGGCGCCGGCGAAAATCAGCAGCGGCTTTTGCCGCACCAGGTCGCGGAAGCGGATCCGCTGAAGGTCGCCCCCGGTATCGGCCGCGGCGCCATGGGCCTGCGCCGGATCGATCTCCGCCGCGCGGATCCGTGACAGCGCGTAGAGCGCCGGCATCGCCAGCAGGAAGGTGACCACGAACACCGACCGGCTCGACAGGAAATAACCGCAGGTGCCCATCACCGCGGCCGCGACGCCGTTGCCGAGCGAAGCGAAGCGGGCATTGCGGCCGAGGCGTTCGCCGATCCGCATCGGCCCGACCAGACCGAGCGACATGGCGGCGATTGCCGGCCCGAGCACGCAGCTCGCCATCGCGTGCAGCGTTGCGGCGGTCACCACGATGGGGAACACCGGCAAGGCGGCGTAACCCAGGGCGCAGCAGGCGATGGTCATGATGGCCCCGCCCGCCACCAGCCGCGTCGACCGCACGGCGTCGACGATGGCGCCGCCCGGGATCTGACCGATCAGGGCAATGATGCCGCCGATCGACAGCACAAAGCCGATCTCGACCTGGGTCCATTTCTGCGTGGTCAGATACACCGCCACGAAGGGGCCGAAGCCGGTCTGCACGTCGGCGAGGAAGAAGATGAACCAGTCCAACCCACGCAGGCTCTGACGCGATGGCGGCGGCACCTGCCGCGGCGTCTGCGCGCCACCGCTGTGCTCCGGCGCGATGCCCGGCGCACAGGCCACCTCCGGCACGACATCGCCGGCCGGCGGCGCGCGGTCAGGGGCCTTGATGGTGGCGTGGACCGCCAATTAGCGCTCCTGCATGGTGAGAGGATCGAACCGCAGCGGCTGCAGCGCGCCTGACGCGCCGAGCACCACGATCGGTGCATCGTCCTTGTATTCCGGTGCGGCGCGGACCTGTTCGCGGGTCAGGTCGAGGGTGATGCTTGCGCTCTTGTCGGCCACGTTCCAGAAATGCAGCGCGGCCCATTCCACCACGATGCGGCGCGAGCCGACGCCGAGAAAGCCGCCGAAGTCGATCACGACCGCGCGGGTCTGCCCGGCGCGGTCGACGATGACGTCGGCGATGCGGCCCATGTTCTCGCTGGCCGGACTGCGCACGTCGCGGCCGAGAATGCCGTGGGCGTCCACGGCATCGATCACCGTGACCGACGGCGGCTTTGACACCGGGCTCGCGCCCGCACCTTCGGGACGCGCTGTGCTCGGCGCCTCGGGCGCAGCGGGCTGCGCCGAAGCCGCGGCGGGAGGCGGCGGGGCAGCAGCAGGCGGCGCGGCCGCATGATCAGGGGCCGGTGCTGGTGCCGGCGTGTCGGTTGCCGGTGCGGCGGGGGTCGGTCCCGACGGCGCCGATGCCGCGGGGGCCGCGCCCGCCGGCGGCGGGATCGGCGCGTCTGCCGACCATGACGGCGCGCCGCCAAGCGTCAGGGCCACGGCCAGTGCACTCGCAAAACGAATCGCAGGCATGGAGCCTCCCTTGCTCACGCAACGCCGCGCAACGATCGACAACATTATCAAGCCCATCAATGGGTCAGCACGATCGACACCTGGATCTTGCCGCGCGTGCGCAGCACCTCCAGCGAGACGTCGTCATTGTGCTTGCGCAGGCACAGATCGACGCGCGAGTCGCCGAGCTGCAGGTCGCGCAGGATCACATGATTGAGGAACGACGGCAGCCGCGGATTGCGGAAACGGATCTCGCCGCGCTCGGCATCGAATTCGATCCCCAGCGCCGCTTCCAGCAGCGTGAACGGCGTGGCGCTGGCCCACGCCTGCGGCGCGCAGGCAACGGGATACAGCGTCGGGCCACGGCGCTTCTCGCGCTGGAAGCCGCAGAACAATTCCGGCAGCCGCCGCAGGTCCATATAGGTCGCCGCGTCGAACAATCCCTTGAACACCGCCTCGACGGAATGCTTCAGGCCGTAGCGCGCGAGGCCGAGGGTGATCAGGGCGTTGTCGTGCGGCCAGATCGACCCGTCGTGATAGGACATCGGATTGTAACGCGCCTGGCCGCGGGCCACGGTGCGGATGCCCCATCCGGTGAAGAAATGCGGACGCATCATGTCGGCGGCAACCATCCGTGCGCGCTCCTCACCGACGATGCCGGTGAACAGCAGTTGTCCGGCATTGGAGGTGCGCACGGCGCACGGCAATTTTTCGCCATCGAGCGCGATCGCATAGGTGCTGAGCTCCTCGCACCAGAATGCCGCCTCGAAACGATCGGCCAACGCCTCGGCCTCAGCCTCGAGCTGGCGCGCCTTGTCGGGCAGCTCCATTCTGAGCGCCAGGCGCGAGGCGAGATGCTTCGCCGCATAGACATAGCCCTGCACTTCGGCAAGCGCGATATTGCCTTCGGCCAGCTGGCCATCGGCATGGAAGACGGCGTCGTAGCTATCCTTCCAGCCCTGGTTCTGCAGGCCCTGCTCGGTGGCGCGCTGATATTCGACGAAGCCGTCCTGGTCGGGATCGCCCGGGCCGTCGATCCATTTCAGCCCGGCCTCGATCGCGGGCCACAGCTCGCGCAGCGTCGCATCGTCGCCGGTGCGCTCGACATACATGCCGGCCAGCATCACGAACAACGGCGTGGAATCGACGCTGCCGTAATATTGCGCGAACGGCACCTCGCGCAGTGCCGCCATTTCGCCGCCGCGCATTTCGTGCAGGATCTTGCCGGGCTCGGCGTCGGCCAGCGGATCGGTCGTCTTGGCCTGGAAAGCAGCAAGCCGCTTCAGCACGCCGCGCGCGACGCGCGGGTCGATCCACAGCATCTGCAGCGCGGTGATCAGGCCGTCGCGGCCGAACGTGGTCGAGTACCAGGGAATGCCGGCATACGGATAGCGACCCTGCGGCGTCTGGGTCATCAGGATGTTGAGGTCGGCCATCGACTGGCACAGCACCTCATTGAAGATGTCGTTCGAGGTCTCGATGGTGGTGGCGCCCTTGCTGAAGTTGCGCATCTCGCGGCGGTGCGCCAGCAGGCCGCGGAAGAACGGCGGCGGCTTGTAACCGATCGCGGTGTTGCAGCTCGCAACCACAAACAAGGACGTGGTTTCCTGAGGACCGAGATCGAAATGATAGGTCGCCACATTCGGCGATAGCCGTGTCGGGCGCGGTTCGAAATGCACCAAAGTGTTGAGCGCCTTGCCGTCCAGCCCGGTATATTCCAGTGCGACGTCGCTCGGCCCGCCCAGTCGCGCGGTGGCGACGCCGCGATGGGTGCGCTTCTCGCCGCGCACCTCGAACAGGTCCGCGAAATCATTGTCGAAATGCAGCGTCAGATCGAAACTGGCGCGGGCGTCGCCGTGGTTCTGCACCCCGATACGCTGATGCGCGGCGCCGCGCCACAGGAATACCGTGCGCACGATATGCAGCATGTCTTTCTGCAGCACGATGCGGCCGTTGCGATAGACATCGGGATTGGTCAGGTCGACCGTGAGCGACGAATTATCGTCCCGCATGTTGGAGCCAAGCAGCAGCGGCTGCACGTCGTTGAGGGCGAGCTCGAGCCGCGCCAGATAGCGCGTGTCCGAATTGAACAGCCCGTCGGGTCCGCCGGCGGACGCGCCGATGTCGCCATGGCTGTCGAGCACGGCAAATGTATCGTCATGCTTCAACGCGCGCCGCGGCCGCGAGGCCGGTCCGGTCATCGGAATGTAGAACGGCGATTCAACGACGGTGTTGTCGGCGGCGTCCGGATTCAACTTCGCAAGTGCGGCTTCAACTGGCATGAAAAACCTCGGCCGTAATGTGGGGAGCAGGATGCGACTTCAACTGGCAGCGCGCGGATTACACTATCCGAGTCGCTAGGCCGCCGCTTGAGCAAGACGACTCATTTCCTGATTGACGAGTTCGCGATACGGGCCGGGACGCTGCATCAAGAGATCCGGCTTACCGTCCTCGATGATCTTGCCGCCCTGCAGCATGACCACGCGATCGAAATTGCGCAGCGTGGCGAGACGGTGCGCGATGGCGATCACGGTACGACCGCGCATCAGCCGCGACAACGCCTCGCGGATCGCCTCTTCGGATTCGCTGTCGAGCGCGGCGGTGGATTCGTCGAGCAGCAGGATCGGCGAATCCTTCAGGAAGGCGCGCGCGATCGCGATTCGCTGGCGCTGGCCGCCCGACAATTTCACGCCGCGGTCGCCGACCATGGTGTGCAGCCCTTCCGGCAGCGACTCGATGAAGTCGCAGCGCGCCGCGATCGCCGCGCGCAGCACCTCGTCGTCCGTGGCGCTCGGTTTGCCGTAGCGGATGTTCTCCAGGATCGTGCGGTGGAAGAGCGAGATATCCTGCGGCACCACCGAGATCGCCTGGCGCAGGCTGAGTTGGGTGACGCGGGAGATGTCCTGGCCATCGATGGTGATGTTGCCGTCCTGCACGTCGTAGAATCGCTGCAGCACCACGAACAGGCTGGATTTGCCGCCGCCGGACTGGCCGACCAAACCGACGCGCTGGCCGGCCTGCAGCGTGAGCGTGAACTTGTCGAACACCTGCTGGCCACCGGGATAGTGGAACGAGATATTGTTGAAGCCGATCGCAGCACCATGCTTGACCAGCGGCTCGGCCTCCGGGTGATCGCGCAGCTCGTGCGGCACCAGCAGCGTCGAGATCGCTTCCGACATGCGGGCAACGTGCTGGGTGACGTCGACCAGCGCCACCGCCAGATCGCGCGTCGCATGCAGGATCGACAGGCCGAGGGTGCAGATCAACACCACGTCGCCCGTCGAGGCGCCGCCGCGCTGCCACAGCATGATGGCCCAGGCCAGAAGCGCGATGGTCAGCACCACGGTGATGCCCGCATGGGTCAGGCGCAGCCGCTCGAGATAGCGCAGGCTGCGGCCGCGCGCGTCCAGCTCGCGATCGACGGTGGCGTCGAAGCGGTCGTGCTCGAAGCTCAGTCCGCAAAAGGCGCGCACCAGCGGCATGTTGTTGATGACGTCGACCATCTCGCCGTCGACGGCGGCGGCCTTGTTGGCGAAGTCGTCATGCAGGGCCTTACCCGCCGCGGCCATCTTGAACATCATGACGACCACGCCGCCGGCAACCACCGTCAGCCCGGCTGCCATCGGCACGCTGACCGTGCCGATCAGCAGGATGGCCGCAAAAGTGGCGACGCAGGGCGGCAGCACGTTCCAGACGAACATGTTCTCGACGGTGAACACCGCGTTCGACGTCGCGGTGATGCGGCTGGTGAGCATGCCCGGCAGGCGGTCGCTGAAATAGCTTGGGGCGTGACCGGTTAGATGTCTGAAGATGTCACGGCGCAGGTCCCCGGTGACGCCGACAAACGTATAGCTCGCGATCCAGCTCGCCACCCGCCACATGAACATGTCGAAGGTGATCAGCGTGACGAGGAAGGCAAAAGCCATCCAGACGGCGTGATTGCTGTCCTTGGGACCGGACGACAGGCCGTCGACCAAATATTTGATGCCGTATTGCGTGCCCACCGAACAGGCGACCGCTGCCAACACTGAAAGCAATATGACGATATGCGCTGCAGATCGCTTCTTGATGTAGCGCATCACGAAGGCGAAAGGACGCTGCGAATACCCCGAGAGAGTGTCCATTTGCTGTACAGTACCCATTGAAAGAGAACGAGAATCTCTACGGATCGCAGCGATGGCCGCTGGCGATGTGGTCGTCACCGTGATTTCCCCACGCTCTTGTCATGACTGCGCAACAATTCGGCAGCAACAAGAGCGCTTCGAAGTGTGGAAGGGTGTGATGGCATCAGCAAGACCACAGTGTGGACGAACTACGCATGTTGGGTAGGAACTTCGCAGATGCGAGAACGTTCCAAATTATGGCATGCCGGTGCCAGTTCGGCTCTTAGTAACGCTTATTAACCCAATACGGGAGACACTGAAATGCGCATCGCGCAAATTGCCCCACTGACCGAGGCCGTGCCGCCGAAACTTTACGGCGGCACCGAGCGTGTTGTGCACTGGCTGACCGAAGAACTCGTTGCCCAGGGGCACGACGTGACGCTGTTCGCCAGCGGCGACTCGCAGACCAAGGGCAAGCTGGACGCCGGCTGGCCCAAGGCGCTGCGTCTCGATGGCTCGGTGCGCGATCCCAACGCCCTGCATATGGAAATGCTCGAGCGCGTACGACAGAAAAGTGACGACGACGAATTCGACGTGCTGCACTTTCATCTCGACTACTATCCGTTCTCACTTTTCTCGCGGCAGCCAACACCTTTCGTGACCACGCTGCACGGCCGCCTGGATCTTCCCGAGCATCAGCCGACCTTCACAACCTTTTCCAAAGTGCCGGTGATCTCGATCTCCAATGCGCAGCGCCGTCCGGTGCCGCAGGCCAATTTCATCAAGACGATCTATCACGGGCTGCCCGAAGACCTGCTGACGCCGCAGCCGATCAAGCCGAGCTACCTCGCGGTGCTCGGACGCATTGCCCCGGAAAAGGGCGTCGATCGCGCCATCAAGATCGCGATCCGGGCCGGCGTGCCGCTGAAAATCGCCGCCAAGGTCGATCGCGCCGACGAGGAATACTACGAACAGGTGGTGCGACCATTGATGGACCACCCGCTGGTGGAATTCATCGGCGAGATCGGCGACCGCGAGAAGCCGGAATTCCTGTCGGGCGCGCTCGGCCTGCTGCTGCCGATCGACTGGCCAGAGCCGTTTGGCCTGGTGATGATCGAATCGATGGCCTGCGGCACGCCGGTGATCGCCTATAACCGCGGCTCGGTGCCGGAGATCATCGACGAGGCCCTCACCGGCTTCATCGTCGAGGACGAGACCAGCGCCGTTAACGCCGTCGGCCGCCTCGCCGATCTCGACCGCGGCGCGATCCGCAAGCATTTCGAAACGCGCTTCACCGCCAAGCGGATGGCGCTGGATTATGTCGAGGCTTATCGCAGCCAGATGGAGCACGCAGCGCCTTTGCGGCTGGTGAGCGCGGAATAGAGTTCGATCAGGTGAACTATGACGACGATTGAGGGCAGCTCACGGGCTGCCCTCTTTTTTTTGCGACGAGCCTCCCAGCTTGTCGTCCCCGCGAAGGCGGGACGACGCGCGGACGGACGGCGGCTGTACACACCGCGCGGCATTTGCGAAAACGGCGTCGCTCCCTCCCCACCCCTCCCCACCAACACAGGACGTCATGACCGCCGTCAGCCGCTTCGAACTCATTCTGGTGCTTCTCGCCGTCATCGTGGTGCTCGACATGATCGCCCGGCGGCTGCAGCTGCCCCGCGCGGCCGCGCTGATCCTCGGCGGCATCGGCTTTGCGATGATCCCCGGCACGCCGGACCTCGAGATCGATCCCGAACTCGTGCTGGTCCTGTTTTTGCCGCCGCTGTTGATGTCGAGCGCTTGGTTCACGTCGTGGCGCGACTTTCGCGCCGATCTCCGCATCATCCTGCAACTGGCCGTGGGCGCCGTGTTCTTCACCACGCTGGTGGTCGGCGTGGTGACGCATCTGGTGATGCCGTCGCTGCCATGGGCCGCGTGTTTCGCCCTCGGCGCCATCGTCTCGCCGCCGGATTCGGTGGCGGCCAAGGCCGTGCTGA
>JBEVEC010000238.1:0-6550 GCA_040512975.1 Tardiphaga sp. | reverse complement strand
TGTCGGCGTTGGTGACGAAGTAGGGCGAGATGTAGCCGCGGTCGAACTGCATGCCTTCGACGACGTCGAGTTCGGTTTCGAGCGACTTGGCTTCTTCAACCGTGATGACGCCCTCGTTGCCGACCTTCTTCATCGCGTCTGCGAGGAACTTGCCGATTTCCGAGTCGCCGTTGGCCGAGATGGTGCCGACCTGGGCGATCTCGTCGTTGGAGGTGACCTTCTTGGAGTTCTTGACGAGGTCGGCGACCACGGCTTCCACCGCGAGGTCGATGCCGCGCTTCAGGTCCATCGGGTTCATGCCGGCAGCAACCGACTTGGCGCCTTCGCGCACGATGGCCTGGGCCAGAACGGTGGCGGTGGTGGTGCCGTCGCCGGCCGCGTCGGCCGACTTCGAGGCCACTTCGCGCACCATCTGGGCGCCCATGTTCTCGAACTTGTCGTCGAGCTCGATTTCCTTGGCGACGGTGACGCCGTCCTTGGTGATGCGGGGCGCGCCGAACGACTTGTCGATGACGACGTTGCGGCCCTTCGGACCGAGCGTCACCTTCACGGCATTGGCGAGAATGTCGACGCCGCGCAGCATCTTGTCGCGGGCATCAACGCCGAATTTGACTTCTTTGGCTGACATTTAGGATTTCCTTGAATGTGAAACGGGGAGGCGGAAGAGGCGCTTTACGCGACCTTCTTCTTCGGAGCCGGGAGGTCGGTGAGAACGCCCATGATGTCGCTCTCCTTCATGATCAGCAGGTCCTGGCCGTCGATCTTGACCTCGGTGCCCGACCATTTGCCGAACAGCACGCGCTCGCCGACCTTGAGGTCGATCGGGATCAGCTTGCCGGCTTCGTCACGGCCGCCGGGGCCGACGGAGACGATCTCGCCCTGGGAGGGCTTCTCTTTGGCGCTGTCCGGAATGATGATGCCGCCAGCAGACTTCTCTTCGGCGTCGATGCGCTTGACCACGACGCGGTCGTGAAGCGGACGGAATTTCATGCAGTCCTCCTAAGTTTCTGTAAATCTTCGATATTCGGGGATTGGCAGTCGATGCCGACAAGTGCCAGCACAACCCAACCGGACATAGGCCGAACGTTCCCGGCGGGCAAGGCCTTCTAGCAGTTTTTTTGGCACTCAATTGTGACGGGTGCCAAAACTGGTAAGGAAGAGTTAACGAGCGCGGTAGCGCAGCGCCGCCCGCTGGCAGGCCACGCCGATTGCGGCGGTCCGGGCGGTGCTAGTTCAGCGTGACCTCGATCGGCCGGGGCAATCCCTCTTCGGGACCGTCGAACAGCAACAGGATGCGCTGGCGCCCGGTGTCGCCATCCAGCGGCAACAGCGCCTCGGGCTTCACCTTTTTTCCGTAGGACTGCAAGTCCCGGATTGGCTTGAGTCCGCTTGCGCCGTCCCAGGCATAGATCGCGTAGTCGCCGTCTTCGACAACACCGTCCTCGGGATCGTTGACCGGGCCGGCAAGAACCAGGAAGCCGCTGCCGTGGTGTACGATATCGCGAACCCCGCGCGGGGCGTTGCGCTTGTCCCGCCCAAGTAACAGTTTGTGGAGTTGCGGCTCTGCCGGGCCACCATCAAAGACGGCCTCGGCCACCGCGGAAACGACCACGGCCTCGTTGCCCAGCACCGGACCGCGCAGCCCGACATAGAAGCGCTTGTCATGCACCGCCACGCCTTCGACGGTCAGCCCGTTGTCAGCCAGCGCCCGGTCATACCAGGGCGCGATCTCCGGCAGCCCCTGGAATATGTCCGCCAGTGCGGACGATGATTTGATCTTCGGCTGGGTGGTGAGCTTTCCGCTCGCCATGTCCACGGCGGTGACAGGCAGGTCGATCCGGAAGATCTGCCGGGTGGCCGCGGCCTTGGCGTTGCCCTTGGCTTCCTTGGCGGCGTTGTCTTCGTGTCGCGCGCGGCCGTGCGAACCGATGACATAGAAGCGCCCGCTGTCGAAGGCGACGGCCTCGGCGTCCAGCTCGAGCGGCTTCTCGTCATATTGGGCGTTGGTCAGCGGGATATATTGGCCGACGGTCAGTTCGCCCTCCTGCAGCAGCAGGATCTGGGCGCCCTGGGTTTCGTCATCGACGATCATGCAGAGGCGCGGCGGGGACATGACCGTGTCGCAGGCGATGCCGCTGACATCGTGCGATTTCTTGAAGCCGCCATCGCCATCGGGCTTGCCGCGCAGCTTTCCTTCGACCTTCCAGACCTTTGCGTCTTTTGCAATGACGGGCCATGGGCTGACGGCGAGAATGCAGACCAGGGCGAGCAGGCGGCCGATCGACAAAGCTGTCATGGCATGTCCTCCGGTTCGTTGCACAGGCGTCGAGGTATTGCCGCGCGGCTCAAATAAAAATTTCGGCCACAGCGGACTACATATACAAGCGAGGCTACGGTTTGAGTGGCGGGAACGGTGTGCACGGCCTGCGTCACGTCGGCACGTCGACAATCGCGCTCAAGCCCTGGGATGGATTATTCCGTCGTACGCAGCGCTGCCGCGTGTTCGGTTGCGCCCGCCGTCGTGAAGATGTCCCTGGCTAGCCAGGCCGCGAAAACCGGCGCGATGAAGCCGGGGCCGGGCAGCTGCAGGTTGCCGAACAGGAGTTGCAGCGCCGGCGTCCAGAAGACGAGTTGCGCGAGGCGTCGCCCGACGTCGTCGAGTTGGCCTGCGGCCAGCAGCATGATGGCGGCCGTGGTCAGCGGCAGACAATCATAGGCGCCCATATAGGGCGAGGCGCTGACGGAGCAGGCGAAGAATAGCGCCGGCAGCCGGGCGTCGTCGGCTTGCGCATAGCGGAAGGCCACCGCCACCAGGGTGATCGCCGCCACCGCAAAGCCAAGCTGGATCGCTTCGCCGACGTGATTGCCGACCAGACCGCGCATGTTCATGAAGACCGTGGGATGAAACGGCATCGCGGCGCCACTGCTGTCGCCCAGCACCTCACTCTGCAGCGGCAGAGCCTTGGCGATATAAGCGTGCCAGCCTTCCGCGCCACCCAGCGCGACACTCAGCGCCAGCAGCACGAGCGTCGTCAGCGTCGCCCAGCCGAACACATGCCAGCGGCAGGACGCGATCAGTGCCACGGGAAACAGCACGCCGAGCTGCGGCTTCACCGTCAGCAGGCCGATCAGGACACCGGCCACGACCGGCCGCTTGTGGGGCGTCGCGAAGATCGCCAGCAGTGCAGCGGTGGTCAGGAATGAACTCTGGCCCGACATCACGCACAGCAACGCCGCAGGCGACAGCAGCATGATCGCGAGAATGCGTCCGTCGCACACCTGGCGGCGGACGGCGAGGCAGAAGGCCAGCAGTCCTGCCGCAAACCACGCGAGGAGCGCTGGGAAATAACCGAGCAATCCGAACGGCGCCATTACCACCAGCGCGGTGGGCGGGTTCGGCCAGTTCTGTCCGGGATAACCACCGCCGAGCAGTTTTGCGAGTTCGGCGTTGTAGATCGCGACGTCGTAGAATTGCGCCGGATCGGGCCCGAAGACGGCGCGGCCGTACATCCACAAGTTCAGGAAGTCGCGTCCCAGCACGAGGCCGACCTTGTCGCGCGGAAACGGCCAGGTCCACTGCATGGTGGCGAGATAGGCGAGGGTCAGCAGCGCGAACAAGGCGGCGCCGGACAGCAGAAGGCTGCGGAGCATGTCCGCATCCGGCGTGGCCATCGTTCCAAATGATCCGGTCACGCCGAGAAGGCTGCGGTCGTCCGGCGGCTGCGCTTGTTGCTCGGGCAAGGCGTGATCTCGGATCGGATCCAACGAGAACGAAGCGGCCTTAACCGGATGTTCAAACTTTAACCGCTTCGCGAGCAATCTATCCGACGCAACTTAAGATAATGTTTAGACCGGTATATCAATGCTCGCCCGTGGATGCCGCCGTCGGGTGCGGCGTCGGCGGCGGGGGTGAAGTAATGATCTGCGTCGTGATCCCCTCCTATCGTGCGGCGGCGACGGTGCTGCCGGTGATCGCCGGCATCGGTCCCGAAGTCGCGCGGATCGTCGTCGTCGATGACGGCTGTCCGCAGCACACCGGCATTGTGGTGGCGACGCATTGCGCGGATCCGCGGGTCGTGGTGCTGATGCACGACGTCAATCGCGGCGTCGGCGCGGCCTTTCTCACCGGCATGCGCTACGCCATCGCCGAGGGTGCCGAGGTCATTATCAAGATCGATGCCGATGGGCAGATGGATCCGGCCGAGATCGTCCCGCTGATGCATCCGATCGCAAGCGGGCAGGCCGACTATGTGAAAGGCGACCGCTTCTTCTTTCTCACAGGTGCCGCGTCGATGCCGTCGGTGCGCTTGTTCGGCAATCTCGCGCTGTCCTTCATGGCCAAATTCTCCACCGGCTACTGGACTGTAATGGATCCGACCAATGGCTTCTTTGCCATCCATGGGCGGGTCGCCGAACTGCTCGATGACGACCGCATCACCAAGCGGTTCTTCTTCGAGAGCGACCTGCTGTTTCACCTTGGGCTATTGCGCGCGAAAGTGGTCGAATATCCGATGCGCGCGCGCTATGGCGATGAAGTATCGAACCTGCGGGTCTCGCGGCAACTGGCACCGTTTCTCAAAGGCCATGCCCGCAACGCGCTGCGGCGGATCCTGTATCGCTATTTCTTCCGCGAATTCTCGCTGGCATCGTTGCAGCTCATCGGCGGAGCCGCGCTGTCCGGCTTCGGGCTGGCGTTCGGTGGGTATCACTGGTGCGCGGCGGCGCCGGACCAGCTGGTGCCGACCGGCACCATCATGGTCGCCGCGTTGACGTTCCTGACGGGCTTCCAGCTGCTGCTGTCCTTCTTGAACTACGACATCAGCGCCAGCCCGCGCGACGCACTGCATCCACTGCTGGGGCGCACGCCGCGGACGGTTTCACAGGCCCGTGCCATCGTCGATGAGCAATCGAGGAAAGAGCGCCGGCGAGCTTGAGTTTGAGAATTCGTCGCTGGAGCGCGACTTTACCTTTCCCCTCCGGGGAGATGTCGGATGTTGGAGCGAAGCGAAAACATCCGGGTGAGGGGGCTCTATCGTATCCGGAAGAGCCCCCTCATCCGCGAAGACGCGCGACCTCTCCCCGGTGGGGAGAGGTGGAAGAAATCGCCGTTGTGCAGGTGCTATCCCCGTCCGACAAAAGGCATCTTCGTGGCCATCACCGTCATGAACAGCACGTTGGCGTCGAGGGGAAGGCCGGCCATGTAGGCGACGGCGTCGCCGACGGCCTTGGCGTCCATGCGGGGCTCCTGCTTCGAGGTGCCGTCGGGTTGCAGCACGCCGGGGCCGTTCACCATGCGGTCGGTCATCGGGGTTGCGGCATTGCCGATGTCGACCTGGCCGACGGCGATGTCATAGGCGCGGCCGTCGAGGTTGCTGGCCTTGGTGAGGCC
The DNA here is from genome assembly GCA_040512975.1 of Tardiphaga sp. GTDB lineage: Bacteria > Pseudomonadota > Alphaproteobacteria > Rhizobiales > Xanthobacteraceae > Tardiphaga. The sequence continues at coordinate 1,161 of JBEVEC010000238.1, read as the reverse complement.
GCTGATGGCGTGCTTGGTGGAGGTGTAGGCCGCGGAGAACGGCCGCGGCGCATGCGCCGAGATCGAGCCGTTGTTGATGATGCGGCCGCCGCGCGGGGTCTGGTCCTTCATGATACGGAAGGCGTGCTGGGTGCAGAGAAACGGCGCGGTCAGGTTGGTGTTGACCACCGCCTGCCACTGCTCGAGGCCGAGGTCCTCGAACGGCATCGCGGGCGCGCCCATGCCGGCATTGTTGAACAGCACGTCGAGCCGGCCGAACTCCTGCATCGTCTTGGCGAACAATGCTGCGATGGAGCCGGGGTCCGCCATGTCGGCGCTCACCGGCAGGCTCTTGCCGCCTTCCGCTTCGCCGAGCTTCTGGGTTTCCTGCAGCATCTCGATGCGGCGGCCGGCGAGCACGACGGTGAAGCCGGTCTTCATCAGCGCCAGCGAGGCGGCGCGGCCGACGCCCGTGCCGGCGCCGGTGACAATGGCGATCTTGTTAGTCATGTGTTTCGTCCCTGTTTTCTTTTCTTGGCAGATTTCGGCTCATGAATGCGGCGTCGTCGTCATAGCTTCGCAATGTGTCGGCGAGTGCGGGATCGATGACGATGCGAAAACCCAGCCGCTGCCAAAAATGGACCGAATTGTTGACGGCAACAAGCGTCATGTTCGGCAACTTCAATTCCGCGGCATGGGCGGCGAGCATGGCCACGACGGCAGCCGCCGCGCCCGATTTGCGCGCCGCCGGCGCAAGGGCGAGGTCGTGGATGTAGAAGGTCGTGGCCGGCGCAGCGTCGCGCGGCAGAACTTCATTCAACGCCGGCGGCTGCCCGTCGTGCCAGGGATGGCTGAGCACATAGCCGCAGATCGTGTCGTTGAGTTCGAGCGCCCGACATCCTGCGCCGTGCAGCGCCAGCCGATTGGCGAACACGGCCTCGTCTTCGGGAAACGCAGGGTGGATGAGGTCCGCCAGCGCCTTGACGGCCGGCAGATCCGCGGCGGTCATCGGACGCCATCGCACGGTCAGTCCTTTTTGTAAGGCGGCCGCGGGATGTTCTGGTGCGCCGCGCGCAGTGCCGCCGACCAGCGCGAGCGCAGGTCGTGGAAATAAGGCTCGCCGGCCTCGATGCGGTGGTTCAGGTCGGCGTCGCAGACGTCGGTGCGCGCCACCAGCACGTC
>JBEVEC010000015.1:0-4091 GCA_040512975.1 Tardiphaga sp. | reverse complement strand
GCGCGGGCGTTCCTGCACAGCCAGGTGCGGTCGATGGTGGGCTCGCTGGTCTGGGTCGGCCACGGCCGCTGGACGCCGGACGATATGAGCGCTGCGCTGGCCGCAAAGGACCGCAGCGCCTGCGGCATCGTCGCGCCGCCGGATGGATTGTATCTGGTGCGCGTGGATTATTGAGCCACACAACGCAGCGTCATCGCCCGGCTTGACCGGGCGAACCAGTATTCCAGAGCATCGGTGATTAAAGCGAATGCCCTGGAATACTGGGTCACCCGCTTTCGCGGGTGATGACGGTTTATGGTGAGGAGATGCCGTGCACCTCAATCACACTGCGAGATGCCTCACCGCGTCCCAGAACAGGTCCTGGCCGTTCGCCACGTTCGCCGTCCAATGCTCGTGCGCGAAATCATTGGCGTCGTCCGTGATGAACTTGAACGCCCGCCACGGGATGTTCTGGCGCAGGCAGACATGCGCGATGGCGAACAGCTCCATGTCGACGATGTCGACGCCGTTGTCGACCAGCCACGGATCGGTCGCGGTGACAAAACTGTCGCCGGTGCCGCAGATCACGCCGTCATAACCCGACGACAGCCGGTCGAGCTCCGGCGAAAAGGGCGTGCGGCCGCGCGGCGCCAGCGGCTCGGTGATCATGTCGCGCTGAATCACATGCGCGACCTCGAGGAGGCCATTGAGCTTTGCGTTGATCTTGCCGGCGGTGCCGTAATTGATCACCAGCTTCGGCTTGGTCGCAAGCACGGTCTGCAGCGCCACGCTGGTGGTGTTGATCTTGCCGACGCCGGTGAAGACGACCTCGAAGCCCGCCGGCGCGCGGGCGACGTCGAGTTCGCTTTCCAGCGCGGTGAGAACGAGAACCTTGTCACTCATGCGAAATACCGATCCAGCACGCCGCGATAGATGGCCGTCAGGTTTTCCAGATCCGAGACCTTCGTGCGCTCGTCGATCTGGTGCATGGTCTGGCCGACAAGGCCGAATTCGATCACCGGGCAGTAGTTCTTGATAAAACGTGCGTCGGAGGTGCCGCCGCCGGTGTTGAGATCAGGCGTGACGCCGGTGACCTCCGCGATCGCCGCCACCACCGTATCGGTGAACGCGCCCGGCTTTGTGACGAAGCTATCCGAATTGCTTGGCTCCCAGATCACATGCGCGCGAATGCGGTTGCCGGCGGCCGCCGCGACGCGCGCGTCGATCAGTTCGCGCAGCGTCTGCTGTGTGTGATGGTCGTTGAAGCGGATGTTGAATTTCGCCGTGGCCCGCGCCGGGATCACGTTGCTCGCGGTGTTGCCGACATCGACCGAGGTGAATTCGAGATTGGACGGCTGGAATTGCGCGTTGCCCTGGTCCAGCGGATCGCCGCTCAGCGCGGTGATCAGCGCGGCGATGTCCGGCACCGGGTTCGACGCGCGATGCGGGTAGGCGACGTGGCCCTGCACGCCGTCGACCACCAGCGTGCCTGACTGCGAGCCGCGGCGGCCGATCTTGATGGTATCGCCAAGGGTCTCGACATTGGACGGTTCGCCGACAATGCAGTGATCGAAACGTTCGCCACGGTCGGCGGCCCATTGCAGCAGCTTGACGGTGCCGTTGACCGCCACGCCTTCCTCGTCGCCGGTGATCAGGAACGAGATCGAGCCGTTTGGCTGGCCGCCATTGGCCGCGAGATAAACCAGTACCGCGGCGACGCTGGCGGCGATGCCACCTTTCATGTCCACCGCGCCGCGGCCGTAGAGCTGGCCGTCATGGACATCGCCGGAAAAGGCGCCGTGGCTCCACGCCGCGTCATCGCCGGGGGGCACCACGTCGGTATGGCCTGCGAAGCAGATGTGCGGCGCCGACGTGCCGATGCGGGCATAGAGGTTGTCGATATCGGCGGCGCCGTCCTCGCTGAAGGTGACGCGATGCACGGCGAAGCCTGCGTTTTCCAGCAGGCCAGCAAGCACGCCGAGGGCGCCGTGGTCCGCCGGGGTCACCGACGGACAGCGGATCAGGGCCTGCGCGATGGCGACGACGTCGGCCACGATCAGTCGCGCAGCAGTTCGTTGATGCTGGTCTTGGAGCGGGTGCGCTCGTCGACTCGCTTCATGATCACGGCGCAGGCGGTGGACGGGCCGATCTCGCCATTCTTCATCGGCTTGCCGGGCAGGTTGCCGGGGACCAGCACCGCGTATTCCGGCACTTCGCCGACGAACACTTCGCCGGTCTCGCGGTCGACGATCTTGGTCGATGCGCCGAGAAACACGCCCATCGCCAGCACCGCGCCGCGGCGCACGATGACGCCCTCGGCGACTTCGGAGCGCGCGCCGATGAAGCAGTCATCCTCGATGATCACGGGGCCGGCCTGCAGCGGCTCCAGCACGCCGCCGATGCCGACGCCGCCGGAGATGTGCACGCGCTTGCCGATCTGGGCGCAGGAGCCGACCGTCGACCAGGTGTCCACCATGGTGCTCTCGTCCACATAGGCGCCGAGATTGACGAAGGACGGCATCAACACGACGTTCTTCGCAATGAACGCCGAGCGGCGGACGATGGCGCCGGGCACGGCGCGGAAGGCCGCAGCGCGAAACTGCTCATCGCTCCAACCGTCGAACTTCGACGGCACCTTGTCCCACCACGGCGCGCCGCCGGGGCCGCCGGAAATCGAGCTCATGTCGTTGAGGCGGAACGACAGCAGCACGGCCTTCTTCAGCCACTGGTTGACGGTCCACTTGCCGTCGTCGGCCCGGGTGGCAACGCGGGCTTCGCCCTTGTCGAGCAGTGTCAGCGCGTGGTCGACCGCATCGCGGATTTCGCCCTTGGTGGCGGCATTGACGTTGTCACGCGCGTCGAAGGCGGCATTGATCGTGGATTCGAGGGCGGTCAGCGACATCGCGGGGATCCTTGGCAGCAGGTGGAGATTTGAGGCTTTTGTCGGGATTTGGGCAAGCGGTGTCAAGGCGGAGAGGCCGCGAAAGCGCTACCGCTCCGCGTTCAGCGCCGCCAGAAATCCGGTCAGATCGTCCGTGACGTAGTTGACATGGGCCTCCTCGCGGCCCTCCAGTTCCCAGTCCTCGCGCACCACCTCCTTGGCGCCGTCGGGCACCACCAGGACGGTTGTCATGCCGAGGTCGTAAGGCACCACAAGGTTGCGCGACAAATCCTCGAACATCGCGGCGCGGGTCGGATCCACGCCGTGGTCACGCAGGAATTTGGCGTAGGTCGCCGGCGCCGGCTTCGGCTCCAGGTCGGCGGCGATGATGTCGAAGATGGCCTCGAATTGGTCGGCAAAACCGAGCCGCGCCAGCACGGCGCCGGCATGGGCCACCGAACCATTGGTGAGGATCAGCTTGCGGCCGGGCAACTGCGCGATGGCGGCGCCCATCGTCGGGTTGGGCGCAAGCGGCGAATGGTCGATCTCGTGCACGTAAGCCAGATAATCATCGGCGCTGATGCCGTGCTCGGTCATCATGCCGCGCATGGTGGTGCCGTAGCGCTTGTAATAGTCCTTCTGGATCTTGAAGGCCTGTTCCGGGGGCACCTGGAGATGGTTCGCCACGAAGTCGCGAATGCGGGTGTCGACCTGCTGCCACAGATTGACGTGGTGCGGGTACAGCGTGTTGTCGAGGTCGAACACCCAGGTGTCGACATGGGTGAAGGTGCGCGGGGATTTGGTCGGGATCATCGAACTCTCATCTGGTCGTCCCCGCGAAGGCGGGGACCCATACGCCGTGTGGTTTGTGGGGTATCAAGGACGTCGATATCGGCATGTTTGTTTGCTTCAACGGAAACCTGTGGCTATGGGTCCCCGCCGTCGCGGGGATAACCGAAACTCATCATGGCGCCTTGAACCGGATCGTCCTGCCTCCGCCGGCCAAGTCGACGATGGCGTAGCCGGCCGCGGTCAGGCCGCGCGCGTTGCAGTCATTGTGGTCGCGGATGTCGAATTTGCTGTCGCGCGTGCACAGCATGCGGACGCCGCCCCAGTTCAGCGGCCGGTCGCCCTGCTTGATGGTGCGGCCATTGTCGTCGACGGCTTCCGCAAAACTCAGGATCTGCCGGGGCTGGCCAATGATGTCGGGGCGCAGGCACTTACCGGGGTC
>JBEVEC010000187.1:0-10258 GCA_040512975.1 Tardiphaga sp. | reverse complement strand
CGCTCGGCGCCGGCGGACATGTCGAGCACCTTGCCCCAGAAGCCGAAGTCGACGCCGATATAGACCAGCACGGCCCAGGCCAGCGCCGCGGCGGCCGGAAACATGATGCTGCCCTTGACCACGAACAGGATGGTCAGCACCAGCGCCAGCAGGCCGGAAATGCCGATGACGATGCCCTGGTACAGCGTGAACGAGTTGACCTTGTCCTTGTAGGCTTCCGGTTCCCACAGATAGAGCTGCGGCAACTTGTTGGTGCGGAGTTCGGCGACGAAGGTGATGACGGCGCCGGGATCGAGGGTGACGCGGAAAATATCGGCGGTGGCCGAATCCTGGCGCTCCGGGCGATCGCCGGTGGACGGCGTGATGGTGGCGATCCGCGACATGCCGAGGTCGGGCCACAACAGGCCACTTGAGACGATGCGATAATGCGGGGCAACGATCAGGCGGTCGAGCTGGTCGTCGGTGTTGTTGGCGAGCGCGAACACCACCCAGTTCTGTCCGGCCTCGCGGCCACGCACTTCGATGCGGCGGACGATGCCGTCGGTGCCGGGCGCGGTGGAGACCTGGATGCGGTCGGTGTCGCTATGCTGATATTCGAGGATGCCGGTGAGGTCGATGGCGGGCGCGTCACCGCGGACGCTGACTGCGTCGACCGCCCGTGCCGGACCTGCGGCCACGAAAATCATGAGGCCGAGCGCGAGGGGCGCGAGCCACCTGATCAAACGCAATGTCATTCTCCGCGGTCAACGAACGCCGCCTGCTCCCCCGGAGCAGGCCGCTTTCCCCAAGCGCGATAAATGACACGAAAGCGAGTGAGATCAAAGGCTTTCCAGCCGCTGTCCTGTACTAAACGACCAACACAATTTTGCCAATATGTGTGCTGGTTTCCATCCGGCGATGGGCATCGGCAGCCTTTTCCAGCGGGAAGCTCGAGTCCATCAGCGGCTTGACCTTGCCGGCGGCCAGCAGCGGCAGCACCTTGGCCTCGATGGCCGTCACCATGGCGGCCTTGTCGGCGTTGGAGCGCGGCCGCAGCGTCGAGCCGGTGTAGTGCAGACGTTTCATCATGATCTTGGCGGGATTGATGGTCGCCTTGGCGCCGCCGAGCACGGCGATCTGCACGATGCGGCCGTCGACCGCCGCGCAGTCGATGTTCTTCTCGACATAGTCGCCGCCGACCATGTCGAGGATGACATCGACGCCGGTCTTGGTGATCTCCTTGACCCGCGCGACGAAGTCCTCTGTCTTGTAGTTAATGGCGTGGTCGGCGCCGAGCTTGAGGCAGGCGTCGGCCTTGTCCTGGCCGCCGACAGTGACGATGACGTGGGCGCCGAACGCCTTGGCGAGCTGGATCGCCATGGTGCCGATGCCCGACGAGCCGCCATGGATCAGCAGCGTTTCGCCGGCCTTGAGCCCGCCGCGCTCGAACACGTTGTGCCAGACGGTCATCAGGGTCTCGGCGGTGGCGCCGGCCTCGGTCATGGAGAAGCCGGCCGGCACCGTCATGGCCTGCGCATCCTGGGCGATGCAATATTGCGCGTAGCCGCCGCCGGCGACCAGCGACATCACCTTGTCACCGAGCTTGTGCTTGCTGACGCCGTCACCGACGGCAACGACTTCGCCTGATATCTCCAGGCCCGGCAAGTCGCTGGCGCCGGGCGGCGGCGGATAGACTCCCGCGCGCTGTGCCACGTCCGGCCGGTTGACGCCGGCAGCGGCGACCTTGATCAGGATCTCGCCGTGTTTCGGCTGCGGCACCGGACGGGTTTCGGGGATCAGAACCTCGGGACCGCCGGGGGTGCTGATACCGATGACGGTCATTTGCGCGGGCAGCTTTTCCATGATTTGTCCTTGCGGCGAATGGATCGAGGCGGCACCTGCTTAGACAGCCGCATCGCGGCTGGCAACCAGCCGGCCGCGCGCCGGATAAGAGACGGGGAGGGCCCCATGGCCATCGACGACGACGACAAGCCGACCAAGAAGACCAGCCACGAGATCGGGCAGGACCTGTCGTTGCTGTCGGTGGAAGAGCTCGCCGACCGGATCGCGCTGCTCAACGGCGAGATCGCTCGGCTGCAGTCGAGCATGACCTTGAAGCGTGCGACGCGGGATGCCGCGGACCGGTTTTTCAAGTCGTGAGATAGCGGGACGTAGCCCGGGTGGAGCGAAGCGCAACCCGGGACTCACATAACGCCGCGCCGCTGTCCCGGATTGCGCTTTGCTCCATCCGGGCTACGGGCTGTCATCGAAGCGTCATGCAGGCCACCTGTACCATCGTGATACACTTCCTCGGATGGCAAACAGACCGTGAAGAAAACCCGCCGATTTACGCGCAATTAAGCTTTCTCGCATATTACTCAAATTGTCCTTGTTTGGACACCGAGTGGCTCCTGTCCACTCTGTTTGACGCCTCCCTGTTATCAACTTCAAAGCCGCCGGAAACGGCGGCTCTTTTTTTAGGGCTGTCAGATCCGCGCATTTGCTTGGAAACCATAAATTCTTCTTTAATTTTTGCCCGCTGGACTCTCCGCGGCGCACGCGCAATGATTTGTTCATCATAAGCCGGTCTCAAAGCCGGTCCGAATTCATTGGCGTGAGGCGTTGACGATGTCCGACCGATTGCACAGCGAGCCGGCTCTTGTTCAGTTCAGCGAGCGGCTGACCAATTCGGCGGCCTTCGGTGCGTTGTTTCGTGAGGGCATGGACCTGGTCGAGGAGACCGCGGCCTATCTGGATGGCCCCGGCCGTACCGATGCCAAGGCGCTGGACCGCTCCGTCAGCCTGACCTACGCCACCGAAAGCATGCGCCTGACCACCCGGCTGATGCAGCTGGCGTCGTGGCTGCTGCTGCATCGCGCGGTCAAGGAGGGCGAGATGTCGCTCAACCAGGCCAACCGCGAAAAGACCAAGGTCAAGCTCAGCGCTGCCGATCCGAGCCCGGAAGAGATGCTGCTGAAGCTGCCCGAGCCGCTGCAGATCCTGATCGCGCGTTCGATGGCGCTGCAAAGCAAGGTGCGCCGGCTCGACAACTCGATCCATGCGGCCAGCATCGAACACGCGCCGATCGGCAATCCGCTGGTGCCGCAGATGAACCGCCTGAAGGCGGCGTTCGCGCGCTAAGCGCGCCCTCTGCTACCAATCGTCTGTTCCGCGTTCGCCGCCGATACGGTAGATATACCACCCGCAGCGGGGGCAGGGCGATGGCGACAGATATCAGGGCGTTGACTGGCGTGCGCGGCGTCGCCGCCGCGATCATCGTGGTCTATCACTTCGGTGATGTGCAGCTGGCCACCGGCGGCACCGGACTGTTCTTCCGCATCCCCTATGGCTACCTGATCGTCGACCTGTTCTTCATGCTGTCCGGCTACGTGATGGCGCTGACCTATCACGACGCCTTCACGCACCTGACCGGCAAGACCTTCGCCAATTTCATGCTGAAGCGCGTGGCGCGGCTGTATCCCGCCTATTTCGTCATCGGACTGTTCTATATCGCCAAGATCGCCGCCGGATTGTCGGGCGAGAAGCTGGCGCTGTATTCGACCTGGGACTGGATCGGCAATCTGCTGATGATGTCCGGCTGGGGGCTGTTCATCTTCCCGGTCATCGGCGTTGCCTGGGCCGCCAGCGCCGAGATGGGCTCTTATCTGCTGCTGCCGATCCTGATGGCCTTCACCTTGCGCAAGAGCGCCTTCACCGCGGCACTGGCCGTGCTGGCCGCCGCCGTTGCGATCTATGCCGTCAGCCTCAGCGGACGCGGCTCCGGCGGGTCGCTGGATGTGGTCAACGGCAATTCGTTCTACCCGTTGCTGCGCGCGGTGGCCGGCTTCACGCTGGGGCTGGCGATCTATCGCTTTGCCGGGGTGGTTGACCGTCTGTCGGGTGCCGTGCAGGACGCGCTGGTGATCGCTATCCTGGTCGCCATCTTCGCCGTCGGCGTGATCAGTCCCACCGACCTGCCGATGTATGTTCTGTTCGTGCCGCTGGTGGCGGTGCTGTCGCGCGATGGCCGCATGGCGCAATGGTTGTTCGGCAACGCGCTGGTCTACCGCCTCGGGATCATCTCCTACTCGATCTACCTGATCCATCCGCTGTTCGTGAGTTTTGCGGTGCGCGCTTGGCGGCATTTCGGCGAGACCGAGACGGCGTATATCACCGCGGCCTGCATCTGCTTCGCTCTGATCTGGCTGCTATCGGAGGTGAGCTACCGCCTCATTGAGATGCCCGGCCGCAAAGCCATGGTGAGTTGGTTCAGCCCTCGACACCGCCAGGAGCCGCTGCGCTCCGCCTCATGAAGCAGGCACCAACGAAAAACGCCCCGCACAGGCGGGGCGTTTTGAGACATTGCGCAGGTTAGGTCGCCGGAGCGTCATCCTTCTTGAGGAAGCCCGAGAACTTCTTCTGGAAGCGCGACACGCGGCCGCCACGATCGAGCAGCTGGGTCGAGCCGCCGGTCCAGGCCGGGTGCGACTTCGGATCGATGTCGAGGTTCAGCTTGTCGCCTTCCTTGCCCCAGGTCGAACGGGTCTGGAATTCGGTGCCATCGGTCATAACGACGGTAATGTTATGATATTCCGGGTGAATCTCGGCTTTCATGGCAGGTCCTTCGGCGCGCACGCGCCTGAATCAACGGGGTTTCGATGGCGGATTTGGCCGCTCTATATCGCAGGAATGGCGTCCAGACAAGGACCGCAGTGCGGTGGGTCAATCATTTGCCAGCCGGGGCTGCGACGCCTATCTGAGGGGCGTTGATTGAGGATGGTTCTAAATCATGAATGCAGTCGAACGACTCGATATTGCCCCGGGAACCACGCCTCCTGACCAGTCCGATCCAGCCATTGCCGAATTCCACGCGGCCGAGCCGTTTCCGGCTGGGGCGGTGCTGGTTGAGCCATCGCTGGCCGATGTGGTGATCGATCCGCCCGCGCCAAGCCGGGCCAAGCTGCGTCCGCTGATGGCGCTGGCGCCCTATGTGATGCGCTACCGCGGCCGCGTCGTAATGGCGTTGATCTCGCTGACCATCGCTGCCCTGACAACCTTGATCGTGCCGATCGCGGCGCGGCGCATGATCGACTTCGGCTTCAGCCCCGAAGGCATCGCCATGATCAACAGCTATTTCAGCGTGATGATCGCGGTGGTGGTGGTGCTCGCGCTGGCCAGTGCCGCGCGTTATTACCTCGTGATGACCATCGGCGAGCGCATCGTCGCCGATCTCCGCCGCGACGTGTTCGCGCATCTCACCGCGCTGTCGCCGGCGTTTTTCGATTCGGCGCGCTCCGGCGAGTTGGTGTCCCGGCTGACGGCCGACACCACGCAGATCAAATCCGCCGTCGGCGCCTCGGTCTCGATCGCTTTGCGCAACTTCGTGCTGTTTCTCGGCGCCGCCGCCATGATGGTGGTGTCGTCGCCAAAGCTGTCCGGCTTCGTGCTGGCGGCGATCCCGCTGATCGTGATTCCGCTGGTGGCGTTCGGGCGCTGGGTGCGGCGGCTGTCGCGCACCGCGCAGGACACCCTGGCCGATGCCTCCGCCTATGCCGGCGAACTGGTTGGCGCCATCCGCACCGTGCAGGCCTATACCAACGAGACGCTCGCCAATGCGCGCTTCAGCGGCGGCGTCGAGGAGGCCTACGAGGCCGCGCGGAATTCGACGCGCGCCCGCGCGGTGCTCACCGCCATCATCATCTTCATCGTGTTTTCGAGCGTGGTCGGCATCCTCTGGGTCGGCTCTCACGACGTGCTGACCGGCGCAATCACCCCCGGCCGGCTCGGCCAGTTCGTGCTCTATGCAGCCTTCGCCGCGTCGAGCCTCGGCCAGCTCAGCGAAGTCTGGGGCGAAATCTCGGCGGCGTCCGGCGCATCCGAGCGGCTGTTCGAAATCCTCCACGTCCAGTCCGCGGTCGCCTCGCCCGCCGCGCCGCAAGCCTTGCCGCAGCCGGCGCGCGGCGACGTCGCGTTCGACAACGTCTCCTTTGCCTATCCGACGCGGCCGGACATCTTGTCGGCGGCCGGCGTGTCGCTGTCGGTCAAGGCCGGGGAGAAGGTGGCCATCGTCGGCCCGTCCGGCGCCGGCAAGAGCACGCTGTTTCATCTGCTGCTGCGGTTCTACGATCCGACAAGCGGCGCCATTTCGTTCGACGGCGTGCCGATCCGCGACGTCGATCCGCGTGAGCTGCGCCGGCGCATCGCGGTGGTCGCCCAGGATTCCGTGGTGTTCGCTGCCACCGCACGCGACAACATCCGCTTCGGCCGTCCCGAGGCGACCGACGCCGAAGTCGAACACGCCGCGAACCTGGCCCACGCCACTGAATTCATCACCCGCCTGCCGGACGGTTTCGAGGCCCAGCTCGGCGAGCGCGGCGTGACATTGTCGGGCGGTCAGCGCCAGCGCATCGCCATCGCCCGCGCCATCCTGCGCGACGCGCCGCTGTTGCTGCTGGATGAAGCGACCTCCGCCCTCGACGCGGAATCCGAGACGCTGGTGCAAACCGCGCTGGAAGAACTGATGAAGCACCGCACCACACTGGTGATCGCCCACCGCCTCGCCACGGTGCTGTCCTGCGACCGCATCCTGGTGATGGAGCACGGCCGCATCGTCGAGCAGGGCACGCACGCATCGCTGGTCGCAGCGAACGGGCTGTACGCGCGACTGGCGCGGTTGCAGTTTCAGGCGTGAGGTCTGAACTTCAATCTCGTGGCGCGTCCAGTGTCCCGGAGGGATCGCGAGCGGCATGACGGACGGCGTGAATGATGATCTCAGCTTCTGTCACTTGGTAAAAGACAAGATATGGATAGGGCGCGGTGTTGACCCTTCGCACGACGGGATCTGCAGTTCGCTGACCGATATGCGGATGGGTCGATAGCAGGCTGATGACACGCTGAATTCGGCGCCGCACATTCAGCGCGCCGCTTGGAGAGTGCATTCCTACATAGTCGAGAACCGCATTCAGATCGGCCAGTGCCAAATCTGTGTAACAGAGTTTCACAGCCCGTGTTTCGCCCAGACGGCGCGGACCTGTTCATCGGTCGCGAATTCACCGCGCGCGGCGGCTGCTTTGGACGCTTCCAGCGCCACGCGCTCTTCGATTGTAAGAGGGATAGGCGCGCTTTCGCTGCCGGCAAGCTGCAGCACGATGCGCGCAATCTCGTCCTGTGCATCCGAAGGCAACGCACGGGCAACTTCCAGAGCCTGATCCAGCAATTTCGTCATATCGCCAATTTACCATTGTTTTCGTGGCATATGAAGGTCAATGGCAGCTACGCAACCAAGGCCAAGGCAGAAACAATTTCACCGCGATCGCGACGGTGAAGGCCAGATCGAAACCAAGCATCCACTGCAGCAGTTTGATATCGGATGCCATCGCACTGCAGCGCGGCTCGTGCATCGCCATGGCAGTCGCTGCCGCGCGTGCCTTTTCCTCGGAAGCCCCGGCATCCTTCAAGGCGTCATAGACTTTGGTGACCATGGTCGCCATATCAGCACTCCAGGACAGTATATGTGCAGGCTTGCTCGCAGTTCCAGCCCCAAGTTGTGTTGCCAATATTGAGTGGCTACTGGTTGATGTGTTGCCAAGCCATGAGGTTGACAGCGCGTCCTGACGCGTTCGTTTCCTTACCGGTTTTGACAAACCCGTTCCGCTGGTAAAACCGGATCGCGCGCGCGTTGTCCGCGTTCACTTTCAGCGTCACACCGGTTGGCGACAGGCGCTTGGCTTCATCGACCAGAGTGCGACTGACATCCGCGCCCCAGTGCCTGGGGCCAACGACCAGCTGATCCAGATATCCCGCCGCATCGATGGTGACGAAGCCGATCAGCGCCTCGTCCTGTTCGGCCACCACGATCTGCGCCAGCGGCACCAGTTCGCTGCGCCAGCGCTCGCGCCACCAGTCGACGCGGGCACCGAAGTCGATCGACGGATAGGCCTGTTTCCACGTCTCCAGCCACAGCGCGATGGCGGCGTCCTCGTCGCTGTCGCGATACGGGCGCAGCGTGAGGGCCTCCGCCGTCACCTCAGCGCTCCGTCAGTTTCAGCTCGATGCAGCGGTTGCGCTTGTAGGCGTCTTCGCTCTGCGCCACGTCGAGCGGCTGGAATTCGGCGAAGCCGGCGGCGACCAGGCGTTGCGGCGGGACGCCGAGCGACACCAAATATTGCACCACCGAGATCGCGCGTGCCGATGACAATTCCCAGTTGGTCTTGAACAGCGGGCTGTTCAGGATGGGGCGCGAGTCGGTGTGGCCGTCGACGCGCATCACCCAGGCGATCTCGGCCGGGATCTGCTTGTCGAGCTCCGTCAGCGCACTGGCGACCTTGTCGAGTTCGGCGCGGCCCTCGGGCAGCAGCACCGCCTGGCCGGCGTCAAAGAACACTTCGGACTGGAACACGAAGCGGTCACCGACGACGCGGATGTCCGGGCGGTTGCCGAGGATGCTGCGCAGGCGGCCGAAGAATTCGGAGCGGTAGCGCGACAATTCCTGCACGCGCTGCGCCAGCGCCACGTTCAGCCGCGTACCGAGATCGGCGATGCGGCCCTGGGATTCCTTGTCGCGCTTCTCCGAAGCATCCAGCGCCTCTTCGAGGGCTGCGAGCTGACGGCGCAGCGCCGAGATCTGCTGGTTCAGCACCTCGACCGCCGCCAGCGCGCGGGCCGAGATCTGCTTCTCGGAGTCCAGCGCCCGGCTCATTTCGCCGGCGCGGCCGGCGGCATCGTTGCCGGCATTGGCGAGGCCATCGTAGAGGCCCTTGACGCGATCACGTTCGCTCTCCGCCGAGGCCAGGCCGGCGCGCATCTGCGACAGCTGTTCGTCGAGATTGAGCTTGCCGAGTTTCTCGAGGGAGAGGAGGTCGTTGAGCTGCGCCAGCTTGGCGTTCAGCTGCTCGAGCGCCTTGTCCTTGCCGGTGACCTCCTGCGACAGGAAGAACTGCACCACCAGGAAGATCGACAGCAGGAACACGATGGCCAGCACCAGCGTCGACAGCGCGTCGACGAAGCCCGGCCAGTAGTTGAATTCGGAAGAGCTGCGGCGGCGACCCAATGCCATGCGCCTTATCCCTTCTCGGGCTGGCGCGCGATGTGTTCAAGCAGCCGTCGGATCTCTTTGTTCTGCTCGCCCTGGCCGTCGGCCCATTCGCGGATCATCTGCTGCTCGGTGCGCATATGCGACACCAGGCTCTGGATGGCGTCGGCAAGGTTGGCCATGGCGGCGGTGGTGCCGCGGTTGCTGCCGCCTTCCTCCATCGCCACGCGGAGCCGCTCCATGGCATGCTGCAGCTCCACCGAGCCGCCGCCGCCGACGCCCTCGCCGCCATATTCGCGCACGGTGGAGGCGAGCCAGTCTTCGAGGTCGGTATAGAAGCGGTTCTGCGCCTGGCTGGATTGCAGGTCGAGGAAGCCGAGGATCAGCGATCCCGCGAGGCCGAACAGCGACGACGAGAACGAAATGCCCATGCCGCCGAGCGGGGCTGCGAGGCCCTCCTTGAGCGTATCGAACAGCGATCCGCTGTCGCCGCCGACCTTGAGGCCCTCGATGACCTTGCCGACCGAGCCTACGGTCTCGATCAGGCCCCAGAAGGTGCCGAGCAGGCCGAGGAAAACCAGCAGCCCGGTCATGTAGCGCGAGATGTCACGGGCCTCGTCGAGGCGGGTGGCGATCGAATCCAGGAGATGCCGCATGGTCTGCTGCGAGATCGACATCCGCCCGGTGCGCTCCCCGCCGAGGATCGCCGCCATCGGCGCCAGCAAGGTCGGTCGCTTGTCGAGCGCGAGGCCGGGATCGGAACTCCGGAAATTGTTCACCCACGACACTTCGGGATACAGCCGCACCACCTGGCGGAACGACAGGATGATGCCGATCAGCAGCACGCCGCCGATCAGCGCGTTCAGCCCGGGATTGGCGAAAAATGCCGTGACGATCTGCTTGTACAGCACCGTCATCACCAGCGCGCACAGCACCAGGAACACCAGCATCCGCACCAGAAAGATCCGGGGCGAAGACAGTTTGGTCAGTTCGATCTCCATCGCGGAGCGGGTCGAGGAGCCTGTCGACATGAAAGTTTCATCTGGGTGCGAGGAACGGATCAGATGCGCAATATGGCACAGCCGGGCGACAAAAAAAGATCGATACCGCTGATTCCCGGCTGCCCCGGGGAACTTCAGGTTGAAACCGGGCTTGAAACACAGCGTATTTGACAAACACGCGGTGGCTCAACCGCTTATCGGGAATTTCCATGACTGTTCTGTATCTCTGGGCGCTGGCCGCGATCGC
>JBEVEC010000126.1:0-12727 GCA_040512975.1 Tardiphaga sp. | reverse complement strand
TTCTGCGCAACCATGACGAACTGACGCTGGAAATGGTCACCGACGTCGAGCGCGATTACCTGTGGTCGACCTATGCGAACGACCCGCGCGCCCGCATCAACGTCGGCATCCGCCGCCGCCTCGCGCCCTTGATGGACAACGACCGCCGCAAGATCGAGCTGCTGGATTCGCTGCTGCTGTCGTTCCCCGGCACGCCGATCGTCTATTACGGCGACGAAATCGGCATGGGCGACAACATCTATCTCGGCGACCGCAACGGCGTGCGCACGCCGATGCAGTGGGCCCCGGACCGCAACGGCGGCTTCTCCCGCGCCGACCCCGCGCGCCTCTATGCCCCGCCGATCATGGATCCGGTCTATGGCTATGAGTCGGTGAACGTGGAGGCGCAGTCGCGCAGCCTGTCGTCGTTGCTATCGGCTACCAAGCGGCTGATCGCCGTGCGCAAATCGACGCTGGCGTTCGGCCGCGGCACCATGACCTTCATCCGCCCCGACAACCGGTCGGTGCTGTGTTATGTCCGGCAGTTCGGCGACGAGGTCATCCTCTGCGTCGCCAACCTGTCCCGCGCGGCGCAGGCCACCGAGCTCGACCTGACGCCGTGGAAGGAACGCGTGCCGCTGGAAATGCTCGGCCGCACCAAATTCCCGCCGATCGGCGAATTGCCCTACATGATCACGCTGGCGCCTTACGGCTTCTACTGGTTCCAGCTTGAGAAGCGCGACGCCTCGCAGCATTCGATGCCGTCGATCGTGCCGGAATTCGAAACGCTTGTGGTGCCGCTTGGCTCCACCTGGATGACCCTGGCGCGCACCCGCGGCGTGTTCGAGCGCGACGTGCTGCCGTCTTTCCTGTCGCGCAGCCGCTGGTATCCCGAGCGCCAGGCGCGCGCGATCCAGCCGATGCTCACCGGCGCGGTGCCGTTCTGCGAGATCGGCGACAACCGGCCCTGGCTGGTGTTCTTCGAAACCAAGCAGCGCGACGTCACCACGCGCTATCTGCTGCCGATGCAGATCGAATGGATGCGCTTCGACCGCGAGCGCTACAATCCGAAGGCGTTTGCCGCCGTCCGCCAGGGCGCGCGCGAAGGCACCCTGCTCGACTGCGCCACCGACCCGATCTTCATCGCGCTGCTTTTGCATAATCTGCGGACGTCGGTGACCGTCGAGGAAGACGGCAGTCCGCGGCTGGAATTCAAGCCGACGGCAAAGCTCGCCGAGAAGCCATCCGCACCGTTGGAGAACATCCGCGCAGTGGAGACCGAGCAGTCCAACTCGACCGCGCTGGTCGACAGCGACTATGTCGTCAAGCTCTATCGCAAGCTGCAGGTCGGCATCAATCCAGAGATCGAGGTCTCGCGCTTCCTGACCGATGTGGCCGGCTTCACCAACACGCCGGCGCTGCTGGGCAGCGTCGAGGTGATCGAGGGCGACCAGACTACTGCAGTCGCCATCGTTCATGCCTTTGTGCAGAATCAGGGCGACGCCTGGACGGTGACCTCGGCCTATCTCGACCGCTTCGTCGAAGAGCAGCGCCTGCTCGCCGGTGACGGTCACGATATTCGGGACGAGGAACAGGTGCCCTATCTGCGCTACATGTCGCAGACCGGCCGCCGCGTGGCCGAGATGCAGATGGCGTTGTCGAGCCACGACGACATCCCGGACTTCAAGCCGGAGCCGACTTCGGCCGACGACATCAAGCTGTGGACCCACGAGATCGTCAGCCGCGCCGAGCCCGTGTTCAGCGCACTGGCGCAACGCCGCAACGGCGCCCGCGACACCGATCGCACCTTGATCGACCAGGTCTTGGCGCTGCGCAACGACCTGAGCGACCGGCTGAAGGCACTGCTGCCCGAAGACATCGACGGCCTGAAGATCCGCCATCACGGCGACTTCCATCTCGGGCAGATGCTGATCGTCAAGGACGACATCTTCATCATCGACTTCGAGGGTGAGCCGCGCCGTCCGATTGCCGAACGCCGCCGCAAGGCGCCGGCCGCGCGCGACATCGCCGGCCTGATCCGTTCGATCGATTACTCGGCAACGGCGGCGCTGGAGCGCGCGCTGAAAGTAACGCCGGACGAGACCGGCAAGCTGGCCGTCGCGCTCGACGCCTGGCGCGACCGCGCCACTGCGGCCTTTGTCGACGCCTATCGCGAGACCATGACGGATGCGCGTCTGTGGCCGGCGGATCCCGCCGCTGCCAAGCGCATGCTGAACTTCTTTTTGCTGGAGAAAGCTTTGTACGAAATCGAGTATGAACTGGCCCACCGCCCCGATTGGCTGCGGGTGCCGCTGGCCGGCATCTTGCGTATTCTTGATCAACATGCCGAGGAAACCGTATGAGCAATCTCCCCGCAGAAGCTTATGCGATCATCGAAGGCCGCCATTCCGATCCCTTCCATTATCTCGGGCCGCACAAGGAGAACGACCGGACCATCGTCCGCGCCTTCCTGCCGGATGCCGTCAATGTCGATGCGATCGACGACCACGGCGCCGCCACGGCGCTGGAGCGCGTGCATGACTCCGGCCTGTTCGTCGGCGCGCTCGCCAACGGCTCGCCGCGCTACCAGCTGCGCGCGCGCTACGGCGACAATGTCGTGGACCTCGAGGACCCCTATCGCTTCCCGCCGATCCTGACCGACTTCGACCTCTATCTGCTCGGCGAGGGCACCCACCAGCGGCTCTACGACAAGCTCGGTGCGCATCCGATGACCCTGGAAGGCGTCGCCGGCGTAGCCTTTGTCGTGCTGGCGCCGAACGCCAGGCGCGTCAGCGTGGTCGGCGATTTCAATTTCTGGGACGGCCGGCGGCATCCGATGCGGATGCGCGGCGCCGGCTACTGGGAACTGTTCGTCCCCGGGGCCCATGACGGCAATCACTACAAGTTCGAGATTATCGGCCCCCATGGCGGGATGCCGCTAAAATCCGATCCGATGGCTTTTGCCGCTGAATTGCGCCCCTCCACCGCGTCGATCGTGCTCGACGAGACCAAGATTCCCGAGCCCCGTCCCGCGCCGCAGGACATCAATGCGCTCGGCAAGCCGATGTCGATCTACGAGATCCATCTCGGCTCGTGGCGTCGAAAGGGCGACAACGAGTGGCTGACCTATCGCGACCTCGCGGCAACGCTGCCACGCTATTGCCGCGACCTCGGCTTCACCCATGTGGAATTCCTGCCCGTCAACGAGCATCCGTTCGATGGCTCCTGGGGCTATCAGCCAACCGGCATGTTCGCGCCGACCAGCCGCTTCGGCACGCCGTCGGATTTCACCGTGCTCATTGATGCCTGCCATGCCGAAGGTCTCGGCGTGCTGCTCGACTGGGTGCCCGGCCATTTCCCTGATGACGCCCATGGCCTCGGCAATTTCGACGGCACCGCGTTTTACGAACATGCCAACCCGTTGCAGGGCCGGCATATGGACTGGGGCACGCTGATCTATAATTACGGCCGCACCGAAGTGGTCAACTTCCTGGTGTCCAACGCGCTGTTCTGGCTCGAGCGCTACGGCGTCGACGGCCTGCGCGTCGATGCGGTGGCGTCGATGTTGTATCTCGATTACAGCCGCGCCGACGGGGCCTGGATTCCCAACAAATATGGCGGCCGCGAAAATATCGAGGCGGTCGAATTCCTGCGCCGCTTCAACACCGAGGTGTTCGCCAAATTCCCGCACGCGACCACCGCGGCGGAAGAATCCACGTCATGGCCGCAGGTGTCGCGTCCCGTCGAATTCGGCGGGCTCGGCTTCGGCTACAAGTGGAACATGGGCTGGATGCACGACACGCTGAACTATGTCAGCAAGGATCCGATCTATCGCAAGCACCAGCACAACGACATCCTGTTCGGCCTGCAGTACGCCTTCTCGGAAAACTTCATCCTGCCGCTGAGCCATGACGAAGTCGTCCACGGCAAGCGCTCGATCATCGGCCGCATGCCGGGCGATGAATGGCAGCGCTTTGCCAATCTGCGGGCCTATTACGCCTTTATGTTCGGCCATCCCGGCAAGAAGCTGATGTTCATGGGCTGCGAATTCGCCCAGGAGCGCGAGTGGAATCACGACCGCTCGCTGGACTGGCACCTGCTCGAGCAGGACAAGCATGCCGGCATCCAGGCGCTGATCCGTGACCTCAACGAGCTCTACCGCAACCAGCCCGCGCTGCATGAGCTGGATTGCGACCCGGCAGGCTTCGAATGGATGATCACCGACGACGCCGGCAACAACGTGTTTGCCTGGCTGCGCAAGGGCAACAATCCCCGCACGCAGTGCCTCGTGGTGGTGAACTTCTCGCCCAACGTCTACCGTGACTACCGCGTCCGCGTGCCGTTCCCCGGCAAGTGGCGCGAGGTGCTGAATTCGGACGCCGCGCATTACGGCGGCAGCAACGCCGGCAATTCCGGTGAAGTTCTTGCTGAAGGCCTGGTGCCCGAACTCAGCCTGACCATTCCGCCGCTGGCTGCCGTGTTCTTCGTACCGGAATTCTGAACATGAGACTTTCTGCGGGTACGCCCTCCCGTCTCGGCGCAAGCTGGGACGGACGGGGGACCAACTTTGCCTTGTTTTCCGCCAATGCAACGAAGGTTGAGCTGTGCCTGTTCGACAGCCAGGGTCGCCGCGAACTCGAACGCGTCGAACTGCCGGAATATAACGAGCACGTCTTCCACGGCTATCTCAACGACATCTCGCCGGGCCAACTCTACGGCTACCGCGTGCACGGCCCCTAGGAGCCCGAGCACGGCCACCGCTTCAATGCGCACAAGCTGCTGCTCGACCCCTATGCCAAGCGGCTGGCCGGCCGCCTGACTTGGAGCGACGCGCATTTCGGCTATCGCACCGGCTCGCCGCGCGAGGACCTCTCGATCGACCGGCGCGACAATGCGCGTTACATGCCGAAGGGCGTGGTCATCGACGAGACTTTTAATTGGGGCCGCAAGGAAGCGCGGCCGAGCATCCCGTGGGAAGACACGATCTTCTACGAAGCGCACGTCAAGGGCCTGACCCAGACCCGCAAGGACGTGCCGGCAGGCCTGCGCGGCACCTATCGCGGCCTCGCGGCGCCCGCGATGATCGACCACTTCAAGCGCCTCGGCGTGACCTCGATCGAATTGCTGCCGATCCACGCCTTCCTCGACGACCGGCAGCTGGTCGAGCGCGGCTTGAAGAACTACTGGGGCTACAACACGCTGAGCTTCTTTGCGCCCGAAACGCGCTACGGCCCCGACAATCCGCTCGACGCCTTCCGCACCACCGTGGCGCGGCTGCATGACGCCGGCATCGAGGTGATCCTCGACGTGGTCTATAACCACACCGCCGAGGGCAACCATCTTGGTCCGACGCTGTGCTATCGCGGCATCGACAACGCCTCCTATTACTGGCTGATGCCGGACAATCCGCGCTACTATGACGACTTCACGGGGTGTGGCAGCTCGGTGAACCTGACCCATCCGCGCGTCTTGCAGATGGTCATGGACTCCCTGCGCTACTGGGTCGAGGTCTGTCACGTGGACGGCTTTCGTTTCGATCTCGCCACCACCCTCGCCCGCGGGCCGAACGGCTTTGACCGCAATATCGGCTTCCTCACCGCGATCCGGCAGGACCCGGTGCTGGCCAATGCCAAGATGATCGCCGAACCGTGGGATCTCGGCATGGGCGGCTATCAGGTCGGCGCCTTTCCCTCGCAGTGGTCGGAATGGAACGACAAGTACCGCAGCGCGCTGCGCCGCTACTGGAGCGGCGAAGGCTCGCTGATCGGCGAGGTTTCGAGCCGCATGACCGGTTCGTCCGACGTGTTCAACCATGACGGCCGCAAGCAGCGCGCCGGCGTCAACCACGTCACCGTCCATGACGGTTTTCCGTTGGCCGACCTGTTCGCCTATAACGACAAGCACAACGAGGCCAACGGCGAGGACAACCGCGACGGCTCCAGCGACAATCTGAGCTACAATTACGGCGTCGAGGGCCCGACCGACGATCCCAAGCTCCTCGCGCTCCGCCGGCAGCTGCGCAAGAACCAGATCGCCTGCCTGTTCCTAGCCCAGGGCGTGCCGCTGCTGCTGGCCGGCGATGAGGTCGGCAACACCCAGGGCGGCAACAACAACGCCTATTGCCAGGACAACGAGATCGGCTGGGTCGGCTGGGAAAATCTCGGCGACAAGGACGAGGATCTGACCGACTTCGTCGGCCACGTGGTGCAGTTGCGGAAGCGCTATCCTCAGATCACCAGCCAGCGCTGGCTCGAGGGCCGCCGCGCGGACGGCAGTTTTGGCGTGTTGTGGCTGACGCCATCCGCGGACGAGATGACGGATCAGGACTGGAGCTTTCCTGACGGTCGCTTCCTGTCCTATGTGCTGGCCGGCTGCGGCGACAACAAGAATCCCATCTTCATCGTGCTCAACGCGGCGCCGGACGGCATTGCGTTCAAGCTGCCGAAACTGCCGGAATACAAAAGCTGGCGGCAGGTGTTGAACACCGCCGACGACACCCTGTCCATTGCCATCCTCCCCGGCGGCAGCGACCTCGATGCGCCGCCGCGCTCGGTGCTGGCCTTTGCAGGAACGGTGGCATGAGCGATGGCAGCTTCGGACCTCGACTGACCGCTGGCGGCACCGAATTCCGGCTCTGGGCGCCCGCGGTTCAGCGCGTCGATGTGATGCTCGACGAGCCCCAGGCCATGACGGCCGGCGCCGACGGCTGGTTCACCGCCGAGATCGACGGCGTCCGGGCCGGCGCCGCCTATCGTTTCCGCATCGACGGCAAGACCGAGGTGCCGGACCCCGGCTCCGCGTTCCAGCCCAAGGACATCGCCGGGCCGTCCGAGGTTATCGACCACAAGGCCTATGCTTGGCGCGCCGCCGACTGGCGCGGCCGTCCGTGGGAAGAGACGGTGCTGATCGAGACCCATGTGGGCACCTATACCGAGGCCGGCACCTACCGCGCCATGATCGACAAGCTCGACCATCTGGTCGAGACCGGTTTCACCGCGCTGGAGCTGATGCCGCTGGCCGATTTCGCCGGCGCCCGCAACTGGGGTTATGACGGCGTGCTGTGGTATGCGCCCGATGCCATGTTCGGCCGTCCCGACGATCTCAAGGCATTGATCGACGAGGCGCATCTGCGCGGGCTGATGGTGTTCCTCGACGTCGTCTACAATCACTTCGGACCCGAGGGCAATTATCTCGGCCTCTACGCGCCCACCTTCTTCGGCGATGCGCAGACGCCGTGGGGCTCGGCGATCGACTACCGCGTGCCGCAGGTGCGCGCCTTCGCCATCGAGAATGCGGTGATGTGGCTGCGCGACTATCGCTTCGACGGGCTGCGGCTCGACGCCGTGCACGCGATCCCCGAACAGGGCGAAATCCCGATGCTGCATGACCTCAGCCGCGAAGTCGGCAAGCTCGCCGCCGAGACCGGGCGGCTGATCCATCTGGTGCTGGAAAACGACGACAACCGCGCCACGCTGCTCGACCCCGCCGTCAACCCGCCCCGCGGGCAATACCGCGCGCAGTGGAACGACGACTACCATCACGCCTGGCACGTGCTGCTGACCGGCGAGGACAAGGGCTATTACGGTGACTACGTGCCCCGCCCCATCGACCACGTGGTGCGCGCGCTGGAATCCGGTTTCGTCTATCAGGGCGAACCCTCCGCGCACCGCGATGGCGCACCGCGCGGCGAGCCGTCGGGCGCGCTGCCGCCGGCGGCCTTCGTCAACTTCCTGCAGAACCACGACCAGATCGGCAACCGCGCGCTCGGCGACCGACTGGCCGCCATCACCGATTCCCGCGCCGTCGAGGCCGCTCTCGCCATCACGCTGCTGGCGCCCATGGTGCCGATGCTATTCCAGGGCGATGAATGGGGCTCGCTGACGCCCTTCCCGTTCTTCTGCGACTTCCAGGGCGATCTGGCCCAGGCCGTGCGCGAGGGCCGCAAACGCGAATTCGCCAGCGCCTATGAAAAATACGGCGACGACATTCCCGATCCACTCGATCAGCGCACGTTCGAATCCGCCCGGCTTGACTGGGCGACGCGCGACGGTGCGCCCGGCCAGCGGCATCTGACGCTGGTGCGCGACCTGCTGGCGCTGCGCCGTGAGCATATTGTGCCGCGCCTCCCCGGTGCACGCTTCGGCCGCGCCGAGGCCACGGAACAAGGTCTTCTTTCTGCGCATTGGCGGATGGGCGACGACAGCGTGCTGCATCTGCGCGCCAACCTGTCGGACCGCACCGTCTCATCAGTACCGCCGGCTGCGACACACACCATTTGGGGCAACACCGACACGGGCATGGGGATGCCGTGGTCGATCCAGTGCTGGATCGGAGAACACTAAAATGACGCCCGCGATTCCTGTCGCAACCTACCGGCTACAGCTCACCAAGGATTTCACGTTCGACGATGCGGCGGCTGTTGCCCCCTATCTGAAAGCGCTCGGCATTACCCATCTCTATGCCTCGCCCTTCATGAAGGCGCGGGCCGGCTCGACCCATGGCTATGACATCGTCGACCACACAAAACTTAATCCCGAACTCGGCGGCGAAGAGGGCTTCGAACGTCTCAGCGCGGCGCTGAAGGCGAATGATCTCGGGCTGATCCTCGATTTCGTGCCCAACCATGTCGGCGTGCATTTTGCCGACAATCCGTGGTGGCTCGACGTGCTGGAATGGGGCCAGGCCTCGCCGCACGCCGTCTCGTTCGACATCGACTGGGACACCCTGCCGTACCGCGCGCGCGGCGGGGTGCTGCTGCCGATCATCGGGTCGTCCTACGGCCAGGCGCTGGACAACGGCGAGATCGAACTGAAATACGACGCGGCCGAGGGCACGTTCTCGGCTTGGTATTTCGAGCACCGGCTGCCGATCGCGCCGGAGCGCTACAGCGAAATGCTGCGCGCCATCGTCAAGGAAGCCGACGCCGCGGAGACGGCGGCCGGCAAGGCAATCCTTGCGCTCGCAGCCGAGCAGAAGGGGCTTAAGCATCCCAATTACCAGGAGGCGCCGGCCTTCAAGAAGCGGCTGGCGTCGATCGACGGCAGCGCCGACATCATCGCGCGCGGCCTCGACGCCTACCGCGCCGGCGAGGGCCGACCGGCGCAGATCCAGGCGATGCACATGCTGATGGAGCGTCAGCATTACAAGCTCGCGCAATGGCGCCTCGCCTCGAGCGAAATCAACTACCGCCGCTTCTTCGACGTCAACACGCTGGCCGGGTTGCGCGTCGAGGACGCCGGCACGTTCGATGCGATCCATACGCTGGTGAAGCGGCTGATCGAACAGGACAAGCTTCAGGGCCTGCGGCTCGATCACATCGACGGCCTGCGCGACCCCGCACAATATTTCCAGCGGCTGCGCCGCCTGATCCGCGAGGCCCATGGCGACAAGTCAAAACCGTTCTACGTGGTGATCGAGAAGATCCTCGGCGAGCACGAGAAGCTGGTGCCGCTTGCCGGGGTGCACGGCACCACCGGATACGAATGGCTCAACGTCATCACCCAGGTGCTGGTCGAGGAGAAGGGCTTGAGCCCGCTCGACGAGACATGGCGCCAGGTCAGCAACACCTCGCCGAAATTCGATCCGCTGCTGAAGGAAGCCAAGCGCCGCGTGCTGGAAACGCTGCTGCTCAGCGAATTCACCGTGCTGACGCGTCTGCTGGCGCGCATCGCCAACGGGCATTACTCCACGCGGGACTTTTCGCCCGACACGCTGCGGCAGGCGTTCGAGCTCTATGTGCTGCACTTCCCGGTGTATCGCACCTATCTCACCAATGCCGGCCCCACGGCGCTCGACCGCAGCCTGATCGCGCAGACCATCGAGAAGGCGCGCGCCGACTGGTTCGGCACCGACGAAGGCCTGTTCGACTTCCTGCGCGATGCACTGACCCTCGATCTGCTGCAGCCCGGCCGTCCCGCGCACAGCAAGCCGCGGGTGCGCCGCTTCGCGCTGAAGGTGCAGCAGTTCACCGGGCCGACCATGGCCAAGTCCCTCGAGGACACCGCGTTCTATCGCTATCACCGCCTGCTCGCGCTCAACGAGGTCGGCGGCGAGCCGTCGGCCAAGGCCATGCCGGTCGCGACCTTCCACAACCAGATGGTAACGCGCTTCAAGGAATGGCCGCACGGCATGACCTCGACGGCAACCCACGACACCAAGCGCGGCGAAGACGCCCGCGCGCGGCAACTGGCGCTCGCCGA
This sequence comes from Tardiphaga sp., assembly GCA_040512975.1. Classification (GTDB taxonomy): domain Bacteria; phylum Pseudomonadota; class Alphaproteobacteria; order Rhizobiales; family Xanthobacteraceae; genus Tardiphaga. The sequence continues at coordinate 2,549 of JBEVEC010000126.1, read as the reverse complement.
ACTCCCGGGCGAATGGGCGACGGCGGTCAGCCGCTGGAAGCTTTTGAACGCGCCGCATCTGGTGGTGGACGGCGAATTGCGATCGCCCTCCGCTCCGTTCGAGTACATGCTGTATCAGGCGCTGATCGGCGCGTGGCCGAACGGCCCGCGCGACAAGGTGTTTCTGGAGCGCATGCAGGCCTATGCCCTGAAGGCGGCGCGGGAAGGCAAGCAGGAGACGAGCTGGCTCAATCCGAACGAAGCGTATGAGAAGGGCCTCAACGTCTTCCTCGAACGCATCCTCGATCCCGCGCAGTCCGGCGAATTCCTCAACGCCATCGAGACTTTTGCGAAGCGGACGTCACTGATCGGCGCCTTGAATTCGCTGAGCCAGATCACGCTGAAGGCGACCATGCCCGGCATGCCCGATTTCTATCAGGGCACCGAGATGTGGGATTTCTCTTTGGTCGATCCCGACAACCGCCGCCCTGTCGACTTCGCCGAGCGCGCTGGCTTGCTGGAGAAGTATCAGCAGCCCGACTGGCACGGTCTGGCGCAGCAGTGGGACAACGGACACCTGAAGCTCGCCTGGACGCGCGAACTGCTGAAGCGGCGCAACGAGATGGCGGAGCTGTTTGCCAATGGCGACTACGAGCCGCTCGAGGTCACCGGGCCACATGCTGACCACGTCATCGCCTTTGCCCGCCGGCACCACGGCAACGCCGCCATCGTCGTGGTGGCCCGCGCCTTTGCGCCGTTCACGGAAGGCGGCCGCAGCTGGTTCGACCCAAGCACCCTCGATGCCCGCGTGATCACGCCGGGATTTAGCGTTGAAGGCGCGGAGACCGATGGCGGCAGCGAGCTCGCCGTCGCGGCGTTGTTCAAGGAGCTGCCGGTGGCGATCGTGAAGGCCACAGCAGCTCCAAAGCATACGCGTTCGACGCGCCTGCAGTGATGTGAAGGTCAGCGGTGCGTCTCACCTCTCCCCGCCGGGGAGAGGTGAGAAAGGCCGCTGCTCTCATCTTTGAAACGACAAGACCGCCCGGGATCGAAGGCCGGACGGTCTGGCGGATGTCGTGCCGACTGAAGATCGGTTCCCTCTTTCCGCACAACCACAGCTTTCCACCAAATTATTATCGAGACGTTTACGACATTTGTCTGGAAAATCATCTCGCGGCGCACGCTTCTGATCGTGCATTGCAATAGCTATTGAAGTTGCAAAACAATTCGAGCGCGCCCTCGAGCGCGCCTCAACTTTTTTTCGTCAGCAGCAGATTGCCGCGCGCCTTGATCGCGTTCTGCGCCGCCTGCGCGAATCGCTGCAGCAGCCACGGCAGCACCACTTCCACCCGCACCGAATTCTCGCCGACATCGACCTGCCCCGACGCCGCCTGCCCCGTGGCGCGCACGCGAAACGTCATGCGGTCGCCGTCCCAGCGCTCCTCGTCGACCTTCAGCACGGGCACGCTGGACGCCGCGCGGGCAAGACCGGATTTGAGGCGACGCGCGGCTTCCTCGCGGCCGAGGCTATGCGGAATTGAAACGACGAGCGGTGCGGTCATGGGATCCTCCTGATGTGCCAACCATGTGGGGATTCCACGCGCGATGTGAAAGTCGCCGTGCGGGTTTCATCCATGGAACCTTGTGCAAGCATGTGCGTTTTTACCGCATGAAGGCAGTGACGTGTGGCCTGCCAGGCTGAGGAGAGATCCATGTCTATCGGTACAATCATTTTGATCATTCTGGTGATCGCCCTGCTTGGCGGATTCAGCGGCATCGGCGGCGGCCCGTTCTACGGCACCGGTTATTACGGCGGTGGCGGCCTCGGCCTGATCGTGGTGATCCTGCTGATCCTCCTGCTGCTCGGCAAGCTGTAAGCGATTGAGTTGAAACGAGCGCGCGATCCGGGGGACCGGGTCGCGCGCTTTTTTTGTGTGTGATGACTTGGCAACGAAAAAACTGTTATCACCCGCGAAAGCGGGTGATCCAGTATTCCAGAGCCTATCTGGTTGAACACGTGCGCTCTGGAATACTGGATCGCCCGGTCAAGCCGGGCGATAACAGTCTTTTTGTTAATACTTCATCTTCCCGATCGCGGCCTTGATCGAGCTCGCGGCGTCGTCGTAACCCGCCCAAGCCTTCGTCTTCTTCAACAAAGCCGGCGTAGTTCGAACCGTAAACTTCTTCGGGTCGAGATCACTGCGCAATTGAGCCCAGGTGATCGGCATCGACACAGTCGCGCCCTGCCGCGCACGCGGTGACAACACGGACACCGCGGTCGACATGCGGTCGTTGCGCAGATAGTCCAGAAAAATCTTTCCGTCGCGCAGCTTCTTGGACATGTTGATCAGGTAGCGCTCCGGCGCCTCGTTCACCATCTGCTGGCACACCGTCTGCGCAAAGGTTTTTGCGGTCTTCCAGTCGACCTTGTCCTTGGCGCCATGAAGCAGCGGCACCACCACGTGCAGGCCCTTGCCGCCGGTGGTCTTGCAGAAGCTTTCCATGCCGAGTTTGGTCAGCCGGTCACGCATCTCGCGCGCAGCGTCCATCACGACGCCGAAGCCGACATC
>JBEVEC010000168.1:0-10213 GCA_040512975.1 Tardiphaga sp. | reverse complement strand
AGTGGCCAGCAGCGCCACGAAGCGCATGATCACGGTGCGGGGGCGCGGCGGCTGCGCGCCCACCGTAATGCTGCCGAGGCCGCTGAAGATCAGGATCGCCACCAGCACCACGCCGAGCCCGTAGACGGGATGGCCGAGGAACACCATCAGCCGTTGCATCTGCGAGATTTCGATCAGCATGAAGCCCATGCCGATGCCGCTGAAATAGATCACCGGCGGCGTCAACGTGGCCAGCGGCATGGTGCGGGCGAGGCGGGCGAACGGGATCGCGATGTAATAGATGCAGGCCAGCAGCGACACCAGCACCAAAGACAGGGTGATGCTGATCGCCGAGTTGTTGTTCGACAGCACCGTCGAGGGCTTGGTGAAGAAGTTGCCGAGCCGGGCGGTATAGAAGAAGAACGGGCTGTCGTCAGTGGACGGCGCGATATTCTCCGCCAGCGAATTGAAATAGGCCGCATCCGCCTTGCCGGACAGGATCGTCGTGGTGACGTCATCGAACGCCATGCCGGGCGCCAGCAGGATCTTGAAGCCCTGCGCCTGCACGCGGGCTTTCGCGGCTTCCCACTGCGCTGCCGTGAACGCGTCGGGCCGGCTGATCACGGTGACGATGTTGTCGACGTTCAGCGCGACGATGTGGTTGGTCAATTCGGCGGCCGGCACGCCCTTGTTCTGCAGCGCAGCCGACGCGATCGCGACCAGGCGATAGAATTCACCGCGGTGATCCTTGGGGTCGTACCAGCGCGACACCGACAGCATGCCGCCTGGATTGAGCGCGCGATAGAAGTCGCCCCAGGCTTCCACGGTGTACAGCCGGTTCTCGGTCAGGGTCAGGCCGCCGGCGGCGGTGGCCGCCCAGGTGTCGATCAGCGAGATCTGCACCAGGTCGAACCGTTCCGGCGAGTGGTTGATATAGCTGCGCGCTTCGGCATTCACGAGCTTGACGCCGGGCGCACGGTCGAGATGCCCGGAGAACTCGGCGAACTTGTCGGTGAGCACTTCGAAGATGGCCGGATTGATCTCGATGCCGCGAATGGTCTTGGCGCCGAAATACAGGCCGGACAGGATATCACGGCCGCCGCCGACGCCGACCACGGCGACATCGCCCGGCTTCTGCACCAGATAGGCGGCGTTAATGACGTCATCCTGCAGATAGGACAGCTTGCTGAGGTCGCCGTTGAACCTGGTGATGACCGTCGCCGCGTCGGCATCGATATCGAGGCGGTGCTGGTCGATGGTGGCCTGCTGCGGGTGCGCGTAGCCCCAGCCGAGCGGCGGGCCTTCGCCGAGCCCCATGACCCGGACGCGCGAATAGGTGTTCCAGCGTTCGAACAGAGTGCCGGTCTGCGGCACGCCCTTGGCCCAGACCACGCCGATATGATCCTTGCCGGAAAGAGCAAGTCCGGTATGCACGGTGGCGATGGCGGCCAGCACCAATGCCACGATGCAGCTGAGGCGCAGGCTTTCGCGATCGCCGCCATGGCGCGCCACCATCCAGCCTGCAGCGGCGGCCAGGGCGCCGATCCAGAACGCAGCGCTGACCGGATCGATCATCAGCAGCACGAAGATCACACCGAGGCAACCGAGCGCGGCGCCGGACAGGTCGGCGGCATAGAGCCAGCCGCCGGCATAGGGCAGGCGGGTCAGCAAAAGGGTGATGCAGATGCCGCTTTCGGTGAACGGAACCACGAATGCGAAGGTGGCGATCGCCAGCGCCACGGCGACGTGTTGTTCGGGCACCAGCAGGGGGATGCAGAGAAACACGATCATGGCGGCGACGCTGGACGACGCGAACAATGCCGCATGGCGGGAGAATTCCGCGGCAACCCGTTCGGGCGCGTAGCGCGCCGGCTTGCCGTAGACTTCGATGGCGCCGCGGGTCAGCCCGAGCATGGCGAAGGAAATCGCGGCGAACGCGAAGTGATAGTACAGCATGACGCTGAAGAAGCGCGTGATCAGCACCTGGTACGACAGCGTCGCTCCAGCGAGCACGAAAATGGCGATGCAATAACGACGTTGAATGGCAAATGGTGTCGGCAAGGCGCTGTCCTCACGTGAAACGTGACCATGCGCTAACGCGCGGATTTCCGCTGAAACTGCCAGAAATATCCTAAGATTGGATTGATTGGATACCACAGGGAACGGGGCTATTCGGAGGGGCGCGCTATCTCTCCCTCACCTCGGACGACGTTGCGATGACCTTCATCTCCGTGATGTGGAGGCTCTCAAGGTTGCGGCGAACGTGAAAGACGGGATGCCGGGCCCTGGCCGTCCGCCCCGACAGTTCCGATCCGAAGCAGGTTGCAGAACCGTTCGACGCGATCGACGGGGAGTTCGGCCGGATCGACGGGCTGGATTTCGCGACGCGCTCCTTCCGCGCCGGCGTGCTTTGTGAGCATTCGGCGCTGCCTTTTTGGCCACGGCCTCGCTGAACATCCGCTGCCGCAGCGCGCAGGCTGCAGCGTTCGGATTTGCCGTTGCAGCGAGCGGCGCTGCATTTGGCGCAAAGCTTTTTGAGAATGATTTCGCAGGACATTGGATGCGGTACCCGGTGCCTCCACGAAGTCATGGCACGACTTTTGCTGAATTCTGCTGCCGGCTCCCCTCGCTGGTGAATAATGCCGCGGCAGGAAAGCGCATCCATGACTGACACGTTTCGCAGATCGGGGTTGATCAAACTGCTGTCGACGGCCGTCGCCGCGGCTGTTCTGTTCGGTGCATCGGCAGCCGATGCGAAGACGCTCACCGCGGTCATGCATTCAAGCCTCCGCGTCCTCGACCCGATCATCACGACCGCGCAGATCACGCGTGATCATGGCTACATGATCTACGACACGCTGCTTGCCCTGGACGCCAACATGAAGGTCCAGCCGCAGATGGCGGACTGGAAGGTTTCGGACGACCGGTTGACCTACACCTTCATGCTGCGTGACGGGCTGAAGTGGCATGACGGTCCGCCCGTGACCGCCGAGGATTGCGTCGCATCGCTGAAGCGCTGGGGTCAGCGCGACAGCATGGGCCAAAAGCTGATGGATCTTACCGCGTCGATCGAGGCGGCCGATCCGAAGACCATCGTGCTGCGCCTGAAGGAGCCTTACGCCCAAGTTCTGGAGTCGATCGCCAAGCCGTCCTACAACGTTCCGTTCATGATGCCGAAGCGGCTCGCCGAAACACCGGCGGACAAGCCCGTTCCGGAGCAGATCGGATCCGGGCCCTTCCGCTTTGTCAGCGCGGAATTCCAGCCCGGCGTCAAAGCCGTCTACGTCAAGAACACCGACTACGTGCCGCGCGCCGAACCGGCGAGCTGGACGGCGGGCGGCAAGGTCGTAAAGGTCGATCGCGTCGAATGGGTCACGATGCCGGACGCCCAGACCGCCGTCAGTGCATTGCAGGCCGGCGAGATCGACCTGTTCGAACTGCCGCCCGCCGATCTGCTGCCGGCGCTCGCCGCCGACAAGAGCATCGAGCTCGGCTCGCTCAGCGTGCTCGGCAATATCCCCTTTGCCCGCATGAATTTCCTCTACCCGCCATTCGACAACCAGCAGCTTCGTCGCGCGGCGTTCCTGGCGCTGAACGAGACGGACATGCTCAACGCCGTCGTCGGAAACCCGAAATACTACAAGCTGTGCGGGGCGATCTTCGGATGCGGCACGCCGCTGGCGACCGACGCGGGATCGGAGACGCTGGTCAAAGGCACCGGCATGGCCGAAGCCAAGCGGCTGCTGGCGGCCAACCATTACGACGGTTCGCCCGTGGTGATGATGGGCGCGTCGGACATCCCGTTCCTGATGGCCCAGGCCACCATGTCCGCCCAGCTGCTGCGCGAAGCCGGCTTCAAGGTCGAGATCATGACCCTCGACTGGCAGACCATCGTCGGCCGCCGCGCCGTGCAGCGACCGCCGAAAGAGGGCGGATGGAGCATGTTCTTTTCGCTGTTCGGCGGCGGCGACGTGCTGAATCCGCTGGTCAACATCGCGACCAACGGACGCGGCAAAAACAACGGCTGGTTCGGCTGGTACGAAGACAGCGCAATGGAAAAGCTGCGCGACGACTACAGCCGGGCGTCCTCGATCGAGGACCAGAAGCGCATCGCCGAGGCGATCCAGATCCGCGCCTATGACCAGGTCGCCTATATTCCGTTCGGCTATTTCGATGTGCCGTCCGCATGGCGCAAGTCCATCAAGGGCCTGCTGCCGGGCGCCGCCATTCCGGTGTTCTGGAACGTGGAGAAGCTTGATTGAGGCCGCTCACTCCCGCAGCAACGGGAGGAGCGTTTCGCCCTGGCGTTCAATTTCCCTCAGATAGGGCGTGTCCGACAAGATGAACGTGCGGATGCCGAGGCTGCGATATTTTCGCAATGAGCTCGCGACCTCCTCGGCGGATCCGACCAGCCATGTGGTGCCGGCGCCGGCGGCGCCGAATTTGCCGGGTGTGGTGTAGAGGTTGTCGTCAAGCACCTCGCCGCGGGCCTGCAGGTCAAGCAGGCGGCGCTGGCCGATGGCGACCGCCGGGCCGTGATCGTTCCAGCCGGCGCCGGCCGCCTTCGCCATCTCGGCCACCTTGGCCTCCGCCGCCGCCCAGGCTTCCGCCGACGTGGCGCGGACCAGGGTGGTGATCCGCAGGCCGAATTCCAGCGGCGGAAGATCGCGGTCGAGGCTTCGGCTGAGGCCCTTCAGCCGTTCGATCCGCTGCTTCACGTCGTCGAGCGGCTCGCCCCAGAACAACTGCACATCGGCCTCGGTGGCCGCGACCTGCTCCGCCGCCTCGGACGCGCCGCCGAAATACAGTTTTGGATGCCGGCGCCCCTCGCGCGGCACCAGGCGCGGCGCGGCGGTCGAGCCGGAGACGCGAAAATGCGCGCCGGAATAGCTGACATTCTCCTCGGTCCACAGCCGCCGGGTCAGGCGCATGAACTCCTTGGTGCGCGCATAGCGGTGCGCGGAGTCCGCTTCCTCGTCGCCATAGGCGGAGAGATTGTCCTTGCCGGAGACGATGTTGACGCGGACCCGTCCGCCGGACAGCTGATCGAGCGTGGCGGCCGCGGAGGCGAAATGCGCCGGCTGCCAGTAGCCCGGACGGATGGCGATCAGCGGCTCGAAGCGCGTGGTCCGCGCCGTCAGCACCGATGCCACCGTAAACGTGTCCGGCCGGCCCCAGCCGGTGCCGATCAGCGCGCCCTGCCAGCCGTGCCGCTCCAGCGCCAGAGCCTGGCCCGTCAGCGTCTCGACGCTGTTGTGGTCGGCGCTGGCGACATCGCCGCGATGACCGGCTTTGACGTCATTGGGAATGTACCAGAGAAAATCCGAACCGCCGCTCATGTGCAACTCCATCGGGGCGAACCGCCGCGGTCCGCCGCGCGCAGGTAGGTCAGGCGAGGCAGTCCGGGCGCGACGCCAAGGGCTGCTCGATCAGGAAGGGGACGGGGAGCCTATCGTGCCCGCTATCGGCCAACAAGAAGCTGGGGGCTTCGCGTCCGGCATGGCCATGTCGGGCAACAGGGTGCTCAGGAGTGAACGGAAACCGTTCCGAGAATGATCGCGGCGATGAAGGCCAAAGCGCCGTAGACGGCGATGGTGTTGATCAGCTCGGCGCTGCGGTCCGACACGCGGCGTGTCTGGACCTTGGCCTGTGCGTCTTGAAAGAGGTCGCGCATCAAAGTGTCTCGGCGGTTCATCTCAATAACCAAAGGCAAACGGATCGTCGGCGCAAGCGCGCCAAAAAATAACGACGATCCGTTCGTTCAGGGGGGCTGCTGCGGTCGGTTCATTCTGCAAGCGGGCCACGCACGAGAACATTCTTCGCCGACCGGTCAGGTCGCAGCGGGCCGCGCTCGCCGGGCGCCGTTGCCTTGCTCCACCAGCGCCTTGGCCGCGCGCTCCGCGGCACGGGCGGAGCCGAAATGGCCGCCCTCGAGCGGATCGAAGGCGCGCTTCGACGAGAAGAAGCGAAAGCCGCGATCCTCGGCGACGACGATGCCGGCGGTCTGGTTGAAAACTTCGATGACGAATGCGTTGGACATGCGAGCTCCTTCACCGCGTGCGCGGCGATCTGGCGGAATGTTGATGAGGCAGGGGGAGTGGGATTAAGCCGGGATCAACAACACGCCCCGGTCGCCGCGGACACGCAGCGGCCCGTCACGCACTTGCGCAACTGGCTCACGACGCGTCGGTCATATGCGGTCATCGGGCGCTCCGAATGTCACGGTTGGTCGTATTGAATATCGGGCGATGGCGCATGTTCGTCAATGAAATGGCCATCCAAATTCGCGACCGCGGCCATCAGGATGGCGCTGCCGCACGGCATGTCCGGCGAATGAATAGCTGTTTGGCGATCGAAGCCCCGATCAGCGCAGGCAAAGTACAGCGCAGCGACGGGCGCGAATGGCGCCAATGTCGGTCGCAACTATCTTTATGCTATCGCACCGTGCCTGCGCAGCAGAAACGTGTTTGATCCCGATCAACAATGGAATGCTGCAGGATTGCGGCGGGTGACACTTCCTCGGCATATTCGGCGCTGCGACAAATTGTCTGTCGCAGGTGAATGAATGTTCGCGCGCCACGGTGCCCGCGCGTGCATGAGCGGGGGCTTCTGACATGGCGGATATTGCAGCGGACGGATCGGACCGGATCGCCGTCCGGACCTATCTCAACGAGGACTGGCTCGCCGTCATCATCGGCCTCCTGGTGTTCGCGCTGGCGCTCGTCAGCGTCACCGGCACCGACCTGCTGGGCTGGGCCGTCACCACCTCCGTCTATAGCGACGTCTCCACGGCGTTGGCGCCGTTCGCCAAGGCCTTTGGTGCGCTGGGTGGCGCAGGCTCGCTGCTGGCGACCTGGCTGGCGTTGCTCTTGGTGCTGAGCGCGGGCGTCGCGGCGCTCGGCGCCGACGTCCGGCGCTTCGCCATCGCTTTCACGGTAGTGTTCGCGATCGCCTATGCGAGTTGGATTCTCGGCAGCTACGCCTATATCGCCGCGGTGACGCCGGCCGAGCAGGCCAAATTCGGCGTCTCCTGGTCGCTGAAGCTGACCAATGAAGGCGGCTTCGTCGTGGCGCTGCTGGCAGGCCTTGTGATTTCGAACTTCTTTCCGCGCTTCGCCCACTGGATGAAGGATGCCATCCGTCCCGAACTCTACATCAAGATTGCCATCGTCATCCTCGGCACCACCGTGGCGGTGACGGCGGCGGGTCGCCTCAGCCTCGCGTCATCGCTGCTCATTCGCGGCGCCGCGGCGATCATCGAGGCCTATCTGATCTACTGGGCCGTGGTCTATTACATCGCGCGAAAATGGTTCGGCTTCAGCCGCGAATGGTCGGTGCCGCTGGCGTCGGGCATCTCGATCTGCGGCGTCGCCGCGGCGATCGCCACCGGCGGCGCCATTCGCGCGCGGCCGGCGGTGCCGATCCTGGTATCGTCGCTGGTGGTCGTGTTTGCGGTGGTGGAGATCCTGATCCTGCCGTTCCTGGCGCAGACCTTCCTGTGGCAGGAGCCGCTGGTGGCCGGCGCCTGGATCGGCCTCGCCATCAAGACCGACGGCGCGGCGGTCGCCGGCGGCGGCATCACGGAATCGCTGATCCTCGCCAAGGCCGCCGCCGAAGGCATCCGCTACCAGCCCGGCTGGATCCTGGCCACCACGACCACGGTCAAGATCTTCATCGATATCTTCATCGGCATCTGGGCGTTCATCCTCGGCTATATCTGGACCAACCACATCGACAAGGGACCGGACAAGGCGAAGCCCGGCGAGATCTGGCAGCGGTTTCCAAAATTCATTCTGGGCTTCATCTTCGTCTTCGCGGTGTCGCTGTGGCTCGCGGTGGGCTCCACGCCGGACATTGCCAAGGCGCTGCCGGCCGCAGCGGGCGAAGCCAATATTTTCCGCGTGATCTTTTTCATCCTCACCTTCTTCTCGATCGGCGTGCTGTCGGATTTTCGAAAACTCTGGCAGCAGGGCTTCGGCAAACTCGCCGCGGTCTATTTCGTCAGCCTGTTCGGCTTCGTGATCTGGGTCGGGCTTCTCATCTCATGGCTGTTCTTTAGCGGCCTCAAGCCGCCGCTCGCCAGCTGATCGCACAGGAGGATACGTCCATGTCGGAATCGGACCTGAATCACGAACTGCACAGCGACGGCGTCGAGCCGCTGCTGCCGGTGGAGAAGAAGCTGATCGCCTGGAGTCTCGGCACGGGCATCGTACTGCTGGTCATCCTGATCGCGCTCAACCACCTCATCCCCGTTCAGCTCTGAAGCAGATGGTGCCGCCGGCCGTGGCGGCATCGTCGACGTTCATCCGGCAAAGGAAAGAACCATGGTTTCGGCCATCACCTTGTGGCGTCAAATTGGAATGCTCGGCAGCCTCGCGGCTGGGCTCCTGATGGGGATGGCCGCGGGATTGCCTGCCGCGCATGCGCAGGAGCCGGCGACCATCCGCGTCGGCGTCACCGCGGGCCCGCATGCGGAGGTTCTCGACGTCGTGAAGAAGGTCGCCGCCGAGCGCGGGCTCGACATCAAGGTGGTGGAATTCACCGATTACGTATTTCCGAACCAGGCGCTGGCCAACAAGGATCTCGAGGCCAACTCGTTTCAGCACGAGCCCTATCTGAAGAATCAGATCTCCAAAACCGGCTGGAAGCTGGTCAAGGTGGCCTATACGACGGTCTCGCCGATGGGCTTCTATGCGAAGAAGTACAAGAGCTTCGCCGATATCCCCAGCGGCGCCACGGTGGCGATCCCGAACGATCCCACCAATGGCGCACGGTCGCTGCAGATCCTGGCCGGCAACGGCGTCGTCAAGCTGCGCGATCCCACCAGCGTGACGGCGGGGATCATCGACATCGCGGACAATCCGAAAAAGCTCAGATTCGTCGAGCTCGATGCCGCGCAACTGTCGCGATCGCTGGCCGATGTCGATGCGGCCGCCATCAACAACAATTACGCCGTGCAGGCCGGCCTCGATCCCGTGCGCGACAGCCTGATCAAGGAGCCGCTGGAAAGCCCCTGGGTCAACATCATCGCCGTGCGCGAGGAGGATCAGGCCAGGCCATGGGTGGCGAAGCTGGTGGATGCCTATCACTCGGAGCCGGTGAAGCAGTTCATCCTGACGCGGTTCAAGGGCGCCTATCTGCCCGCGTGGTAGCGGCAGGCAGGTCAGCGGCGATACTGCGCGCCCGGATGGGTGGCGTGCAGCAGCGCGCCGCGGCCGGGGAACAGCTTCTCGCGCAGCGTCCCTGAATCGTAGGCGGTCTTGTAGAGCCCGCGCGATTGCAGTTCGGGCACCACGAGATCGACAAAGGCCTCAAGCGATTCCGGCGCCACCAGGCGGACGAGGTTGAAGCCGTCGATATCGGTCTGTTCGGCCCAGTCGGCGAGTTCGTCGGCGACATCCTGCGGCGAGCCGACCACGTAGGGCGCCCGCGCGCCGATCGCGCTCAGGCTGGCGAGATCGCCGATCCGCGGCGGCGTGTCGCTGTGAAGCGTGAGGTTGTCGACCATCGACTGGATCGCGTTGCTCTCGACATATTGCAGCGCCTGGTCCGGGCTGTAGCCGGAGAAGTCGATCCCGGTCCAGCCCGACAGCAGCGCGAACTGGCCCTGCTGATCGACGTGGCGGCTGTAGTCGGCGTGCAGGTCACGCGCCTCCGCGCGCGTCGGCGCCACGATCACGACCAGGCCGGAAAAGATCTTGATGTCGGTGGGATCGCGACCGAATTCCTTCGCAGCGGTGCGGATCTCGCGCACCGCCTTGGCAAGGATCGGCTTGGTCTGGCCATTGAGGAAGATCGCCTCGGCATGCTTGGCCGAAAAAGCGCGGCCGCGCTTTGAAGCGCCGGCCTGATACAGCAGCGGCGTCCGCTGCGGCGAAGGCTCGGACAGATGAATGCCGTCGACGCGGTAATGCGGGCCGTCGTGGCGGATGCGGTGCACCTTGCTGGGATCGGTGAACACCCCGGTGGCGCGGTCGCGTTGCACCGCGTCCTGCTGCCAGCTTCCCTCCCATAATTTATAGGCCGCGGCGAGAAAGTCCTCGGCGACGTCGTAGCGGTCGTCATGCGCGCGGCCGGCGGCGAAGCCCATGCCGCGCGCGCCGCTGTCGAGATAGCCGGTGACAATGTTCCAGCCGATGCGGCCGCGCGTCAGGTGATCGAGGGTCGAGAGTCGGCGCGCGAACGGAAACGGATGCTCGTAGGTCAACGCGCAGGTGACGCCGAAGCCGAGGTG
>JBEVEC010000277.1:0-6498 GCA_040512975.1 Tardiphaga sp. | reverse complement strand
CGATGGGCCCTTCCTCGGTGCCTAACCTTTTTCCGGCGTGGTGTTGGGGGTTTTATTTTCCACAAACCCGGCCCCTCCCCAACGGGGGCACACCCCCCCCCTTGGGGGTTTGTTTTGTGTTGTTGGCCCGCCACAGCGGCGATCCCTCTGTGGCTCCCCCTCACCCGGCGCCTGCGCGCCACCCTCCCCCCGAGGGGGGAGGGGAAGACTGCGCGTGGCTCGGTATTGATCGCATCATGACCTTTCCTGACATCACGCTCGATCTGAAATCCGCCATGCCCGCCTTGCGCGGGCGGCTGCTGGCCAACGAGTCCCTCGCGCCGCTGACCTGGTTTCGCGTCGGCGGCCCCGCGCAGGTGCTGTTTACGCCGGCGGACGAAGACGACCTCGCTTACTTCCTTTCAAAACTCTCCTCCGACATCCCCGTCACCGTCGTCGGCGTCGGCTCCAACCTGATCGTACGCGACGGCGGCATTGCCGGCGTCGTCATTCGCCTGAGCCCGCGCGGCTTCGGCGCGGCGTCGGCTGACGGTGACACCGTCACCGCGGGCACTGCCGCGCTCGACAAGCGCATTGCGGAGGTCGCGGCGGCGGCCAACATCGGCGGGCTCGAATTTTACTTTGGCATTCCCGGCTCGATCGGTGGCGCGCTGCGGATGAATGCCGGGGCCAATGGCGGCGAGACCAAGGACGTGCTGGTCACCGCCACGGGCATCGGCCGCGACGGCACCCGGCACACCTTTGACAATGCCGGCATGCAGTTCGTCTACCGCAATTCCGGCGTCCCGCCGTCGATCATCTTCACCTCCGCGACGTTCCGCGGTCTCATCGCCGAGCCCGCGGCGATCCGCGCGCGGATGGAAGAGGTGCAGCGCCATCGCGAGACCGCGCAGCCGGTGCGGGAAAAAACCGGCGGCTCGACCTTCAAGAATCCGCCTGGTCACTCCGCCTGGAAGCTTGTCGATGCCGCGGGCTGCCGCGGGTTGCGGGTCGGCGGCGCGCAGGTGTCGGAGATGCACTGCAATTTTCTGATCAACACCGGCACGGCCACTGCGGCCGATATCGAAGAGCTTGGCGAGACCGTGCGGGCGCGGGTGCTGGCGCAGTCCGGCATCGATCTGCATTGGGAAATCAAGCGGATCGGCGTACCGGTTCAAGTAATGTCGTAGCCCGGATGGAGCGCAGCGCAATCCGGGACTCACAAGACGTGGCGCTGCTGTCCCGGATTGCGCTTCGCTCCATCCGGGCTACAGCCTTACTTCGGCGCGGGCGGCAGTGCCGATGCAGGTCCGGCCTCGCTCAATGCCAGGAGCCGCTCCAGCGGCGCCGGCGACACCCGGAACGCACCCTCGAACGGACGCTCCTGCAGTGCGACCAGGCCGAGCGCCACGATAGCGCCGCTGCCGAACACCAGCAGCACCACCAGCATCGCGCGCGGCCGCTCCAGATGCACAAGGCACAACGCGAGTTGCGTGATCAGGCCGAGCAGCAGCACCGAGGTCCATTTCAGCTCATTGGTGTGGTCCGTCGAGAGACTCAGCCGGTCGTTGCGCGCGGTGCCGGTGCGGACCGCTGCGGCCATCATCGCGCCGTGCACCACGGCGCTGGCGTCGCGTGACAGCGACGGCTCGCTGATCTCGCGGAGCAGGCTGTCATAGGCCACGCTGGTGCGCGGCGAGGGTTCGTTGCGCAGCATCGCCGGCCATTCCTCGTTCACTTCCGAGGTGACGAACGCCTTCAGCGCGATCCGGATCGCCGACATGTCGATCGCCGAGGCCACGCTCAGGGTGTAGATGTTGCGGATCTCGCCGGCCTCGGTCTGCACCGCGCGGACCGCCTGCCGATTGCGCTCGCCGATGTCATTGGCGAGAAATCCGGTAAGCAGGCCGAACAGGATCGCAACCGACGAGAAAAACGGCGCCACGATGCCGTGCAGCGACTTCAGGCCCGGCTGCAGCCGCTGCAGCGAGGTGATCGCCACCAGCGCGACGGCCGCGCCGTAATACAGCAGCATCAGCGTCGCGAAGGTGCCGAAGATGGAGAAATCGAGCCAGGCTCTGATCATGCCGACGGGTCCGTGGACGTTGCTGCGGGCTCGCGCAATGGCCCGCGACAAGGCATTATCTGACTCGGCAAGCGATGCTAATGCCTTGTCGACCCGCTGCGACTCCCGCTCCGCACAGAGGATATGATGACCGAGACTTCAGGCGACCAGCGCACCACCATCCTGTTTGGCGGCCTCAACAAGGAGCGGCTGGTGTCGGTCGCCACCGCCCAGGCGCTGCATGGGGCGCTGCCGGACGCGGATCTGTGGTTCTGGGATGTCGACGACAGCGTTCACGCCACCACGTCGAAGGCCTTGCTCGCGCATGACCGGCCGTTCGAAGAGCCGTTCACGGCCGACGGCGAATCAATCGGCCCGATCACCGCGGCGCTCGACCGGGCAAGGTCAGAGCAACGCCTGCTGGTGCTCGGCCTGCACGGCGGCAGTGCCGAAAACGGCGAACTGCAGGTGATGTGCGAGATGCGCGGCATTCCGTTCACCGGCTCGGGTTCGGCGTCGTCGAATCTCGCCTTCGACAAGGTCGGCGCCAAGCGCTTTGCCGCGTTGGCCGGCGTCCCCATCGCCGGCGGCATTGCGCTGGACGAGATGGAAGCGGCTTTGGCCGAACATGGCAAATTGATCGCCAAGCCGTCGCGCGACGGTTCGAGCTACGGACTTTTTTTTGTCAACGGCTCGCAGGATTTGGTCGCAGTGCGCAACGCGGCCAAGGTCGAAGACTACGTCATCGAGCCGTTCGTGGCCGGCATCGAGGCGACCTGCGGCGTGCTGGAGCAGGCCGATGGTTCGCTGATCGCGCTGCCGCCGATCGAGATCATCCCGGCCGATGGCGGCTTCGACTACGAGGCGAAGTATCTCGCCAAATCAACCCAGGAGATATGCCCGGGCCGGTTTTCGCCCGAGGTCAGCGCCGGGATCATGGATCTTGCGGTCAAGGCGCACCGCGCGATGTCCTGCGCCGGCTATTCGCGCTCCGATTTCATCGTGTCGGCCAACGGCCCGATCTATCTGGAAACCAACACTTTGCCGGGCCTGACCAAGGCCTCGCTCTACCCCAAGGCGCTCGGCGCCCAGGGCATCAGCTTCGTGGATTTCCTGAATGGCCAGATCGATCTGGCCGTAAAGCGAGCGGTCGGGTAGGCGCTTCGTGCGTTTTTCGGACGCTGCTTTTGACCTCTTCCGGCAAGCGGGAGAGGGAACAAGCTGCAACGATTGATTAATTTGTTGAAGTTCAGCAACCCGGCGCGTCAACCGCGGGCCGTTCCGGTTCCTCCAAACCGATTTGCAACGCACCGCCTAAACTCTTCCACAGACGCATCAAATTCCGTCCTGGGTGATGGTCCTTTACACTTTGTTTACCAGGAAGCCCGAAGTTAACGCTGGCGGCGCATGTTGCGCTTGGCTGTCAAGGCGTGACCCGTGCGGGAGTTCCGTAACGACGCGTATCGATGGAATGGGCCTGTTTCGGCCAACAACCATCCCGGCAGACCGAGACGTCAACGGCGCCAAAGCCCGCGCGGATGTGGGCATAACCTTGACGAGCTCGTGCAATGGATGGTGCAGGACGCCTCACCCGATCGGTTCGATCGCCGGGGCCCCAAGCTGATCTGAAGATGGCGGCCATCGGTGCAGGCATTCTGCTGCGCGAGCGGCTAGCGCCGCTTGGCCGTCTCCTGTCAAAGAACGGTCCCCGCAAGGCGCCGGTTCGCGAGCCCAGCACCAACCGTGTCATCATCTGGCTGGAGCGCCATGTGCCGCGCCGGGTCGGCATTGCCGCCACCGTGCTGATGCTGATCGGCAGCGTCGCGCTGGGCGTGGTCAAGGGCAATCACGTCGACGAAATGATCGAGGTGCTCAGCGACACGCGCAACGCCGCGGCCAATGCCGCCGGCTTCCGCATCGCCTCGGTGATCCTCAATGGCCGCAAGCAGCTGACCCAGGACGAGATCTTGGCGATCGGCGGCGTCAATGGACGCTCCTCGCTGCTGTTCCTCGATGCCGCCGTGGTGCGCGACAAGCTGAAGGCCAATCCGTGGATCGCGGAAGCCAACGTGCTTAAGCTGTATCCGGACCGTCTGCAGATCGACGTGACCGAGCGCACCGCCTTCGCGCTGTGGCAGGAAGACGGCAAGCTGTCGGTGATCGCCGATGACGGCGCCGTGCTGGAAAATTACGTGTCGAGCCGTTTCGTCTCGCTGCCGCAGGTGGTGGGCAAGGGCGCCGATGCCAAGGCGAAGGATTTTCTCGCGTTGCTCGACCGCTACCCGCTGGTCCGCGGCATGACCCGCGCCGCGATCTATGTCGGCGAGCGCCGCTGGAACCTGCGCCTCAGCAATGGCCTCGATATCCGCCTGCCGGAGAACGACATCGGCAATGCGCTGGCGACGCTGAGCCAGCTCGATCAGGACGCTCGCCTGTTCTCGCGCGATATCGTCGCGGTTGACATGCGGCTGCCGGATCGCCTGACGGTGCGGCTGTCAGACGACGCCTTCAAGGCGCGCGACGACGCATTCAAGCTCAAAGACAAAGCTGACAAGAAGAAGGCTGGCGCGGCATGACCGGTCTTGATCGTAACCAGGCGCCGAAGACGCGCCAGATGCCGGCCAATCGAACGGCGTTGGTGGCGTCGCTCGATATCGGCACAAGCAAGATCGCGTGCATGATCGCGCGCCTGAAGCCGTGTTCGCCCAGCGATGCGCTGCGCGGCCGCAGCCACGCGGTGGAATTGATCGGCTACAGCCAGATCCAGTCGCGCGGCGTGAAGTCGGGCGCGGTGGTCGACATGGGTGAAGCCGAGCAGGCAGTGCGCCACGCCGTGTCGCTCGCCGAGCGCATGGCCAAGGTGCGCGTCGAGTCCGTGCTGCTGTCGGTGTCCGCTGGCCGCCTGCAGGGCCAACTGATCGAGGCCTCCGCCGATATCAAGGGTGGCGCAGTGAACGCGGGCGATATCGCGCGCGTAACGTCGACCGGCATGCGCCACGCCACGCCGCCGGGCCGCACCGTTCTGCACGCGCTGCCGGTGAGCTATTCGCTCGACGGCGTCAAAGGTATCCGGGACCCCAAGGGCATGGTCGCCGCGCAGTTCGGCGTCGACATGAATGTCGTCACCTCCGACGCCACGGTGGCGCGCAACCTGATGCTGGTCGTCGAGCGCTGCCATCTCAACGTCGAGGCGATGGCTGCCGCGCCTTACGTCGCCGGGCTTTCGGTCCTGACCGACGACGAGACCGATCTCGGTGCCGCCGTGGTCGAAATGGGCGCGGGGACGACGACCATTGCGACCTTCTCCGGCGGCCGCTTCGTGCACGCCTCGGGCTTCGCCGTCGGCGGCCAGCACATCACGATGGACCTGGCCCGGGGCCTTGGCGCCTGTATCGCGGATGCCGAGCGAATCAAGACGTTATATGGCACGGTGCTGACAGGCGGCTCCGATACGCGTGAACTGATGAATGTTCCCACCGCCGGCGACAACGACCGCGACTTCCCGCAGGTCGTGTCCCGGGCAACGATCGCCAATATCGTGCGACAGCGGGCTGAGGAGATTTTCGAGATGGTCCGGGACCGGCTGGCGGATTCGCCGTTCGCCGCGGAACCCCGCGCTCGTGTGGTGCTGTCGGGCGGCGCCTCGCAGCTCACCGGCCTCGCCGAACTCGGGTCGCAGATTCTCGGCCGCTCCGTGCGCGTCGCCCGTCCGCTCGGTTTCGGGCGCTTGCCGGCTGAGGCAAAGAGCGCGTCGTTTGCCGTGCCTTCGGGCCTGCTGGTCTATCCACAATTTGCCCATCTCGAGCATGTCGAGCCGCGCTACACGCGGCAGCTCAAGACCGGCACCGACAACGGCTACTTCGGAAAGGTCGGCCGATGGCTTCGCGAGGGTTTCTGATGACACTTCACCGGGCAATGCACGATCTCACTCCGAAGCCTGCGGTCTGCATCCGCCGGTTCGACCAAACAACGCGCGCGTAATACGAGAGGCACAAACTCATGACCATCAATCTCAACGTTCCTGATATCAGCGAGCTCAAGCCCCGGATTACCGTGTTTGGTGTCGGTGGCGCCGGCGGCAATGCCGTCAACAACATGATCACCGCCGGTCTGCAGGGTGTCGACTTCGTCGTCGCCAACACGGACGCGCAGGCGCTGACCATGTCGAAGGCGCAGCGCATCGTGCAGATGGGTACCCAGGTGACCCAGGGCCTTGGCGCCGGCTCGCAGCCGGATG
This sequence comes from Tardiphaga sp., assembly GCA_040512975.1. Taxonomy (GTDB): domain Bacteria; phylum Pseudomonadota; class Alphaproteobacteria; order Rhizobiales; family Xanthobacteraceae; genus Tardiphaga. The sequence continues at coordinate 217 of JBEVEC010000277.1, read as the reverse complement.
TCGGCGCTGCCGCCGCCCAGGAAGTGATCGACGAACTGCGTGATCACCTCACGGGCGCCAACATGGTGTTCGTCACCGCCGGCATGGGCGGCGGCACCGGCACCGGTGCTGCTCCGGTCATCGCCAAGGCCGCGCGCGACATGGGCATCCTGACCGTCGGTGTTATCACCAAGCCGTTCCACTTCGAAGGCCAGCGCCGCATGCGCACCGCCGAAGC
>JBEVEC010000253.1:0-9827 GCA_040512975.1 Tardiphaga sp. | reverse complement strand
GGCCGTTAAACTCCTCAGCGCCAATGGTACTATGGCTTAAGCCCTGGGAGAGTAGGTCGCTGCCAGGCCTGCAAAGGACAAAGACCCTCACACGATGACATCACCAAACAAAACGCCGCGCTCGGAAATGAGCGCGGCGTTTTGCGTTTGCGTCGACCAACGCCAGACCGTAGCCCGCACGAACGAAGCGACGGCGGGACAAGGCGGGCGTCAACGCCGCGCCGATCCGGCTGCCGACCGCATGTCGCTGCGCTTATGCGGGCTGCGACCTGCATCCGCGGCCGGCGCATTGAAAATCATTCAGCCACGATTCAGCGCCATGCTCCGATCCTCACCTGACCGAGCCTGACCACCGGGCTCGCCCCGCGCGACCAACGCCGTGGGATCGCGCCCAGCCGAGGAGACCTGCATGAATTTCAAGATCCGCCCCGCCGTGACTGCCATTGGCATCGCTTGTCTTGCGACCGTCGCCGGCACTGCCGCTTTTGCTCAAGCCCCAAAACAGCCCACCGCCGCGCAGGCTGCACCGCCGGCCGCGCCCACCGCGGCGCCTGCGCAGGACGCGCCGCCGCCGAAGCAGATGGCGCTCACCGACAAGCAGATCGACCAGGTGCTGGCGGCGCAGAAGGATCTCGACGCCATCACCGACAAGCTGCCGGAGCAGGCGCCGGACAAGCCCGATCCCAAGGTTATTACGCAGCTGGACGGCGTGGCCAAGAAGAACGGCTTTGCCAGCTACGCCGAATACAACGACGTTGTCGGCAATATCATGCTGGTGCTGTCAGGCTTTGATCCGCAGGCCAAGAAATATGTCGGCCCCGAAGCGATCTTCAAGCAGCAGATCGCCGCGGTGCAGGCCGACAAGAAGATGCCCGCCAAGGACAAGCAGGCCGCGCTTGCCGACCTGAACGCGGCCCTGAAGGCGCCGCCGCCGGCCATCGAGAACAAGGGCAATATCGATCTGGTCGCCAAATATTACGACAAGCTCGCCGCCGCCATGCAGGGCGACGACTAGGCCACGCGCTGCGCGGTCATAACGATTGATCGGAAAGCGGGGTCGCGGTGCGGCCCCGCTTTTTCGTCCCGGCTGCACGACGCCACCAAGACGACGCCCCCTCTTGGCCTGCGGCAAAATCTTGTCTAAGCCGGTCGGTATCCGACCACTCAAGCCCGCGGGACATCGCCATGCAGGACAACGCCAAGGAACGCCCCGCACTGCCGCTCAAGGGCTACAGTCTGATGGACTTCCAGCCCGATCCCACGGTGGTTGGCATCGCGTTCGAAACGGAACAGGGTCCCTTCATGTTCGTCGCGACCAAAGAGATCCTCGATACGCTCGGCCAGGCCTTCATCCATAAGGCCGCCACGATGCCAACGCGCGAGCAGGACAGCTAACTACCGCCGCGGCGCAATCCCCGGTAACTTTCCGGACAATTTTATGTTGCTCGACGCGGCGTGCGACCTTTTGGACGGCCATGCGTTATAGACTATACGCGAACAACGTCCGGAGCCGCCGTGAACGCCATCGTCCATTTGAAGCCGCGGCCCGTCCAGGCAACCTTGATTGCCTGGCAATTCCTCGGTCAGCCATTTCCGGAATGGCCGAGCTGGGTTCAGTCGAATTGCAAGATGCAGCGCGGGCCAGACGGCGCGATGGAGCTCTGCCATGCGCGACGTAGCGGCGCGCAGGTCGTGTATCTCGACGAATGGCTGGTGAAGGATCTCGACGGCGGCATCAGTTACTACACTGACGCCGAATTGCGCCGCGAGTTCGAGCGCTAGGCGCGACACGCGTCGTCGACGACGACGTCTGCAATTGCGACAGCATTCTTTACACTTTGAATCGTATTCGCGTAGTTTAGTCAGCGCGCGACGGCGTGCGACTCTATGACGAGCGCGCGATGCGCGCCTTGTGAACCTTCCGATCTAGAGTCACACTAATTCTAAGGTCGCGTAGCACATGGTCGTCCGCCTGACATGGCGGGACCGATTTCGCCGGCGCATGCGCCAGACGAATCACACTCGAGATATCTCACGCACGCAGGTGACGCGCTCGGCGCGTCGCCATCGCTATACGTCCAACCAGTCTTACTCCTCCACGATTACGACACGCGCAGCATTCGTTCTCGACATCATTCTCAATTCGTCACCAGATCATCACGGGAGACTGCCATGGGAAGTGAAGTGAATGTCCAGCCGGGGCACGGCAAAGCTGGGCGCCATCCGACTCGCCAGTTTCTGGATACGCTGTCCGGGAATGACGATCCCGGCATGTTTGGACGCATGTTTCCCGATCTGCAGCCGCTGGCGATCGACGACGCGCCGCTGAACGAGCTTGCCGATGCGATGAAGGATCCCAATCCCAACGATGCGGCGGGCAACAATACCGCGGTCCCGGCCGGTTTCACCTATCTCGGACAGTTCGTCGACCACGACATCACGCTGGATTTGACTTCGTTCGGCGACAAGGAAGCCGACCCCAACGCCGTCGAGAATTTTCGCACGCCGGCACTCGACCTCGACAATGTCTACGGTCTCGGCCCGGACGGCAGCCGGCAACTTTATGCCCGCAATCCCGGCGATGCCGACGGCAAGAATCCCGGACCTAAGCTGCTGATTGGCAAGACCATCAACGTCGGCGGCGTCACCGGCAACGATCTGCGCAATGACCTGCCGCGCAGTCCCGAAGGCTTTGCGCTGATCGGCGACCATCGCAACGACGAAAACCTGCTGGTGGCTCAGACGCATCTGGCGATGCTGAAATTCCACAACAAGGTTTGCGACAAGCTGATCGCCGAGGGCCGGCCACGCGACGTCGTGTTCGTCGAGGCGCGGCAGCTTGTGACCTGGCATTATCAATGGATGGTGCTGCACGACTTTGTCGAGCGCATCACCGAGAAGGGTCTAGTCGCCAAGATCCTCGAGCAGGGACGTCGCTTCTATCGTTTCAAGAAGACGCCCTATATGCCGGTCGAGTTCTCCGCCGGTGTCTACCGGCTCGGCCACAGCATGGTGCGCGAGGAGTATAGCCACAACCGGATCTTTACGGCCGGCGGCGTTGCTTCAGCAACGCTGAAGCGACTGTTCCAGTTCACCGGCCTGTCGGGCGGCATCGTCGGCGACGCCGCGCCGAACCCGCCGACGGCTCCCACGCCGGTCTCGGTTTTGCCCAGCAACTGGATCATCGACTGGCGCCGATTCCACGAGGTGCTTCCGAGCAATCCGCCCGGTGTGCCGCTCAATGCCTCCCGCAAGCTCGATCCGTTCGTCATCCCGGAATTGCACACCTTGCCGGGCGACGGCGGCAGCCTGCCGTTCCGCAATCTCAAGCGCGGCGTGCTGCTCGGATTGCCTTCGGGACAGGACGTCGCCAAAGCGATGAAGATCAAGAACCCGCTGACCCCGGCGGAGATTTCCAAGGGCACCGACGGCGCAGTCGCGAAGAAGCACGGCATGCACGAGCACACGCCGCTCTGGTACTACATCCTTAAGGAAGCCGAACAACGTGGCGAGGGCAAAAAGATGGGGCCGGTCGGCGCCACGTTGCTCGCCGAGGTGTTTGTCGGCCTCGTCCATGGCGACCACCAGTCGTACCTCTGGATCAAGGGCAAGGACTGGAAGCCCACGCTGCCGTCGAAGGTGGCCGGCGACTTCACCATGGCGGACCTGCTGCGCTTCGTCGATGACATCAATCCGATTGGGGATGCTCCGCCCGGGCCATAGTGCAGCCCCGCAGAATGGGTCGAGCGCGGGCGCAAAGCGCCGGCGTGAAACCCATCAATGCTGTGCACAGAGCGTGATGGGTTTGCGACGACGCTCTGACCTATCCTACCGGAGCGGCCATCCGGAAACCGGGTGGCCTTTTCTTTGGCACTTCGGCAAGATGCGGCGATCACTCCCATCGTCCGGGTCCGAGATGTCCGACGTCGAATTCGCCCTTTTCGATACCAAGCTCGGCCGCTGCGCCGTCGCCTGGGCCGAGCGCGGCATCGTTGCCGTGCAACTCCCGCAGCCCGACGAGGCGCAGACCCGCGTACGCCTGAAGCAGCGCTACGCCGACTGCCGCGAAGCGACGCCGCCGCCGTCGGTGCAGGCGGTGATCGACCGCATCACGGCGTTGATGGATGGCCAGGCCGTCGACCTGGCGGACGTCGAGCTCGACCTCGCCGAGGTCCCCGAATTCAACCGCAACGTCTACGCCATCGCGCGCAAAATCCCGGCGGGGAAGACGCTGACCTATGGCGACATCGCGAGGCAGCTTGGCGGCGTCGAGCTCTCGCGGGATGTCGGGCGTGCCATGGGGCAGAACCCGTGCCCGGTGATCGTGCCGTGCCATCGCGTGCTGGCCGCCGGCGGCAAGCCCGGCGGTTTCTCGGCCAATGGCGGCGTCGAGACCAAGCTGAAGATGCTGGCGATCGAGGGCGCTTATGTGAATTACACGCCGTCGCTGTTTGATTGAGAAAGCTCGTAAGCTACGCGCTCTTCTTCGCCGCCAGCGCATCTGCAACCGCCGTGCGGATATCCGCCACCGAGAACGGCTTCGTCACCACGTCATGCACGATGGCATTCAGGCCGCTCGCGCGTTCGCGCTGGTCGGCGTAGCCGGTCATCAGCAGAATGGTGAGGTCGGGGAAATCGCGCGCCGCCGACAGTGCCAGCGCGATGCCGTCCATGATGGGCATCTTGATGTCGGTGAGCAGAAGATCGAAGGCGCCGTTTTCAGCGATCAGGATCTCCAAAGCCTCGGCGCCGTCCTCCGCGGTGACGATCTCATGGCCGTCCATGGCGATGGCGCGGCTGACCAGCAGGCGCAGCGGTTCTTCGTCATCGGCAATCAGGATACGCGCCACGGTCTACTCCCAGAAAACTCACGCGCTGCCGGCGATATCACGTCGATTGAAGAAGCGCACGTCGATGCTGCGCCCCTCCGCCGGCGGTGAGGCCAGCCGCGAACGAAACCAGGCCTTGTCGCCGGGATTGAGGCCGGGCTGCTCCAGAACGGCGCTCCAGGCATAGATTTCGCTGCCGTGGTCGTCGCGCACCACGAAGCGAAGCCGCGGCATCGCCGTGGGGGTGCGGGTTTCCGAGACGATCAGCCCCTCGATCACCAGCACCGGCTTGCCGTCGACGGTCTCGCTGCTGACCTTGACGTCCTTGAAGGCAAGACCGCGCACGTTCACATTCAGACCGGCGGCGCGATAGAATGCCGCGGTTTGCGGCATCAGGCGCACGATGTCGACGCGCCAGATCAGCAGAGCGGCCAGCGCGGCCGCCATGGCCGCGGTGCCGATCGGCAGCAGCCGGCGCGAGAACCCTGAAAAATCAAGCGACGGCACCAGGCGTCGCAACGCGCCGAACCGCGATCCGCGGGTTCTGCGCCCGAAAGCCGGCCCAGCGTGCGACGGCGTCCAGTCGTCATCGACGCGTTGATTGGCGTCGGTCGGCCAATCCGTCGAAATCGACGGGCTGACGACTTCCGGCATGTCGGCCGGGTTGTCGTCGTCGTCGGTGATGCCCCAGGCGCTGAGGTCGGATTCAGGCTCGGCTACGCTGGCCATCGCCGGCGTTGCAACCTCGGCGCGCAGGTTTTCGGGCCGCGCGAGCCACACCTCCTTGCAGCGGGCGCAGCGGACGGTTCGGCCGCCATCGCCAAACGGAGCGGGATCGACGGCATAAGCTGTCGTACAGTGCGGACAAACGATATGCATGGAGCTGAGAGCCGATGACATGTTCGCCACGCTACAAGACGACCGTTAACGAACCGGAAACCATAACGGCCGCACAAGCAATTGACCGCGTAAAGGTCCCCTGAATCGTCGGACGGAGCTGACTGTGGTCCGGTTCGAAAATGTTGGCCTTCGCTACGGGCTCGGCCCGGAAATTCTGCGCGACCTGAATTTTCAGATCCCGGCGCATTCGTTCCAGTTTTTGACCGGCCCTTCGGGCGCGGGCAAGACCTCTTTGCTGCGCCTGCTGTTCCTGTCGCTGCGGCCGACCCGCGGGCTGGTCAATCTGTTCGGGCAGGATATCTCGCTGCTCGGCAAGGACGAGATCGCCGACCTGCGCAAGCAGATCGGCATCGTGCTGCAGGATTTCCGCCTGCTCGACCACATGACCACTTATGAGAATGTCGCGCTGCCGTTTCGCGTCATGGGCCGCGACGAGTCGACCTATCGCCGCGAGGTCATCGACCTCTTGAAATGGGTCGGGCTCGGCGAGCGCATGGACGCGCTGCCGCCGATCCTGTCGGGCGGCGAGAAGCAGCGCGCGGCGATCGCGCGCGCTGTGATTGCACGACCGCTGCTGCTGCTCGCCGACGAGCCCACCGGCACCGTCGATCCGACGCTCGGTCGCCGGCTGCTGCGGCTGTTCATCGAACTGAACAAATCCGGCACCGCGGTCATCATCGCGACCCATGATATCAATCTGATGGACCAGTACGATGCGCGTCGCATGGTGCTCCATCAGGGACGGTTGCATGTCTATGAGTAGAACCGGAAACGAACACGGCCCGTTGATGGATCTCGGCGATGAGCGCCCGCAGGTCCCCGCCAACGCCCGCAACGAATCGGCGATCGTGCCGCGCGGCACCATCGCCGGCCGCGCGCTGGTGGCCGTGGTCGCCATCATGACCTTTCTGGCGTCGGTCACCACCGGCGCTGTTTTGCTGGTCGGCGCCTCGGCGTCGCAGTGGCAGTCGGAAATCTCCAGCGAGATTACCATCCAGGTGAAGCCGCTCGCCGGCCGCGACCTCGAACGCGACACCGCGGCGGTGACCGAGGCCGTGCGCGGCCAGCCGGGCATCATCGAGGTGCAGCCCTACACCAAGGCGGAGTCGGCCAAACTGCTGGAGCCATGGCTCGGCACCGGGCTGTCGCTCGACGAATTGCCGGTGCCGCGCGTTGTCGTGGCCCGGATCGCACCCGGCACCGCGCTCGACATCGTCGGGCTGCGCAGCCGCGTCGCCCAGGTGGTGCCGCAGGCCTCGGTGGACGACCACCGCGCCTGGGTGGAGCGGATGCGCTCGATGACCTCGGCGACGGTGCTGGCCGGCATCGGTATCCTCGCGCTGGTCATCGTGGCCACCATCATTTCGGTGTCGTTCGCGACGCGCGGCGCGATGGCGGCGAACCGCCCGATCGTCGAGGTGCTGCATTTCGTCGGCGCCGGCGACCGCTTCATCGCCAATCGCTTCTTCCGCCATTTTTTGCGCCTCGGCCTGCAGGGCGGCGTGATCGGCGGCGGCGCGGCGATGCTGATGTTCGGCTTTTCCGAATCCATCGCCGGCTGGTTTTCCGGCACCGCCGTGGGCGACCAGTTCGCAGCGCTGCTAGGCACATTTTCGCTGCGGGCGTCGGGCTATGTGGTGCTGATGGTGCAGGCCATGGCCATCGCGGGCATCACCGCCTGGGCCTCGCGCCGCACGCTGTTCACGACGCTGAACGACATCGATTGATGGACACTTTGGCCGGCCGCGGCGCGGCTGCATCGCCAAGGCCCGCAAGACGATTTAAGATCGCCGCAAAGGAAGATCGCCGACGTTCATGACATTGCCCGACGACCAGGACAGCAGCGACCTGCATGCTGCGGCGCCTCCGCCGCGGCGGCGCGTGGTGCGTGCGGCCATCGTCGTGGTGTTTGCGCTGTCCTTCGTAATTGCCGGCATCGGCTTCGTCGCCTTCCTTGCGCAACTGCGCAGCGCCGAGCTGAAACCATCGGCCAATGCCGACGGCATCGTGGTGTTGACCGGCGGCTCGTCGCGGGTTGCGGATGCGCTCGATCTGCTGGATGCGGGCTTCGGGAGAAGACTACTGATCTCTGGCGTGCATCCGACCAACGCCGCCAGCGACATCTCGCGCACGCTGCCGGACAGCCAGCGGCTCTTGGCCTGCTGCGTCGATCTCGACCGCTCGGCGGTCAACACCCGCAGCAATGCGGTGGAAACGCGCCGCTGGGTGCGCGAGCGCGGCTTCCGCTCGCTGATCGTGGTGACCTCGAATTATCACATGCCGCGCGCCATCGTTGAAATGTCGCACGCGATGCCCGATGTCGAACTGATCCCGTTCTCGGTGATCGGCGACAAATGGCGTGACGAGCCGTGGTGGACCAGTGGCCCGACGCTGCGTCTGCTGCTATCGGAATACGTCAAATATTGCGCGGTGGAACTGCGGGTGCGCCTTGCCGATCTCGGCTTCGGGCTGGGGCCGGAGGCGTCCGGCAATCCCCCGGCCGACGCCTCGCGCAAGCCCGCCACCGCCGCCGTCAACTGACGGATCTTTCGATCGGAACTCCATGACATCGATCTTCCTGCGTTCGCTGATCTACAACGTGCTGTTCTACGCCCTCCTGGTGTTCTGGATCCTGGTGGCGATCCCGACGCTGGTGATGCCGCCGCACGCCTTCATGGCCGTGGCGAAGGCGTGGGCGCGCAGCAGCGTCACCTTGATGCGCGTGGTGTGCGGCACCAAGGTCGAATATCGCGGCCTCGACAGAATTCCGGCGGGGCCATTGATCGCCGCGTCCAAGCATCAGTCGATGTGGGAGACCTTTGCGCTGATGCAGTTCTTCGACTGGCCGCTGTTCATCTACAAGAAAGAGCTCAGCTACATTCCGTTCTTCGGCTGGTACCTGAAGAAATCGAAGATGATCGGCGTCGACCGCGGCGACGGCATGCGCGCCTTGATGAACATGACCAAGCGGGCGACGGCGGAAGTGCGACACGGCCGCCAGCTCATCATCTTTCCGGAGGGCACGCGCCGCCCGGTGGACGCGCCGCCGGACTACAAGAGCGGCATCGCGCAGATTTACACGCTGTGCGGCGTGCCCTGCGTGCCGGTAGCGTTGAACTCCGGCCTGTTCTGGCCGCGGCGGACGTTTCTGCGCTATCCCGGCACGCTGGTGGTGGAATTCCTCGATCCATTGCCGCCAGGGATGGGGCGCAAGGAGTTTTTGCCTGCGCTCAGCAACAGCATCGAAACGGCCACGGATCGCATTGTCGCCGAAGCAAGAGATGAGCAAGCGAAGATTTTCGGTCGCGTACCGAGCGTGGCGGTAAGGGAGAGGTAGCTTCTCTTTGTTTCCCCTGCCCCGAAGGGGGGAAGAAAGAACCCGTCACTCGTGCAGCATGGCCGCCAATTGATGCAGCTGCGCGTCGCGAAACCCCTCGGCCTCGATCGCCTTCACCGTCGATAACACGTAGTCGGTGTTCGGCCCCGACCGCCCATGGCCCTGCCGCACGTAGCGCAACTGATCCGCCAGGCTGAGCCGTCCGGCATATTGCACGTGGCCCCGGTCCACCACATAGGCCAGCGCACTGACGCGGTCGCGCGCCGCGTTGTCGAGCCACACCGACCGCATCACCTCGCGATAGACATGGGTGGTTTGCTCGCGCTCGCGCAGATAGGCGATGGTGGCGTGGCGCTGCGCCGCCGCGACCCGGAAGGCGATGCCGCGGCAGGCGCCGCCGCGGTCGAGACCGAGCACCAGGCCGGGTTTTTCCGGGGTGCCACGGTGATCGAAGGAATAGACGCACAGCGCGCGGTGCTCGCCGATCAGCCGCGCCGGAACCTGCTCGATGAAGTCGAAACCGGGCCGCCACATCAGCGAGCCGTAGCCGAACACCCAGAGGTCGCTGTCGGGCTCGGGATCGGAGGTGAGTTTCGCGGTCATGGTGTCGGCCTAGCAGAAACCGGGCGGGCAGGCGAAGCCCGATTTTCCACGGCTTTCGGCATCTTCCGGCGCCCGATAACGCCTTGAACCATCGCTGATTTGACAAATTCGTGCGATCTACGTCCCGCCATGTCCGATTATGCCCTGCCGACCCGCCG
>JBEVEC010000237.1:0-6342 GCA_040512975.1 Tardiphaga sp. | reverse complement strand
CGCGGCCGCCTCGGTCGGCGTGAAGATCCCGGTATAGATCCCGCCGATGACCACGACGATCAGCAGCAGTCCCCAGATGCTCTCGCGGAAGGCGCGCCAGCGATCCAGCCAGCTCGCCTTGGGGAGCCGGGGGTAGTTGTTCTTGCGGGCGCGCCACCAGGTGGTGACGCCGAGCATCGTCGCGAGGAACAGGCCCGGAATGATCCCCGCGATGAACAGCTGCCCGACCGACGTGTTGGTGGCGACCGCGTACATCACCATCACGATCGACGGCGGGATCAGGATGCCGAGCGCGCCCGAGGTGGTGATGACGCCGGCGCCAAAACGCTTCGGGAAACCCTGCGCCACCATGGCCGGCAGCAAGATCGAGCCGATCGCGATCACGGTGGCCGGCGACGAGCCGGAGATCGCGGCAAACAGCGCGCAGGCCATCACGCCGGCGAGGCCAAGGCCGCCATACCAATGCCCGACCATCGAGGTCGCGAAATTAATCATCCGGCGGGCGACGCCGCCATGGGTCAGGAAATTGCCAGCGAGGATGAAGAACGGGATCGCCATGATCTCGAAATTCTCGATGCCGGTGAACAGTTTCAGCGCCACCGCCTCGATCGGCACCTGGGTCAGGAAGAACAGGAAGGTCAGCACCGTCAGACCGAGCGCGATCGAAATCGGCATGCCGGTGAGCATCAGCGCGATGAGGAGCGCGAAGATAAACAATGTGGTCATCGCGCGCCCTCCGGCGTGGGGCCAAGCGCCGGATCGACTTCGATGCCCTCGACATGCGTGTGATCGTGATGCGGAAGATCGCCTGAGCGCGCGTAGTTGAAGGCGACCTGCAGGAAGCGGAAGCACATCAGATAGGAGCCGAGCGGGATGCAGAGATAGACGATCCAGCTCGGCACTTCCAGATCAGGCGATGTCTGGTCAGTGTCCGACAGACCGTAGACGAAGCTCGCGCCCATGGTGCCGATGATGCCGGTGAACAGCGCGCCGCACAAAAGCCCGAACAGGATCGTGCCCTTGCGCCACTTGGGCGACAGTTGCAGCACCAGCACGTCGACACCCACATGGATGCCGGTGCGCACGCCATAGGCGGCGCCGAACTTGGCCATCCACACGAACATGTAGATGCACAGCTCCTGCGCCCAGGACAGATGGATGCTGCTGAGGAACGCATAGGCCGCCGGCATGCCGGGCCAGGAGCGGTGGGTGACGACGAAGTCGGTGGTGTAGCGGTGCGTCACCGCGACGAAGATGACAAGGGTCGCCGCCGCGATCAGCGTCGCGATCAGGGTTTCCTCGAGGCGATCGAGGAGACGTAGCAAGAGCCGCACGGATATTTTCCTTCCCCCGGACGCCAGGCGGCGCCGTCGTTCACCCGAAACCCGTCCCGGGCGCAGTGCATCGCGTCCGGGACAGATCAGCAGCCATGATCAATTCGTCTTGGCGCCCGCTTCCTTCTGGAAATCGGCGATCAACTGCTTGCCGACGCGCGAGGCCATGTCTGCCGTCACCGGTTCCAGCGCCTTGATCCATTCGGCGCGCTCTTCCGGCGTCAGCTCGTAGAACGTCGTGGTGCCGGCCTTCTTCATGGCCGCCAGCGCGTCGTCGTTCTCTTTCTGCGACAGGCTGTTGGCGTAGACCGTGGCCTCGTCCATCGCCTTTTCGACCTGCGGCTTGACGTCCGCCGGAAGGCCGTCCCAGAACTTCTTGTTCACGATCACGGCGTAACCGATGTAGCCGTGGTTGGAGAGCGTCATGTGCTTCTGCACCTCATGCATCTTCTGCGTATAGACGTTGGACGGCGTGTTCTCGTTGCCGTCGACCACGCCAGTCTGCATCGCCTGGTACACTTCGGAGAACGCCAGCACCTGCGGGATGGCGCCCAGCGCCCGCATCTGAGCCTCCAGTACCTTGGACGACTGGATGCGCATCTTCAGGCCCTGGAAGTCGGCGACCTTATGCATCGGCTTGTTCGACGTCATGATCTTGAAGCCGTTGTCCCAATAAGCGAGGCCCTTGATGCCCTTGGGCTCGAGCTTGGCCAGCAGGCCCTTGCCGATCGGCCCGGTGGTGATGCGGGTCAGCGCAGCCTTGTCGGGCAGGATGTAAGGCAGATCGAACACCTCGAACTCCTTGACGCCCAGCGGCCCGAATTTGGCCAGCGACGGCGCCAGCATCTGCACGGCGCCGAGCTGCAGGGCCTCGACCTCTTCCTTGTCCTTGTAGAGCTGCGAGTTGGGATAGACCTCGACCTTGACCTTGCCGCCGGTGTATTTTTCGGCGAGTTCCTTGAACTTGTCGGCGCCCTGCCCCTTCGGGGTGTTCGGCGCGACCACGTGGCTGAACTTGATGATGATCGGCGCCTGCGCCGAGGCCGGACCGGCCAGACAAATCGCTGCGACCGACACTGCGGCCACGATGAAACTGCGCATGACGTTTCTCCCTGCGGCGTAGAGCACTTGGCGCGCTCGCGATTGATTGCCGCGCGCACCATTACAGAGATCGATCGCCGAACGCCATTGCCCGTTCGGCCAAGCTGACGCAAATCCGATGCTGCAACGCAAAACGCGGTGCCTTGGGAGGCGCCGCGCTTGATGCTCGTCGAGGTTTTGGACCCTGATCAGCTCGCCGCGGCGATCGGGACCGGTTTGTCGCGCTGTTGCTTCATGATGATCTTGTTCAGCGCGCCGAGATAGGCCTTGGCCGAGGCCACCAGCGTATCCGGGTCGGCGGCGCGTGACGTCATCGAGCGACCTTCATGGGCCAGTCGCACCGACACTTCGGCCTGCGCATCGGTGCCTTCGGTGACGGCGTGGACCTGATACAGCTCCAGCTTGGCGTCATGCGGCACCAGCGCCTTGATGCAGTTGATCACTGCGTCCACCGGACCGTTGCCCTCGGCCTCCTCGATCCGCGTCACGCCCTCGACATTCAGCTTCATGGTGGCGCGCTGCGGACCGTGGGTGCCGGCGATGACGGTCAGCGACGTCAGCTTGATGCGGTCATGGGCCTGCACGATCTCCTGATCGACCAGCGCCTCGATATCCTCGTCATAGATATCCTTCTTGCGGTCGGCCAGCGCCTTCATGCGGATGAAGGCGTCCTCGATCTGGTTCTTGCCGAGCTTGTAGCCCAGCTCCTCCAGCCGGTGGATGAAGGCGTGGCGGCCGGAATGCTTGCCCAGCACGATCGACGACTGCTTCAGGCCGACCGAGGCCGGCGTCATGATCTCGTAGGTCGAGGCGTCCTTCAGCACGCCGTCCTGGTGGATGCCGCTCTCATGGGCGAACGCGTTCCGGCCGACGATCGCCTTGTTGTACTGCACGGGGAACGAGGTGGCCGCCGACACCACCTTCGACGCCCGCGTCAGCATGGTGGGATCGATGTTGTTCCAGTACGGCAGGACGTCGTTGCGCACATTGATCGCCATCACGACTTCTTCCAGCGCCGCATTGCCCGCGCGCTCGCCGATGCCGTTGATGGTGCATTCGATCTGGCGCGCGCCACCGTCGATACCCGCCAGCGTGTTGGCGACGGCCATGCCGAGGTCGTTATGGCAATGCACCGAGAAGATCGCCTGATCGGAATTCGGCACCCGCTCGCGCAGCGTGCGGAACATGCGGGTGTATTCCTCCGGGGTGGTGTAACCGACGGTGTCGGGCAGATTCACCGTGGTGGCGCCGGCCTTGATGACTGCTTCGGTGATGCGGCACAGGAAGTCCATGTCGCTGCGGGTGGCGTCTTCCGCCGACCACTCGACATTGCTCACCATGTTGCGAGCCCGGGTGACGCCGGCGACGGAGGCGTCGATCACCTGCTCTGGCGTCATGTTCAGCTTGACGCGCATGTGCAGCGGCGAGGTCGCGATTACCATATGGACGCGGGCACGATCGCCGGCGGGCTTTACGGCTTCGGCGCAGCGGTCGATGTCCTTGGGATTGACGCGGCCGAGGCCGGCAATGACCGACCTCTTCGAGCGCTTGGCGATCTCATGCACCGCCTCGAAATCGCCTTCTGACGAGATCGGGAAGCCGGCCTCGATGATGTCGACGCCCATGTCGTCCAGCATCTCGGCGATCTCGAGCTTTTCCTCGAAGGTCATGGTGGCGCCGGGGCACTGCTCGCCGTCGCGCAAGGGGGTGTCGAAAATGAAGACGCGGTCCTTGTCGGACTTCGTGGTGGCGGACATCGGAGTTTCCTTGGATCGGGGCGTTGCTGCTTGAACGCCAGAGGGAGCTGATGGTTCTGCGTGTCACATTCCCCTGAGTACCCAGGCCGGACGGCCCAGACGGCGCTCAGGGGCAGATAAGCAGAAGCAGACCGCCGAGAAGCAGGTTGGACCGCAGCGCAGCCGGAATCGCGGCGGGACGTGCAACGAACGTCGCTCCCGCGGAAACTCCAACCATGTCGCTGCGAATCAGCATTGCACCACCTTGAGGCCCGCATCCTCGGCGGAAACCGTTGACGGTTCGTTGCCGGGTTGCACCCATCCGCTTTGTAGACGAGGACAGCGGGTCGCTGCAACGGTTAAGAGGGTCAGAATACCTGACCTAAATCCGACGCGTTCCAAATGTAGGGTGTCATCACCCGCGAAAGCGGATGATCCAGTATTCCAGGGCGCCTGTTTTTAACTGCATCCTCGCGGCGTACTGGATCCCCCGCTTCCGCGGGGGATGACGGGTGATGTGCAGGCAACGGGGAGCCCAAGCATCCACCGCTTACCCCTTCTTCGCCACCTTCTTCTTCACCACCGGCTCCTCAACCTCGCCCTCCCCGCCTTCCTTCTCCAGCGCTTCCCGCACCATCTTGAACTCCTTCAGCGCATCGCCATTCACCTCGGGAAACGCGAGATCGAGCTTCTCCAGCGCATCGACGATCGCCGAGCCGATCACCACCCGTGAAAACCATTTGCGATCCGCGGGCACCACGTGCCACGGCGCATATTCGGTCGAGGTATTGGCGATCAGGTCCTCATAGGCGTCCTGATACTTGTCCCACAGCGCGCGCTCGGCGATGTCGGCGGCGGAGAACTTCCAGTTCTTGGCGGGCTCGTCGAGCCGGTCGAGGAAACGCTGGCGCTGCTCTTCCTTGGACACGTTCAGGAAGAACTTCAGCACCACCGTGCCGTTGCGCGCGAGATATTTTTCGAACGCCGCGATGTCCTCGAAGCGCTCGCGCCAGATGTGCTTACCGACCAGCTCCGGCGGAATCTTCTGCTTGGCGAGAATTTCCGGATGCACGCGCACCACCAGCAGCTCTTCGTAGTAGGACCGGTTGAAGATGCCGATCCGGCCGCGCTGCGGCAGCGCGATGGTGGAGCGCCACATGAAGTCGTGGTCGAGTTCATTCGACGACGGCTGCTTGAACGACGTGACCTGGCAGCCCTGCGGATTGATGCCGTCAAACACGCTCTTGATCGCGCTGTCCTTGCCGGCCGCGTCCATGCCCTGGAAGATCAGGAGCAGCGACCAGCGATCCTGCGCGTAGAGCTTCTCCTGCAGTTCCTGCAACCGAACCCGGTTGGCCTCGATGATCTTCTTGCCGGTCTCCTTGTGCAGCCCGCCGCTGGCATGGGTATTGTGCGCCTTGAGGTGGAAGCTCTTGCTGCCGTCGATGCGGTACGGCTCGACGTAGGATTTGAGGGCAGAGGGGGACGCTTTGGCAGACATGAGATCGGCAGCTCCGGAATGATCGGCCGGCACGCTAGCCTGCCCGCCCGGCCGGCGCCAGAGCGTCAGCCGGTCATGCCAGTTGCGCGGCGATGAAGGCCGTCACGAACAACGGCATCGTGGACGTGAAATCGGCCGTGCTGCGCACCAGATGAATGTCGCTCAACTCAGGATCGGCCTGGGCGGCGAGATTGGCCATGATCACCGCGCGCATCTCGGCGCCGCCCAGATCGGCATCGAGGATCTGCATCATGGCGATCGCCGCGCCGGTCACCACGCAATGCCACTGCGGATCGACGCGAAAACTGGCCGCGGTCAGCCCGATCTCCTCCGCGACCTCGCGCAGCACGCTGCCGGCGATGTCGACCACGTCACCGCGCAGGTCGCTCGGATCCGGCGTCCCCGAGGCGAAATAGATGCGCCCGGCATTGGCGGTGTGCGGCCCCATCTCGCCCAGCACGAACGCGCCGTCGGCGCAGCGCAGCGCGCCCATGCCGAAGCCGTTGAACACGTCGCGATCGGGAAAGCCCCAGTCGCGCCACGCCAGGAAGCTGGCGAAGTCGGTCCGGAAATAGTCGGCCTGCAGGCGATCCGGCGTGAAGCGCGCATTGCGTCCCAGCAGGACCGGGCCGTTGAACATCTCCGGCTTGTCGGCGCGCTTGGCGGCAAA
>JBEVEC010000175.1:0-14615 GCA_040512975.1 Tardiphaga sp. | reverse complement strand
CCCGTGCGGCTGTTGAAGAAGGCATCGTCCCCGGCGGCGGCATCGCGCTGCTGCGTGCCTCCGAGCAGCTCAAGAAGATCAAGACCGCCAACGACGACCAGAAGACCGGCGTCGAGATCGTCCGCAAGGCCCTGTCCGCTCCGGCGCGCCAGATCGCCATCAACGCAGGCGAAGACGGTTCGGTGATCGTCGGCAAGGTGCTCGAGAACGCGGCCTACACCTTCGGCTTCGACTCGCAGACCGGCACCTACGGCGACATGCTCAAGAAGGGCATCATCGATCCGACCAAGGTGGTCCGTGCCGCGATCCAGAACGCTGCTTCGGTGGCCGGCCTGCTGATCACCACGGAAGCCATGGTCGCCGAACTGCCCAAGAAGGGCGGCGCCGGCGGCGGCGGCATGCCCCCGGGCGGCGGCATGGGCGGCATGGATTTCTGATCCAGCCATCCAGGCGACTGACAAAAAAGAAAACCCCGGCAGCGATGCCGGGGTTTTTGTTTGGAGGGGGCCCATGAGACAAGTCTCATCAGACAAATAAGGGCGCTCTACTTTGCGCCGTAGGGTGCCGGAGTCTCCCGGCTGGGCGCCGAGCCGACGGTCGCCCCGCGGCGGGTGTTCTCGATCTGCAGCGCCATCGCGAGATGATGGCGCAGGGACGGCAGCGTCTTGTCGGCCCAGTCCTTCAGCTTGGCATCGTCGCCGCCCTTCGCGTAGCGCTCGAACAGCGAGACGGCGTCCTCGTGGACGCTGACCTGCATCGGGTCGTAGGTGGCTGCGAATTCCTCCGGCTTTGCATTTTGCAGCTTCTCCAGCTTGTTCTGCGCCGTCGGAGTGAGCGTTGTGGGCAGCTCCGCCTTCACCGTACCATCGGCGATGAATTGCTTGATATCAGCCGACGTCTTGGTGTGATCGGTGATCATCTGCGCGGCAAACTGCTTCTCTTCGGCATTGCCTTTCTGCTGCGCGACCTTCGCCGCGGCAATCTCCAGCATATCGCTACCGGCGGCTTCGGTGATGAAGTCTTGCGTTTTCGGCGCAATGCCGAGGGTGGAGTTCACACCCGTCTTTTCGCCGATCGATTGCGCAAACGTCGGGGCCGACAACATGGTCGTTGTCGCGAGAGCGAAAAGGAGCTTCTTCATGGCAGTGGTCCTCGGGTCCAGACGGTCCGCCAATCGTTGGCAGGGCTCGCTGTGACAACCGCGACAGGGTGACCCGTGTTCCACTGCGCGCCTTGCAGGATTCCACCCGTCACCGTGCGCCTCATGCTCAAGCCGCCGCGCCCGCCTCGGCCTCCGCAACCGACGACTGCAAGATCGCCATCAGCAGCCCCGGAAACCGCGCCTCGATATCAGCAGCCCGCACCGCGTTCTGGTGCTCGACGCCCTTCTTGCTGGTCTGGACCAGGCCGGCCTCGCGCAGCACGCGGAAATGGTTCGACAGGGTCGATTTGGCGATGGTCGGGCATGGCGATGCCGCCGTGCAGGACAAGCAGCCGCTCTCCTGCAGCAAACCCCGGATGATCTGCAACCGAATGGGGTCGGCCAGCGCCGCTAGCACGCCCGACAGCGTGATGTCCTTCGTGGCGGGGTGAACGAACTGGGCCATGAAAAAGATATAGGCGGCCCCTTGCGCTGGTTCAATAGTCCCATACTTCCGAACTATTGAAGCATCTAATCGGGATCATGATCATGACCAAGACATTCGAAGGCAAAGTGGCGCTGGTGACCGGCGGCTCGAAGGGCATCGGGGCCGAAATCGCCATCCAGCTGGCCGCAGGCGGCGCAGCCGTTGCCGTCAATTATGCGTCCAGCAAGAAGGGCGCAGACGACGTCGTTGCCAAGATCGTCGCTTCGGGCGGCAAGGCGGTGGCCGTCCATGGCAACCTTGCCGAAGCCGGCGGCGCGGTAGCCGCCGTGGCGGCGACGGTGAAGGCGCTCGGGCCGATCGACATTCTCGTCAACAATGCCGGCGTCTATGAATTTGCACCGCTCGAGGCCATCACCCCGGAGCACTTCCACAAGCAGTTCAATGTGAACGTGCTCGGCCTGCTGCTGGCGTCCCAGGAGGCCGTCAAGCACTTCAATCCGAACGGCGGCAGCATCATCAATATCTCGTCCGGCGTGTCCACCATCGCGCCACCCAACGGCGCGGTCTATACGGCGACCAAAGCCTCGGTCGACGTCATCACGGCGGTGCTGGCCAAGGAGCTCGCAGCCAAGAAGATCCGCGTCAACGCGGTGAACCCCGGCATGGTGATCACCGAAGGCGTGGTCTCGGCCGGTTTCGCCGAAGGCGACATGCGCAAGTGGGTTGAGTCCGTGACGCCGCTCGGCCGGGTCGGCAAGGTCGAGGAGATCGCGGCAGTCGTCGCCTTCCTCGCCTCAGACGGCGCGTCCTATGTCACCGGTGAAACCCTGCATGTCACGGGCGGCGCCAAGTAAGCGTCCGCCATCGGCGAAAGCCAACGACTGAGTCAAACAGCCCGGCTTTTACCGGGCTGTTTTGCATGTCGTGCCATCAATTGTCGTCTTCGCTTTGCCCCGGCGACATCGCCGGGGTTTCCGGCCGCTGCGTGGTGGACGGCGCGGCGCGCGGCTGGCTGCGGACCATCTGCGCATTGGCGGCCGCCGGCGGGAAAAACACCGCGTGGCAGGCGCCGCTCAGGCGCGGCCCCGCCGAGCGGAGGCAGTTTTCCACCCTGCCCTCGTCGGGCATCGAGGATGCGCACAGACGGAACGCATCCGGTGTGCAGGCTTCGCGTTCCTGATCGGTGCCCGCGGCGAAGACTGCGGACTGGGAGGCCGCCAGCAGCGCTACGGCGGCGGTCAGGCGGGCAACGAGGGTCATGGTCATCATCAATGTCCTCTGCAGACTGACAGATGAAGTACCAAGTGCCCGCGTCGGTTCCCTCACCGGTTGTCACGCGATGCTGAAAATGCGGGCGACCGTCATCGCCGGCGCCGCGACTCACCTCGCGACGGGCGCACCTTCCACGATCTCGTCGGTCCACACCTTGAAGCTCGTCAGCACGTTCGGCCCGAAGGTCTGGGTGATCGGCACGTCGGCGGCGTCGCGGCCCTGGGCGATCAGCACGCGGCCGATCCGCGGGATGTTGTTGCGGGCGTCGAACGTGTACCAGCGGCCGCCGAGATAGGCCTCGAACCAGCCGGCGAAATCGCCATCGGCCCATGGTTTCGGCATGCCGATGTCGCCGAGATAGCCGGTGCAATAGCGCGCGGGGATGTTCATGGCGCGACAGAAGGTGATGGCGAGGTGGGCGTAGTCGCGGCACACGCCGTATTCTTCGTTGAACACGTCCCATGCAGTCATGGTGGACCGCGCGCGTTTGTAATCGAACTTGATGTGATTGTGCACGAAATCGCAGATCGCCTGCACACGCGCCCAGCCCGGCTGTGTGTTCTGGAACAGCTGCCAGGCCGTGTCGGAGAGCCGGTCGGTCTCGCAATAGCGACTGCCGAGCAGATAGACGATGGTCTCCGCCGGCAGGTCCTCGACCGCGTGCTGGATCGCCGACGGCACGATGATGTCCGGTTCGCCACTGTCGTTGACGATGCCGTCCGCGGTCAGTGTGATGCGGCCGGCGGGCGCCACGATGCGGCTGCACCAGTTGCCGAAGCCGTCGCGATACGGCGTGATCGGCACTGCGGGCGTTGTCGTCAGGTAATCGGGAACGATGACGTCCGATGCGCGGGTGAAGTGCGTCCCCATCACGACCAGCATCGGCGTGGGGTGCGGAAAGTCGTAGATCATTTCGTAGCCGACCCGGATCTTCATGATGCACCTTGATGTTGTCTGAGAAGAGGAAAGTAATTCACGCACGGCAACCGCGCCGTCGTGCTAATGCAAGCAGGCAACGACGCGCGGTCGCACGCTGGCGTCCGTTGCCGAAGAATTTGTCGTCGCAAATGCCGCATGCCGGCGCCGGATACCGGAGCGCCTCGACGGATCGCTTATTGGAACGGTGCGTTATCGAACGCCGAATGCGGCGCTGGCAGCGATATTAGCAGTGAAACGTCCGGCGACGTAACAGGATCGGCAAACGATTGCCGACAACACGAAGGAACCAACATGGCACTGACCCGAGGCACAGCCGGGCTGTTCGACTATAACCGCGGCGTCGTCCTGTTCTCGATGATCAGCGACCACACCGAGGTCCCCTGCGCGATCAGCACCAGTGCGCTGGACGACCTTGAACCCGTCGTGCGGACCAAACCCGAACAGCGCGAAGCGCAATTCATCCGTCTGCGCGACCGCATCGAGGCCTGCGCCACGCGAAAGTATGAAAAGATCGAGTTTGAAGGCAACCCGCCGGGCATCGTGCTGCGCAGCATCGATTTCCGGCCGACGTAATTCATATTGAACCGACCGGCCGCTCGCGCGACCCATCATAGGTCGTGCGGGCGATGCCGGGCTGACGATCAGTCGAGCTTGGCAACCACGACCAGGCGCTTCACTTCGCCGTTGCGATAGGCCTGCAGGAACTTGTTGTAGTCGCGGAACGAGACGCAGCCATTGGAGTCGCCGTTCGGCCCGAGCATATAAGTGTGCGCCAGCAGTCCGTTGCGGCCGTAGATCGCGCCGTCGCCGCCGACCGGCGTGAGACGGATCGCGGCGACGCCGTGGAACAGCGCCTCGCGCAGCTTGAGGTCATAAACGTGCGGCGGGGTCACGCCGCGCATCTTTTCATTGGCGGAGGACGGATTGTCGAGACGAGCGCCAAGGCCGGAATGGGCCTCGAGCTTGGTGCCGTCGGGCATGTAAACCTTGCGGGCCGAGATGTCGTAGACAGCGGTGGTGCGGTCGGTCAGCGACGGCTCGCTGGCAGCGGCTGCGTCGGTGCCGTTGGTCAGCACGCCGCCGTCGGAGCCGGCATAGGCCAGCACCGGACCCGGGGCCGCCTTCTGGCTGTCGCCGAACAGCTTGTCGAACAGCGAGAAATTGTTGGACTTGGGCTGCGACATCAGCGCCATCCGCGCCTTCTGCACCAGCGCATCGTGACCGAAGGCACCGCCCTTTGCGGCGCTGGCCTGGGCCAGATGCTGCTGCGGCTCGGGCGCCTGCGGCATGCGCGCATCGGCGGGGCGCGCGGCAGGGGTCGGGATGCTCGCCACCAGCTGCTTGACCGTCGGGGCCGGCTGCATCAGCGCGACTTCCTGCGGCTTGGCGGCCGGCGCCGGCACGGTGGCCTCATCGGCTGGAGCGCGGCGGGCGAAGCGCGCCGGCGGCGCGCCCATCGAATAGGTCGGGTCGAACCAGGCGACCTGCTTTTCCGGCTCGGCCGGGGCCTCGGAAGCCAGCGGCGTCTTGACGGCAGGCTCGAAGCGCGACGCGAAGGACATGTCGGCGCGGGGCGAAAAACGCTCGGCGAATGACGAGGAGCCCATCACGGGATCGGGACCGAGATTGGCTGAAACCATTCCGGGCGTCACGCCGTTATGAAACAGACCGCCGGCCGTGAGCCAGCCACCGGTGACAGCGACGCCTGCCAAGGCTGCGCCGACGACAAACATGGGCAAATTGGATTTAGCGGCCGGCTGAACGCGGCGGGACGCAAGTGTTGCCGAAGCACGTTTGTTGCTGCTCATTCGCTCTGCGTCCACCAAGACTTTACAATGCTCCCCATGCGGCATGCAGCGCAGGATTGATGATCCCGGCCAGCATCCCGCAGGCGTGCGAAGCGCCATTAAGGCGAGTTTTAGTTAAATGCGAATTAATCGGATAACCCCCGAACGTCCCCAACGTCATAACCTAACAGCCTGCCAATCATGGCTTTTTTTGCACGATCCAAGGCTGTCCCGGGTTTTGGATACCGTTAATAGGCTGTCATGTGAAGAAGTTTTAACCGTTCGCCCGGATGTTCCCCAGTCGTTCACGTTTTCGGGTTGATCCGAGGTGGGTGGAGCGGCGCTGCTCCCGAACCGGTTGTGTTAATAACTCAGCCGGGGATACCAGTCGGTCCCGCGCCCCTCCGGCGTGCAATCGAGGATCGTCCAGATCGGCATCAGGTCCGGCGCGCCGCGCGGATCCTGGCCTGGATCGGCGCTCGCCGCGTTCATTTCGCCGGCCCAGAAATGCCGGATCACGCCACCCCGCCGGGTGAACACATTGAACGCCGCATCGTCACCGCCATCCGGCGTGAGGCCGTGATAGTCGCGGCTGAAGTCGCCCGACACGTCGGAAAACAGCGGCAGATGATGCCAGCCGCGCTGTTGCTTGAACGCCGTCAGGCGCGCCATGGGCGAGCGCGCCACCACCGCCAGCGCCACGCGCTGGGTGATGTCGGGCACTTCGCCGTCCCAGGCCGACAGCAGCGACGTGCACATCGGACACGGCTGCTCGCGCTGCGGCCCGAACATGTAGGAATAGACCACCAGCGTCTGCTTGTCGCCGAACAGGCCCGCAAAGCTGACCGGCCCGTTCTCGCCGACGAAGGCATAGTCCTTCGTCACCGCGCCCCCATCGGGCAGCGCCCGGCGCAGTTCGGCGACGCGCTCGATGTGACGGCGCAACTCGATCTCTTCGACCAGCAACGCGCGGCGCGCCTGCCGATAGTCGGCGCTTTCGTTGGGGAAGCGGAAATGGCTGGCTTCAGCGAGTTCGGCAGCTGATTTCAAATCGGAACCGGACATGGCAATCCTCCCTCGACAGGTTTGACGTGCGATGCTTCGAAGACGTGCAGCAGCAGGCGCATCCGACAGCAGCCATGGATAAAACCGTCGATATGGTGCCGAAAAATGTCGTCCCCTACAGACGTTGACGCCACCGGCGCACATGACATTGATGTCCGGATGCGCCTGTTTCATTTCAGTGACGACAAGAACATCGAGGTCTTTTCACCCCGCCCGGCGAAAACGCCGGCGCCGCGCCCGGACGGCCGGGAATGGGTCAACGGACCGCTGGTCCGGGCGATCGACGACTGGCATCAGCCCCTCTATCTGTTTCCACGCGAATGCCCGCGGGTGCTGGTCTGGCCCGATGCGACCACCACGCCGCAATATCTCTCAGCCTTCAAGGCAATGACGGCGTGCCGCATGGTCGCGCATATCGAGCGCCGGTGGCTCGACCGGCTGTCCCGGTCGCCGATCTACCGCTACGAATTGCCGCCGGACGGCTTCGAAAGCATCGACGACGCGGGCACGTGGGCGTCGCGCGCGCCGTGCATGCCGATCGACATCGTGCGCATCGAAGACCCGGAAAAGGCGCTGGAAGCGGCCGGTGTCGAATTGCGCGTCCTGCCATCTCTAAAGACACTGGCGCCGATGTGGGACACGTCCCTCCATGTCATCGGCATTCGTCTCCGCGCCGGCGATCGTCCATCGATGCGCGCTCTGCCATCGCGTTAGCGCACCTGTCTCCCCCAAATTCCAGGGCACCTTGATCCGGCATTGACGGCGAGACTAATCATGGATAAGTATTATCCATGATTAGGAGCTGGTCATGAAGATGAGCGACGGCGTCGAACAGGCGATCCACAGCGTGGCCATGCTGAGCGGGCTGCAGCCCGACGGCACGCTGTCCGCGGCGGCGCTGGCCGAATATCATGGCGTGTCCACCAGCTATCTGCTGAAGCACCTTCAGGCGCTATCGGGCGCCGGCCTGCTAACGTCGGTCCCCGGCCCGACCGGCGGCTACCGTCTGGCCCGCGCCTCCAAGCAGATTTCGCTGCTCGACATCGTCCTGGCCGTCGAAGGCGCGGCGCCTGCGTTCCGCTGCGCCGAAATCCGCCAGCGCGGTCCCGATCCCCTGCCCGGCAAACCGACCGCGCCATGCGGCATCAGCGCGGCCATGTTGCGCGCCGAGCGCGTCTACCGTGCCGAGTTGGCCAAAGTGAGCATCGCCGACGTGCTCGGCGATCTCGGCGCCACCGACACCGATGGCGCCATCGCCGCGCGCGGATGCGCCTTCCTCGAACGCCACGAACGCCGTCGCAACGCGACCTGACAGTCCACCAACCCTCTGAAAAAGGAGATGACCATGCAAGCCCGCTTCAACTTCGCCAAAGCCTCGCCTGACGCCTACAAGGCCGTCGCCGCCCTTGATCGTTATGTGGTCAAGGACAGCGGCCTCGACCACGCCACCGTGCATCTCATCAAGCTGCGCGCGTCGCAGCTCAACGGCTGCGCCTTCTGCGTCGACATGCATGTCAAGGAAGCGCGCCATGACGGCCTGAGCGAGCAGTGGATCAACCTCGTGCCGGTGTGGCAGGAGTCCACGGTCTACACGCCGCGCGAGCGCGCGCTGCTCGGCTGGATCGACGCCATCACGCTGATCGCGCAGACCCGCGCGCCCGACGCCGACTACGACGCCCTGCGCGCACATTTCTCGGAAGACGAATCCACCAAGATCACCGTGGCGATCGGCGCCATCAATATCTGGAATCGCCTCGCCGTCGGTTTTCGCGCGCAGCATCCGGTGGATGCACCCAAGGTTGCCGCCTGAGACACAGCGGCCGCATGTTGCAGATGAAGGCCCGGCAGCGATGCCGGGCCTTTTGTTTGCATAAGCTGCCATCGCAACGCGCGTTGTCGTTGCGTAGCCACTGCGTCGAGCAACGACATGTTGGTAAGAAGCGGCGCGACCAACATCAAGTCGCCGCAGCTCGATATTTTTTCGGGCGCCATTGCGGCGCCCTCGTCCACCGCAGCAACACATTCGCTCGCGCGCAGCGTCATTTAAGGCGATGACACGCCTTCACTTCGCATCTGCGCGCGCGCTCGCGCATGAAGTGTAGTTGAGAAACGACGCACAGAAGCGGATGTAATTTGAGTTGCCCGGCAGCAACATTTCGAAAAATCGCGACATCGTCGCCGCTCGCTCGCCACCTGCCGGCCATCACAACACTGGCACCGCTGCTTGCGCGCTGCCTTGCTGAAGGTGGAAACGTCGAAATTGGTTCGGCGTGCCAAGTGTAAGTATGCGTTGTGTACAGGACTTCAATTTTTCTCATTACGGCCGCAATTTCCGCCATCTCCATTCAAGGCAAAGCCATGGCAGCCGATATGCCGGTGGCGCCGATCTATACCAAAGCGCCGCCCGTCGCGATGGACCTGTGGACCGGCGCCTATATCGGCGTCTCTCTCGGCGGACGCTGGACCACGGAAAGCTGGCAGACCACCGGCACCTTTGGTTCGAAGGAATATGAGTCGAGCTCGGCGCGGGTCGGCCTTTATGGCGGCTACAACTGGCAGGTTCGGCCCGACTGGATCGTCGGCATCGAAGCCGACATCGCCTGGGCGAACAATCATGCGTCGCTCAACGCCATTCCCGGCATCACGGGCGCAAGCCGCACCGGCACGTCCGAACTGAAGGACATCGGCGACGGCGGCATTCGTGCGCGCCTCGGTTATCTCGTGGCGCCCGACCTCATGGTGTTCGCCACCGGCGGCGTGTCGTGGATTCAGAACGAGGCCAACGCCTCGTCGGTCACCACCACGCGCATCTCGAACTACTGCGCGCCTGATACCATCGTGACCACGCGCGGCGCCGACAGCACGTCGTCGACCCAGGCCGGATGGACGCTCGGCGGCGGCATCGAAAAGGTGGTGGCGAAGAACTGGCTGCTGCGCGGCGAATATCGCTACAGCAGCTATGGCAGCCAGAAGGTCAGCCTGATGCAGGGCGCGCAGCGCATCACCACTGACCTGGGATCGCACTCGACCCAGACTGCGATGATCGGCATCGCCTACCAGTTCGGCAACTAAGCGCCGCAACAGGCTATTGCGACACACACCACCGTCATCGCCCGGCTTGACCGGGCGACCCAGTATTCCGCGACGCCGACGGTCAGCAGCAGCGCCTCGTCGTACTGGGTCACCCGCTTTCGCGGGTGATGACGGCTGTGCGTGACCGCAGCGATGCCTGGCTTTTGCGTTGCAGCGCGTCACCGCTTCGGGAACCATGCGGCGGCGTGATATGATCTTGTCATGAGGGATCCGGACCGGAGATTGTCATGACCACTGCGCTGAACCAGTCGACCGAGAAGAGCCGCTATCTGACCGCCCCAAGGCGCCCGGACTTCACCCTCGATCAGGACTGGGGTTCATACTCCGCCGCGGAGCATGATCGCTGGGACCGCCTGTTCGCCCGCGCGAAGGTCGTGCTGCAGGGCCGCGCGTGTGACGAATTTCTCACGGCGCTGAACACGCTGCAGCTGTCCGACACCGGCATCCCCGATCTCGAAAAGCTGAGCGCCCGGCTGCAGCCCCTGACCGGCTGGCAGGTGGTCGCGGTGGCCGAATTGGTGCCTGACGACGTGTTCTTCGACCATCTCGCCAACCGCCGCTTTCCAGCCGGCGCCTTCATCCGGCCCGAGCATGAGATGGACTACCTGCAGGAGCCCGACATTTTCCACGACGTGTTCGGTCACGTGCCGCTGCTGGCCAATCCGGCCTATGCGGATTTCATGCAGGCTTACGGCGCTGGCGGCCAGCGCGCGCTGGCGCTCGGCCAGTTGAAGAACCTGGCGCGGCTGTACTGGTACACGGTGGAGTTCGGGCTGATGCAGTCGACCGACGGCTTGCGCATTTTCGGCGCCGGCATCCTGTCCTCGGCGGCCGAATCGGTGTTTGCGCTCGAGAACCCCTCGCCGCACCGCATCGGCTTCAACCTCGAACGGGTGATGCGGACGAACTACATCATCGACGATTTTCAGCAGAGCTATTTCGTCATCGACAGCTTCGAGCAGCTGCTGAAGGACGCCTACCAGGATTTTGGTGAGCTCTATGCAAGGCTGGAGGAAGCATCGGACATCGCGCCCGATGAACTGTCGCCGCGGGACACCGTCGTGACCGGGGGCACGATGGAATACTTCAACGCCAAGCGCACGGGTTTGCAGTCTGCGTAAGTTGCCTTGCTGTCGCCGCCGCATCACACACTGGCGTCATCGCCCGGCTTGACCGGGCGACCCAATGTTCCGCGACGTCAGTGTTCAGCAGCATCGCCTCGTATTACTGGGTCATCCGCTTTCGCGGGTGATGACGGGTGTAGGTGGAGCGACCGCCGTGCGCTGACTGTGGCCCCACCAACCCGCCATTCACGGATCCCGCGCGAGTCGTCATCCATTCATCGACTGGATACGAAACTTCGCCGGCGATGCGCCAAAACGACGGCGGAAGCTGCGGTGGAAATAGGACAGCTCGTTGAAGCCGCAGGCACCGGCGACGTCGCTGATCCGCAACGCGCATTGCCGGTCCTCGGTCAGCAAGGTGCGGGCCTTGTCGAGCCGCAGCGCCATGATGCGGTCGGTGATGCTCATGCCCGAGCCCTGCAGGAGGTCCTGGACGTAGCGGACCGAAAGGCCCAGCCGTTCGGCGACCACGCGGGTCGAGAACTGCTGATCGGCGAAGCTCTCGTTGATCTGAGCCAGAACGCTGGCAATCCGAGCGCCGCGCAGACCGCCAACGTCTGTCAATGTCAGGCTGTCGGCCCCGCGATCGTTGCTATTGGCACGATCGCGTCCGGCATCGGAATAATCGCTGAATGCAATATCTGTGTTTTCCATGGTCCCAATCACCCACCCATTTGATTGCTCGCGGATGTTGGTCGTCGGGACCCCGGTATAAGGTTCAGCGTGTGACGCAACTTTATCGCGTCGTCTTGGATCCATCCAACTCCGGCGGAGGCGAGCGGTCGAGGACCTCGCCTTTGGCTCCGTACAGCACGTCGAGTTCCACATTCTCGATGAGCAGCGGGCCGCGCATGCGAGGCAGTTCGCCGACTTTCTCGATATGCGAGAAGAAAGCCTGCCATTCCGGCCGTTGCGGCGCGTTCTGCTCGCCCACCAGCAGCAGCTTGCCGGCCAGTTGCCCGGCGCTCGGTTCGGGCATGTTGACCCAGCGGATCCGCTGGCCCCACTGCGCCACGCAGGTGTCCTTTGGCAGATAAAACGCGAGCCAGCTCGTCGTCCCGTAGTCCGGCGCCAGAACGCAGGTCGCCCCGGTCTGAGCGCGCACCCGGTCGATCTGCCGTGCGAGTTCGGCAAAGCCGACGCCCACGCTGCGCACGGTGGCATCGCGCTTGTAGCCCGACAGCAGCCCCGTATTGGCCTGCACCACCAGCGCCACGAACATGACGACGCCGACCGGTCCCGCCCACCGCAGGCAGACATCGACGGTGCGCTGCGCCGTTGGCCGCCACGGAACCATGCAGGCGGCCACCGCCGCGGCAATGGCGAAGGCCGGATAGACCGGCGCGAACCAGTTGGCCTCGACGCGGCTGTGCAGCGAGTGCCAGACGAAATACAGAACGATCACCCAGAACATCAGGTTGACCAGCAGCCGCGCCGGCCAGGCCCCGGCCTTGCGCCGTGCCAGCGCGTACAGCCCCATGACGCCGAGGATGAACACGAGCGGCGTGGCGAAGGCGAATTGGGTCGGGATCAGTTCGGTGACGAAGGCCGGGTTGAAATGCTCGATGCGGGCGCGGCCGAGCTGCTTGATGAACGACACCCAGTGGTGATCGGCGTTCCAGAACAACACCGGCGAGAACACCACCAGCGCGACGACGCCGCCGAGATAGGGCCATGGCGAAGCCAGCCAATGCCGCAGCCGCGGGATCACCAGAAGCCAGATCAGGATTGCCGGTCCGAAGAACAGCGCCGTATATTTCGACAGCAGCGCCACGCCCACGGCGGCGCCGACCGCAAGCCACCATGCGCCCCGCCCGGTCGACAGCACCTGCGTCAGCGCCAGCAGCACAAAGCTCGACGCCACCAGCAATGGTGCGTCCGGCGTGACGATCATCAGGCCAACCGAGGTGATCATGGTGGCGTTGAGCAGCAGCGTGGCGGTGGCCGCGATGCGCTGGCCGCCGAACAGCAGTTGCGCGGTGCGGTACACGGCCCAGCTCATTGGCAGCGCCAGCAAGACCGACACCAGGCGTACGCCGAACGAGGTGTCGCCGGCGATCATGGTGCCAAGCCGGATCACCACGGCGACCATCGGCGGGTGGTCGTAATAGCCGCCGGCGAGATGCTTCGACCACATCCAGTAATAGGCTTCGTCGAAGGTCAGCGGCGTCCAGGCCGCCGCGGCGAGCCGCAGCAGCACCAGGCCGACGACGGTCATGACGACGCCCCGCGCCGGATTCGACTCCTGCGCCGTCACGGACCCGGTCATCGCAGGGTCACCGCTTGCGCCAGACAAACAGGCCCGACATCGCGTAATTCCACACCACGCCCATCAGCGCGCCGGCGGCTCCCGCCAGCCACCAGATCGGCTCCTGGTCATAGACCGAGAACGCGACGCCGACATTGGCCAGCAGGCCGACGCTGCAGACGAGATAGAAGATGGCCAGACCGCGCAGGATGCCGAACCCCTTCAGGCGCTGGTCGCGATAGGTCAGGAAATTGTTGAGCAGGAAATTGCTGGTCATCGCGCACAGCGCAGCGCAGCCCTGGGCCTCCGGGAACGGCAGTTCGAAGACGCGGAGTCCAATGTAGAGCGCCGCAAAATGCACGAACAGGCCGAGCGAGCCGACCAGCGCGAACAACAGGAAGCGCAGCGACACGATGTCGTTGGTCATCTTCGCCAGCACCAGGCCGAGGAAATCCAGCGCCACCATGGAATCGAGCTTGCTCTCGCCGTGCTGGCGGGCGCCGAACGTATAGGGCACCTCGATGACCCGGAGCGCGCCCTGCGCGGTGGCAACCACGTCGAGCAGGATCTTGAATCCTTGCGTCGACAGCTGCGGCGCCAGTTGCTCGAAGCGGTCGCGGCGGATCATGAAGAAGCCGCTCATGGGATCGGCGACGTTGATGCGCAGCACGCGCTGCGCCAGCGCCGTGGCGAATTTGCTGAAGCCGAGGCGCTTCTGGTTGAAGGCATCGGCGCTGCCGCCCTCGATATAGCGACTACCGACGACGAGGTCGGCGGTGCCGCTCTCGATCAGGCCGAGCATCTTGGCGAGCTGCGTCTCGTCGTGCTGCAGGTCGCCGTCGATCACTGCCGCGCAAGGCGCTGACGAGGCCAGCATGCCTTCGATGCAAGCGCCGGACAGGCCGCGGCGGCCGATACGGCGGATGCAGCGCACCCGCGGATCGACACGCGCCAGTTCACGCACCGCCTGCGCGGTACCGTCGGGCGAATTGTCATCGACAAAGATGACTTCCCACGCGACGCCGATCAGCGCCTTGTCGAGCCGCTGCACCAGGGTGGCGACATTGCCGCGTTCGTTGAAAGTGGGCACGACCACCGACAATTGCAGCGGAGCGCCCGCCTGCAACGATTGTCCGGGCCCCGGTCTGATGGCTTCGTTCATGGCGCCAGCATATATCCGCCGCACCTCACCGTGCCAAGGCGCAGGCAGGGTGGCAGCGGGGTGGATGGAACAACCATGAGGTGGGATCAGCGGGGCGGGCAAGCCCGGGTACCTTGCAGACAAGGTACCCCTAAAATGCCAACGACCCCGAATAACATGGCGCACGTACATCCGGCGCACCTGGCTATTCAAGGTCGTTCCAGCGCCGGAGCTTTTAAGCATCGACGTCGCCGTTGAAAACAAGATAGGGACATGAGGCGTGATCCGCAAGGGGCATGAGGGGGACTCGATGGCAACCAAAGCTGCGACAAAGGCTGCGACCAAACGGGCCAAACC
>JBEVEC010000161.1:0-13495 GCA_040512975.1 Tardiphaga sp. | reverse complement strand
AAGCCAGCAATGCGCTGATGGACCGCCAGCTTGCAGCGCTGACGCGCGACGCGCATTTTGCGCGGGCAGCGCGGCTGCGCACGTTCCAGCCGATGCTGCGCACCACGCTGTTGTGCGTGATCTTTGCGGTGGTGGCGCTGACGGCGCTCAGCGAGATTGGCGTCAATGTCGCGCCCCTGCTGGCCGGCGCCGGCATCGTCGGCATCGCCATCGGCTTCGGCTCGCAGAAGCTGGTGCAGGACGTCATCACCGGGCTGTTCCTGCTTTTGGAAAACACCGTGCAGGTCGGCGACAACGTCACGGTGTCGGGCCTCACCGGCGCCGTCGAGAACGTCTCGATCCGTACCATCCGGCTGCGCGCCGGTGACGGCTCGGTGCATATCGTGCCGTTCAGCGCGGTCACCACCATCACCAATTCCAGCCGCGGCGCCGGCAATGCGGCAGTGGCAGTGAGCGTCGCGTTCAAGGAAGATACCGACCGCGCAGGTACGCTGCTCAAGGAGATCGTCACCCAGATGCGCCGCGAGGACGGGTTCAAGGCCCTGATCCGCAGCGACCTCGAATTGTGGGGCGTCGACAAGGTCGACGGCGCCATGGCGACCCTGGTCGGCCAGATCCGCTGCACCGATTCCGGCCGCTGGCCGGTACAGCGCGAATTCAATCGGCGCCTGAAGATGCGTTTCCAGGAGGAGGGCATCGAGATCGCTTCGACGAATGCAACGGTGACGCTGCAATTGCCGCCGCCGGATGCGGGGGCGGAGGATGCGCAGGAGGAACCTGCGAAGACCGGGCAACGTCGGGCGGGGTAGAAGCGTCATAGGCAGACTGCTTCCTCTCCCGCCCTTGCGGGGGAGGGGCGGGGAGGGGAGCCACAGGCGAGGCTTCCGTTGGGGCGCCCTCTCCCTAACCCTCTCCCGCAAGCGGGAGAGGGGACCGGCAGAGCCCGCCGGCATGGGTAGCGGCTCAAAATTAACCAAATCGAAAGACGTTGCCGCCGTCCGGCGCAACGTCGGCACCGCCCGGTGGTTATCCGCTATAATCCCGCCAGGAGCGCCACGATGAAACCATGGATCGCGACAGTTGCGCTGCTGGCCGTTGGGCCATCCGCCGCTTGGGCGGATGGCGGTTATTGGGTGGTCGGCAATAATCAGACCGGCACGTGCGAAATCGTCACCAGTAACCCGGTGCTCGATATCAGTGGTCCGCTGTATTTCGGCACGGGCCCTTATGGGTCACTCAAGGACGCCAAGCTCGCGCGCTCGACCATCACGCAATGTCCGAAAATCCCCGGGGACAAGGACGAGGAAAAATCGTCGTCCAGTCAGTGAATGGCGCCGGTGCCGACGTCCATCGCACCTTTCAGCGCCGAGGCCGCCTGAAGCTGCCTGAGCTCCGATTCCAGCTGCTCGTTGACCAGCAGCAGGATCTTCACGGCACTGCGCAGGTCGCCGTCGCAGGTTGAAATAATTTCGTCGATCGCGGCGTCGGTGGGCTCGCGGTACATCAAATTTCTCCGTTACCAAACGCATACACAACACTTCGGAACACCCGCGTGTTCCTGTGGATAGCGTGGACGGCCGGTCTCGGCTTTTTCGGGGCAGGGCCGTGGCGAATTTTGCGATATGCACCATATCCACAGCGTTGGCTTTTCCGCGGACCTTCCTCAGTGAGAAAAATCGTGCTCGTGCTGCTGGCGCTTCTGGTCGTCCCCATCGGGGTGTCGGCGGCCAAATACTGGATCGGCGATCGTTCGGTGGACTGGCAGAGCGCGGACCGCTCCAGCGCTGGTCTGCTGCCGCCGCCGTCCGAACATCCCGACGCGCTGGTGCGCGTCTTCGCCGCGCGCACGGTGCGGTGGCGGGGCATTTTCGCGGTCCATAGCTGGATCGTGTTCAAGGAGCAGGGCGCTGCACGCTACACCCGCTACGACTATACCGCCTGGGGCGAGCCGATCCGGCTCAACGGCTTTGCCGCCGACGGCCGCTGGTTCGGCGACCTGCCGAGTGCCGTCGCCATGGCCGATGGGGCCGCCGCTGCGGAAATGATCCCGAAGATCAAGGCCGCCATCGCCTCCTATTCCTGGCGCTCCGATGGCGACTACCGCGCCTGGCCCGGGCCGAACTCCAACACCTTCGTCGCCGCCGTGCTGGCTGCCGTGCCGGAACTGCAGGTGACACTGCCGCCGACCGCGATCGGCAAGGACTATCCCTATGCCGGCAACGCCTTCGGCTGGACGCCGTCCGGCACCGGCGTGCGCGCCACCCTCGGCGGCTATCTCGGCATCACCGCCGGGTGGGTCGAGGGGTTCGAGGTGAATTTCCTCGGCGCCGTGTTCGGCTTCGACATCCGCCGGCCGGCCATCAAGCTGCCGGGCATCGGACGCCTTGGGCTGAGCATGTGAGGCCGGGTCATCCCGGCAGGACGGCGGCGAAACCAACGCGGCGCCGAAACGTAGTTGCTGCGTGCGAAAATTTCCCCGAATGCTGAGTGTGTTTCTGGTCGCCATCGTTGGCCTGTTCGCGATCCTCGCCGTGGCGACGCAGGTCGGCGTCGTCGTGTTCGAGCGGCGCTATCCGCCGTCCGGCCGCATGGTGGACGTGACCGGGGGCCGGCTTCACGTGGTCGAGATCGGGCCCCGCGATGCCGCCGGTCCGCCGATGGTGCTGATCCACGGCGCGACCTCGAGCCTGGAGACCATGCGCCAACCGCTTGGCGACATGCTGGCGAAAACCCATCGCGTTATCCTGATCGACCGTCCGGGTTTCGGCTGGAGCTCGCGCGACGACCTGTCGAACTCGTCGCCCGCCATGCAGGCCAAAATGATCGACGAGGCGCTGGGCAAGTTGGGCGTCGACCGCGCCGTGATCGTGGTGC
The DNA here is from genome assembly GCA_040512975.1 of Tardiphaga sp. Classification (GTDB taxonomy): domain Bacteria; phylum Pseudomonadota; class Alphaproteobacteria; order Rhizobiales; family Xanthobacteraceae; genus Tardiphaga. The sequence continues at coordinate 10,621 of JBEVEC010000161.1, read as the reverse complement.
ATTCGCTGGCCGGTGCGCTCGGCGCATTGATGGCGCTGGATTATCCGCAGCGCGTGGCCGGCCTCGTGATGCTGGCCGGGGTCGCCTATCCGTGGCCGGGCGGCGTCGGCACCTATAACGAGATCATCACCACGCCGGTGATCGGGCCGCTGTTGGCCAACACCATCACGCTGCCGCTCGGCAGTTTCCTGACCAATATGGGCGGCCGCGCGGTGTTCGCGCCGCAGACCATGCCCGATGACTATATCAACGCCACCGCGACGCCGCTGGTGCTGCGGCCGCGGAATTTCGAGGCCAATGCCTGGGATCTGGTGACGCTGCTGCCGGCGGTGGTCGCGCAGGCGCCGCGCTATGGCGACATCAAGGTGCCGACGCTGGTGGTGACAGGCACGGCCGACCATATCGTGTCGCCCGAACTGCATTCGCGCCGTTTCGCCGCCACGGTGCCGGGCGCTAAACTGGTCGTGCTGCCGGACGTGGGGCACATGGTGCAAAATGCCGCGCCGGACCTTATCATTCAGGAGATCGATCGCCTGATGGCTGCAGCTGACACAAAAGCGAAGGCCGCGTTGCGCTAGCCTGCGCATGATCGACGTTCAACCAGCAAGGAGAACCGCATGACCACGACTTTCGGATCGGCCAAATGGCAGGGTGGCATCAAGGACGGCAAGGGCGCCATCTCCACCAAGAGCGGCGCGCTCGCCGATTACCCCTACGGCTTCGCCAGCCGCTTCGAGGGCAAGCCGGGCTCTAACCCTGAAGAACTGATCGGCGCGGCGCATGCCGCCTGCTTCACCATGGCGCTGTCGCTGATCCTCGGCGAAGCCAAGCTCACCGCCGAGCACATGGAAACCAAGGCCGACGTCACCCTGGACAAGGAAGGCGACGGCTACGCCATCACCAAGGTGCACCTGACGCTGTCCGCCAAGGTACCCGGCGCCGATAAGGCCAAGTTCGACGAGTTGACGGCGATGGCCAAGGCGGGATGTCCGGTGTCGAAGCTGCTGAAGGCCGAGATCACGCTGGACGCCACGCTGGTCGAGTAAGACGCGGCGCCCTTCCTTCACCTCTCCCACCGGGGAAAGGTCGGATTGCGTAGCAATCCGGGTGAGGGGGCTCTCGTTGCGTAACGAGCTCCCTCACCCGCCCGCCTTCGCTGCGCTTCGGCAGGCGACCTCTCCCCGGTGGGGAGAGGTGAGACCGAGCGCGGAGTTTGGGTCCTCAACTACACATCCGCATCGTTCGGGCCGACATAAGCAATCCGCACCATGTTCGTCGCACCCGGGGTGCCCAACGGCACGCCCGCCACGATGATCACGCGCTGGCCGGCCTTGGCAAACCCGTCGCGGAACGCGATGCGGCCGGCGCGGTCGACCATGTCGTCGAGATCCTTGGCGTCTTCAGCCACCACGCAATGCACGCCCCACGCCACCGACAGCTTGCGCCCGGTGGTGATGTTAGGCGTGATCGCCACCACCGGCGGCTTCGGCCGCTCGCGCGCGACGCGCAGCGCGGTGGAGCCCGAGCTGGTCCAGCAGATGATCGCCGACAGGTCCAGCGTCTCGGCGATCTGCCGCGCCGCGTCCGCAATGGCGTCGCCGGCGGTGGGCTCCGGCTCCGGGCGCTGCGCCATCAGCACGGTGCGGTAGGTTGGGTCGCGTTCGACCTCCTCGCCGATCCGGTTCATGGTCGACACCGCTTCGATCGGGAATTTGCCGGCGGCGGATTCCGCCGACAGCATCACGGCATCGGCGCCTTCATAGATCGCCGTGGCGACGTCGGAGACTTCGGCGCGGGTCGGCACCGGGCTCTGGATCATCGATTCCAGCATTTGGGTTGCGACCACCACCGGCTTGCCGGCCTTGCGCGCCATCCGCGTCATGCGCTTCTGCAGGCTCGGCACGCGCTCCAGCGGCAGTTCGACGCCGAGATCGCCGCGCGCCACCATCAGCGCATCGGACGCCTCCAGAATGTCGCCGAGCCGGTCGATGGCCTGCGGCTTCTCGATCTTTGACATGATGGCGGCGCGGCCGCGCACCAGCCGCTTGGCTTCGTGGACGTCCTCGGCGCGCTGCACGAAGGACAGCGCGATCCAGTCGATGCCGGTTTCCAGCGCTGCCTCGAGATCCAGACGATCCTTCGGCGTCATTGCCGACACCGGCAGGTCGGTGTCCGGCAGGCTGACGCCCTTGCGGTCGGAAATGCGGCCGCCGACCACGACGCGGGTCACCGCGCGGTCGTTGGTGGTTTCCTCCGTGATCAGCCGCAGCTTGCCGTCGTCGATCAGCAGCGCATGGCCGGGGCGCAGCGCGGCGAGGATTTCTGGATGCGGCAGTTGCACGCGGGTGACATCGCCCGGCGCCGGATCGGAATCCAGCACGAAACGCTCGCCGTTCTTCAATTGTACGCCGCCCTCGGCAAAGGCGCCGACGCGCAGCTTCGGGCCCTGCAGATCGACCAGGATGCCGATCGGGCGGCCGTAGCTGCTTTCGACATTGCGGATGGTCTTGACCAGCTCGCGCATCTTGTCGTGCGGCGTGTGGCTCATATTGATGCGGAACACATCCGCGCCGGCCTCGAACAGCTTGCGGATCATGGTCGAGTCGGACGAGGCAGGCCCGAGCGTGGCCAGGATCTTGATGCGACGTTGGCGTCTCATGGCTTGGCTCCTGGCGTGGTGGCCGGCGGCAGGGTGGTGGTGCCGCCCGGTGGAACGCCGCCCGGGGCGTTGGGCAGGGCCGGGAAGCCCGCGCCGGGCGATCCCGGCGGCGGCCCGGTCGGCCCGGGGCCTGCCGGCCCGGGAAGGCCGGGCAGTTTCGGCGGCTGTTCGTTGGTCTCGGTCAGCTGCACTGTCCAGGCGCGCTGTTCGCCGGTGTCGACCTCGAAGAAGCCGGTGCGGTCAAACCCGCGCGCGAGACAGTTTTCTGTGCCCTTGATGGTGAATTCCTTGTCGCGGGAACACATGAAGGCCTGGCCCGACCACTCGCCGCCGCGGTCGTAATCCAGCGCGTAAATATAATAATACCGCGCAACCAGGGTTCCGCGAAGCAATGTCTCGCAGGCCCGCGACGACACGTTCCACCAGCCCTCGGTGGTCCAGCCCTCGGCGTCCTTATAACCAAGCGCGATGCCGACGCGGCTCGACGTGTTGTTGCAAAGCCGGAAATCTGCCTTGGCCGGGCTCGCGAAGACGCATGACATCGCCAGTGCCAGCACCGTGAACAGGCAAGCCAGGGCAATACGCGGAGACAGGAGGGAATCTGTTGTGGTCATGCGGCGAGGCTATCTCAATTCGCTGACGATTTCGCGTGACCGGGCGGGGCTGTCAACGGCCACCGCGGCCAAATCTCCGTGGGATGGCGCCGACGCGCCGCCATATGGCACATTCACCGGCCAAGTCCCAAATGAGGGTCAACGCAGCGCCCGATACGACAACACCCGGCGCCGCAGCGAGGCAGCCATGACGACCACCGACGCGATCGACGACAAGACCCGGACCGAACTGGAAGCGGCGGTGTTCCGCCGCCTGGTGGCGCATCTGCAGGGCCGCACCGACGTGCAGAACATCGACCTGATGAACCTTGCCGGCTTCTGCCGCAACTGCCTGTCGAACTGGCTCAAGGACGCCGCCGACGCCAAGGGCGTGACCCTGAGCAAGGACGACAGCCGTGAGGCGGTCTACGGCATGCCGTATGAGGTCTGGAAGGGTCTGCACCAGCGTGAGGCGAGTGCGGCGCAGCTCGACGAAATGAAGAAGACGCACAGCGGGCATTAAAGAGCACGGCGCGTCCCCTCTCCCGCTTGCGGGGGAGGGTTAGGGAGGGGGCGCCACAATGGCGTCCTTCCTTGTGGCGCCCCCACCCCGGCCCTCCCCCGCAAGAGCGGGAGAGGGGGCAGAGGCGCTGTCAATGTTGCTCGAATCCTTGTGCCGTGACGTCAGGTCTTCATCCCATCATCCGGCACGGCGGGTCCCCTCTCCCGCTTGCGGGGGAGGGTTAGGGAGGGGGAAGCCACAACGGAAGCCGTCCTTAAGGCGCCCCCACCCCGGCCCTCCCCCGCAAGAGCGGGAGAGGGAGCAGAAGCGCCTCGCCGTTGCCGAATCCTTCTATGTCATGCCGTCAAGTCTGCATCGGATTCAGACGGCATTAACTGCGTATTATCCCGGGGGTGTTGTGGATGTCGGGTATGGCGCCTTGACGCGACCGACCCCGCTTACGAGTGTCATTTTCGAATGATGGCGGCGCATGCGCGCCATCTCCCCCTCAAAAATGTGAATTACCCCAGGAGTTTTCGATGGCAACCGCGACTGCTGCGTCCGCGATGGACGACCAGGCGACCCATTCCTTCGCCAAAGACCAGCTGAAGGCCATCGTCGAGCGCATCGAGCGGCTGGAAGAAGAAAAGAAGACGATCTCCGACGACATCAAGGACGTCTACGGCGAAGCCAAGGGCAACGGCTACGACGTCAAGGCGCTGCGCACCATCATCCGCATGCGCAAGCAGGATGCGAACGAGCGCGCCGAGCAGGAAACGATCCTGGAGACGTATCTGCAGGCGCTCGGGATGCTGTGAGGCACGGCCTCACCACAAGATAAGCTGTCATCCCCGCGAAAGCGGGGATCCAGTACCCGGGGCTTTGATTTCCGGCAGTGACTTCGCGGCATCCTGGATCACCCGCTTTCGCGGATGATGGCGCCGTGGCGGAAGGACTGTTTAGGTTACCTCAGCGACGCCGTGCGTGTCGTGAAAACCATCGTCGACAGCGTCGTGGTTGCCGGTCCCGTGAAACCGTCGCTGCTCAGACCCGGCTGCGGATCGTCGGAAAAGCCCATCGTCACCACGGTCAGCGGCTTGACGAAATGCGCGCGAAGCACCGTGAGGTCGGGGTCGCCGATCGGGGAGGCCGCCATCGCCGTGGCGCTCGGCGCCAGGATCATGGCGCGCAGCCAGACATTGTTGTCCGGGATAAAGGCGGCCGACAGCCGGTTGGCGAGGGTGACGCTGCGGCCGGTGTTCTGGCCGCCCTTGGCGACCACGGTGGTGATGCTGTTCACGGCCATCGGATTGCGACCGAGGGAGGCCGAACGCACGCTGCGGGGCATCGGCGCGCTGGCGGTCACGACGGCTGTTCGTTCGCGTTCGCTGCCGCTGCGGTCGGCCGTTTCGCCCGGCGGCGGTGCATAGGCCAGGGCTTCGGCGAAGGCACTGCTGCCGGATTGCGGATCGACGACCCGCGCCAGCGCCTGGCGGGCGGTGAGGGAGGCGACCTGCTGCGGCGTCGCCTGCTTCGGCGCCGGCATGGCGTCCCAGAAGCCGCGGGCATTGATGATGTCGGCCGGGGTCTGCGGCCTTGCCTCTGTCTGAACTGAAGGCGCGGGAATCGAAGCCGGCGGCCGCGGCGCGGCCTCGGCCAGCCGTCGCGGCATCGACGGGGTCGCGTCATCGGCGGAGGCGATCTGGAAGCTCGCTGCGGCGGCCGGCTTGGCCCGCGGCATCGGCAGCGGCTCCGACGGCCTGGCCGCCTCCGACGGCTTCGCCGGCATGGCTGCGGCCATCAGGCTGGCAGCCGACGGTTTGCCGCGCGCGATCGCGGGGCCTGCGCCCTCGTCATCGTCATCGCTGGATTTGCTGTTGAACAGCGAGGTGAACAGGCCGGGCTTGCTCTTAGCCAGCGCCGCGCTGTCGCCATCGCCGCGCTTCTCGATCTCGGCCATGGCCAGCTGATAGCCGGGCAGCGGGTTGCCATCGGACGGCACATGCACGGTACGGCCGTTCGGGAATACGCGGGCCAACTGGTCATGGGTCATGCGCGGCCAGTGCCGGATATTGCCGGTGTCGAGATGCACGAAGGGCGAGCCCGAGGTCGGGTAGAAGCCGACGCCGCCGCGCTGCAGCCGCAGCCCGGCGAAGCGGATCTGCTCCAGCGGCACGCCGGGAATGAAGAAATCCATCGCGTGGCCGAGCATATGCTGGCTGGCGCGCGCCACGCCCGATGAGCGTCGCCGCAGCATCGCGTTGGTGGCCGGTGAGCGATAGGCAGAGATGATCTGAATCGGGCGTTTGGCGTCGACGTCGCGATAGACCTCCCACAGGATGTCGAACAGGCGACGATCCATGACGGTCTGGTCCTGGTTGCGCCAGTCGCGCAGGAAGTGGTTGAGCTCCTTCAGCGCGGCTTCGTTGTAGCGGCCTTCGCGCTTGAAGGTGACGGTAAGGTCTTCGCCGGAATGGGTGTGGTGGAAGGACAGCGTGCGGGTTTCGTCGAGCGCGGCGGCGTTGTGAACCGAAGACGCGCCGGCGATCAGCAGGAAACCGGCGACGGTCGCGGTCTTGCCGGCGATGGTCGCAAAGCGGCCGGCGTCAAAATCGGCGCGCGCGGGTAGCGTTCTGGTTTTGCGTAGGAAGCCAGCCAGCACAAGAAAGCCCACCCAAGTTACTCAACACGACCGTCCCGCAACCCCATGCGCGAGCCGGCCACTTCACTCGTAATGCGACAGGGTTAACCGAGGTTTACGCCATCCTCACGCAACCGCGCCGCGAGCCGAACGGAAAGCTAACTCAGGAACTGTGGCGAAAAAGGGCCGATTGCCTCCGGGCGGATGGAGGATGGTTAATGTTGTTGGCTGGTACACCCTGAGGTTTGACGAAAAAAGGGCTCCATCCGCAGATGAAGCCCTTGATGTTGTTCGCAAATAGTCCTGGCGTCAGCGCGTGTAGATCCGGCGCTGACGCTGGTAGCCGGGGGGCGGCGGCGGGGCGCCACCACCGAACAGCCGCTCGAAGAAGTTCGGCGTGGCGCTGCCGGCATTGTCGTTGAACGCCACGCCCTGAGGAATATCGCGCGCCGGCTTGGTGGAATAGCTCTGCTGCACCTTCGCCACCACCTGCTCGAGGTCGCGGCCCTTGGCGTTGCGCAGGATCGACAGCATCTGGGCGTCGCGGCCATAGACGTCGCGGCGGGTCTGCAGCTTGCCGGCGTCATCCACGAACGCAGTCTGGTAGGTGATGTGAACCGGGACCGGCGTCGGGAATTTCAGGTCGATCTCGCTGTTGCCATACATGCTGCGGATCTTCTCCGGCGTGTAGTGCTGGCCCGGCATGGTGATGTTGAGCAGCACCGCGGCGTACTGGTCCGGATACTGCACGCGCATGCAGCCGTGGCTGTAGGCGCGGACTTCCTTCGAGAACAGGTTCTTGTCCGGGGTGTCGTGCTGATAGACCAGGAATTTGTTCGGGAAGTTGAAGCGGATGCGGCCGAGCGCATTGGCTTCGCCGGGCGGCTGGGCGATGCGCACGGTGCCGTCCGGGTTGCGCGTGATCTTCATGCCCATGCGGTCGAGCACGGTCGGATCCTGCGCCAGCGCGGGCAGGTATTCCTTGGCGATGATCGACGGCGGCACGTTCCAGGTCGGGTTGACGGTGATGTACTTCATCGTCTCGACCAAGAGCGGCGTGGCATGCGGATCGGGCTTGCCGACCACGACGCGCGTGGTCCAGACCTGCGCGTTGTTCTGCATCACCTTCAGCGTGAAGTCGGGGATGTTGAGCATCACATAGGCGTTGCCGATCGCGGCCGCGCCGAGCTGGCGCGGCAGCCAGCGCCAGCGCTCCATGTTCACGGTGAGGAGGTCGATCTGGCGGTCGCGCTTCGGGGCGTTCAGCGCATGCACGGTGGCGTCGTCGAGCACGCCGGTGGCGTTGAGGTCGTTGTTGTCCTGGAATTTGCGCACGGCGTCGGCAACCGCGGCGGTGTACAGGGTGTTGTTCGGATCCTCGACATTGAGCCGCGTGCGCAGCAGCGGCACGCGCGCGTCGTCCATGGCGGCCGGGTCGGGGTTCTTCTTGGTCGGCTTGGTGAATTTCAGCGCCGGGCCGGATGCGATGGTCTGCACCGGCATGCCGGTGTCGCCACGCAGTTCGGCGAGCTTCTTCTTGAGGTCCTGATAGCCCTTCTGCGGCGGATTGTAGCTCTCGAGCGCGACCGAGGCGTCGTTTGCCGCCGACACGTTGGCCAGCACCTCGCTGGCATCGGTCGGGTGTTCGGGGAACGAGACGTCACCATTGATCTGCGACCAGTGCATGCGGCCGCTCTGCGCCTGGCGGGCGTAGTCGAGCATGCTCGCGGTCAGCTTGACCTCGGCCTCGGCCAGCGCGTCGGGCGTAGTGGCGGCGGCGAAATCGGGCACCGGATAGTCGGCCGAATTCATGCCGTCGGCCTCGGCATTCTTCAGCCGCGCCATCACCGCGCGGGCTGACGCATTGGCCACGCCACCCTGGGTCCACAGCGGCGCGAAGTCGCGCGCAGCGTAGAATTTCTCGACCCCGGCGCGCTCGCCCCTGCGATCGAAATACTTCACCGACTTGGCGCCGATCATCTCGCGCAGCTTGTCGGCGACGGGCTGATCCATGGACGCGACCGTCGTGGCGGGTTTGACGGCATCTTTCGCGACGTCGACGGCGGGCGCAGCAGCCGCGGGCGATGCAGGGGTGGGCGCCGCGACCGGTGCCGTGGCGGTGTCGGTCGGCTTCAGATCAGCCGGCTTGGCGTCGACCGGCGCGGCAGCCGTGTCGGCCGGCTTCGGCGCATCGGTGGTTGTCGTATCCACGGTCTTCTCGGTGGTCTTGGCCTGATCCGGTACCGATGCGGTGGCGTCGGTCTTGATGTCGGCGGCGGTGGGCGGCGTCATGTTGGCGGGATCGGGGCGTGGCACCGCAGCGTCGATGGCGAGCTCGGAGACGCTGTCGCGCGGCGACGCGGTCTGCGCCGCTGCAGCGCCCGCGGAGACCGTGAGGAACGTCGCGGCCACGGCCATCAGCACGCGGTCAATTCCGGAGCGGCTCTTGGTCAAGTCTCGCATTCTCGCACCTCTGGGTGAGCTGCCCCGCCATGGAACAGTTCTGATCTGACATCACAGCTTCGGCTGAGGCGTCCGCGTTATGAGTTCGCATCCATCGACCCGAGCAAATGACACTCGCTGGCGAACGATACGTGATTTACCGGGCACACGCTTCCGGTGCAATCTTGCTCACAAACTGACCCCAACACCTACTGTTTGCAACGCTTTGACGGCCACGCGGCCGCGCTTTCAATCCGTGTGTCACCGGCCCGCAACGGTTCAGGTTCCGTTGCCACAAGGCCGCCATGTTCAATCGCGCGCGGCGCGAATTGTTCAGTCTGCGACGAGTGGATCCGCATCTGCGGCGCCCTTGTCGGCCGAGTCGTCGAGCTTGCGATACAATGTCGATCGGCCGATTTTCAGGCGCCGCGCCACTTCCGACATCTGGCCGCGGTAATGCGTGATCGCAAAGCGAATGATCTCGGCTTCGAGTTCCTCCAGCGGCCTGACATCGCCGTTCTCATTCAGCAACGTGAGCTGACCGGCGGGGACGAAAGGTGCGGCGGTATCAAGTCCGGGCACCATGCCCGGCGCGAGGGTATGCAGCGTCGGCTCGACGATCAGCGGTTCGCCGAACGAGGTTCCGGTCGGGACCGTGGCTTGCGCTGCCTGCGGAAAATCGGCGGCGCCCAGCCGGTCGCTCTCGCTCATCACCACCGCGCGGTAGACGGCGTTTTCGAGCTGGCGGATATTGCCGGGCCACTCCAACTGCGTCAGCAGCGCCATGGCCTCGCCGGAGATGCCGGTGATGGGTCGGTTTTCCTCGGCGCAGAACCGCGCGAGGAAATGGCGGAGCAGATGCGGAATGTCCTCGCGCCGCGAACGCAGCGGCGGCACCGTCAGCGGCAGCACGTGAAGGCGATAGAACAGGTCCTCGCGGAATTGTCCGGCCTTCACCAGGTCGAGCAGCTTGCGGTTGGTGGCCGAGACGATGCGAACGTCGACCTTGACGGGCTTGCGGCCGCCGACGGCTTCGACCGAACTGTCCTGCAGCGCGCGCAAGAGCTTGACCTGGGCTGCCAGCGGCAACTCGCCGACCTCGTCGAGAAACAGCGTGCCGCCGGAGGCTTCGACGAACTTGCCGGGATGCTTTTCGGTGGCGCCGGTGAAGGCGCCCTTCTCGTGGCCGAACAGGATCGACTCCACGAGATTGTCGGGGATCGCTCCGCAATTGACGGCGACGAACGGCTTGCTGGCGCGCTCCCCGGAGCCGTGGATGGCGCGCGCGATCAATTCTTTGCCGACGCCGGATTCGCCTTCGATCAGCACCGGGATGGTGGAGGTGGCCGCCTTGCGCGCGATGCGCAGAACGGCGTCCATCGCGGCATTGCGGGTGACGATGTCGCGGAAGGTCAGCTTGCCTTCGCGGCTGTGCTTGATGCGCTGCAGCTCGCCTTTCAGCGCGTTAGTGTTCAGGGCATTGCGCAGCGACACCTGCAGCCGTTCGAGCCCGACCGGCTTGACCACGAAGTCATGCGCGCCGGCGCGCATCGCCGAGATCACATTGTCGATGCCGCCATGGGCGGTCTGCACGATGACGGGAACGCCGAGGCCGGCATCGCGGATTTCGGCCAGCACGCCCATGCCGTCGAGGCCGGGCATCATCAGGTCGAGCACCATGGCATCGACAGCCGGCGCGTCGGGGTCCGTCAGCCGCGCGATCGCCTCTTCGCCGCTCTCGACCACGATGGCCTCATAGCCGCAACGCTGCACCATGTTCTCGA
>JBEVEC010000128.1:0-11785 GCA_040512975.1 Tardiphaga sp. | reverse complement strand
CTTCTTCTGCACCAGTTGCGTCGCCGCCAGCGGCCGGCCGAACTGCTTGCGGTCGAGCGTGTACTGGCGCGCACGGTGCATGCAGTCCTCGGCGGCGCCGAGCACGCCCCAGGAAATGCCGTAGCGGGCGCGGTTGAGGCAGCCGAACGGCCCCTTGAGGCCCGAGACGTTGGGCAGCAGGTTTTCTTCCGGCACGATGACGCCGTCCATCACGATCTCGCCGGTGATCGAGGCGCGCAGCGAGAGCTTGCCGCCGATCTTCGGCGCACTAAGGCCCTTCATGCCCTTTTCGAGGATGAAGCCGCGGATCTGGTTGTCGTGGGCGGCGGACTTCGCCCACACCACGAACACGTCGGCGATCGGCGCGTTCGAGATCCACATTTTGGAACCCGACAGCCGGTAGCCGTCCGACACCTTCTCGGCGCGGGTCTTCATGCCGCCGGGATCGGAACCGGCATCGGGCTCGGTGAGGCCGAAGCAGCCGACCCACTCGCCGGTGGCGAGCTTCGGCAGGTACTTCTTGCGCTGGTTCTCGTCGCCGTAGGCGTAGATCGGATACATCACCAGCGACGACTGCACCGAGTTCATCGAGCGGTAGCCACTGTCGACGCGCTCGATCTCGCGCGCCACGAGGCCATAGGCGACGTAGCTGGCATTGGCGCAGCCGTATTCCTCGGGGATCGTGATGCCGATCAGGCCGAGCTCGCCCATCTCGTTGAAGATCTCGCGATCGGTATGCTCGTTGAGATAGGCGTCGTTGACGCGCGGCAGCAGCTTGTCCTGCGCATAGGCGCGCGCGGTGTCGCGGATCATGCGCTCGTCTTCGGTGAGCTGGTCGTCGAGCAGGAACGCGTCGTCCCACTGGAAGCTCGTAGCCGTGGCCGGCTTGTCCTTTGCCTTGGGGGCAACGCTCATCGAATTCCCTTTCAAGTCCTGGCCGATATCGCGCATCTCGGTGCGCATGAATCTCGCGGCACACCGCGATCGAATGTCACTGATGGCACCTGTGTGCAGCGGCGCAGTTTAAGTCTTTGAACTATCGCCTTCAAGCTGTTCGTTGCAGGCGATCTCGATGCCGAAACCCGACAGCCCCTTGTAGTCGTGCGTCGACGACGTGAGGTGGCGGATCGAGGTGACGCCGAGATCGCGCAGGATCTGCGCGCCGACGCCGATTTCGCGCCACTGCCGGTTGCGATCGGCCTCCGCCGACTTCGGCGTGTCGAGCGGCTCGACGGGAACTCCTGCGGCACCATCACGCAGGTACACCAGCACGCCGCTGCCATTGGCCTTGAAGCGTTCCAGCACGGTGTGCATCTTCGCCGGCCCGGAGAACATGTCGCGCACGATGTTCGGCTTGTGGAAGCGCGTCAGCACGTTCTTGCCGTCGCCGACGCTGCCATAGACGAAGGCGACGTGGTGGATCGGATCGAACGGCGAGCGATAGGAATAGCCCTGCAGCGGGCCGATCGGGCTGTCGGTGGTAAAGGTCGAGACGCGCTCGATCAGTTTTTCACGCGCCTGGCGATAGGCGATCATGTCGGCCAGCGTGACGTGCTTCAGCTTGTGCCTGGCGGCGAAGTCGACGACCTGCTGGCCCTTCATCACGGAACCGTCGTCGTTCATCAGTTCCGAGATGACGCCGACCGGGGCGAGATTGGACAGCTTGCAGAGATCCACCGCGGCCTCGGTATGGCCGGAGCGCATCAACACGCCGCCTTCGCGCGCGATCAGCGGGAAGATGTGGCCCGGCCGCGCGAAATCGCTGGCGCCGGCATTGGGATTGGTCAGCGCGCGGCAGCACGAGGCGCGCTCCTCAGCGGAGATGCCGGTGCCGCCGTCGGGCTTGTAGTCGATCGACACCGTGAAGGCGGTGGTGTGGTTCGAGTCATTGGTCGACACCATGGGATCGAGCCGCAGCCGGCGGGCATCGTCGGTGGTGATCGGCGCGCAGACGATGCCGGAGGTGTGGCGGATGATGAAGGCCATCTTTTCCGGCGTGCAGAACTGCGCCGCGACGATCAGGTCGCCCTCGCCCTCGCGGTCGTCGTCATCGGTCACCACGACCATCTCGCCGGCGGCGAAAGCTTTGAGAACGTCGGAAATCGGATCGGCCATGGGATGCCCCGGGTTATTGTGCAGGTGATATGGCGCAGAGCGACGGGTGACGCAAGCAGCGGGGTTCCCTCACCCCCGCGGCGGGCGAGACCGTTACGGCAGCACCTCGGTGCGTTCGGCGAGCCGCGCGTCCATCTCGGCGCGCTTGGCGCCCAGCAGGCCCTGATCGGCGGCGTCGATCACCTCGTACAGGGCATGAGCATCGCTGAGCCGGGTCACCGTGACGTAGTCGGCGCCGGCGGCGTAGATGTCGGCGACGTCGCTGAGCAGGTCGGCCGTCGAGATCACCTTCGCGGTCGGATTGATCGCGCGGACGTGGCGGACCAGTTTTTCGTTATTGGCGCCTTTCAGCAGCGAATCCGGCACCGAAAGGATGATGATCTCGGCGCGGCCGACCCCGGCATGGACCAGCGTGTCGACATTGCTGATGTCGCCATAGATCACGTGCTGGCCGCGCCCGGCCAACGTGCGGAACACGTTGGGATTGAAGTCGACCACGCTGATCTGGTCGAGCAGCGACTTGTTCTGGCGCTCAATCTCGCTCAGCAGCGCCGAGGCCGTCCGAAAAAAGCCGAGAATGACGATGCGGCGCGCCTCGCCGTGGCCGTCGGCGTGGTCGCCGCCGGGCTGGCCGTGGTCGAGGTCGCGCAGGCCGATGCGCTTCAGAGGGCCGATCAGCATCCGCGTGATGGCGTCGCTGCGCATCATGGCGAAGGTCGACAGCACCGCGAGGATGACGAAGGCGAAGGACGCCGCACTCGAGGTCTGCGTGGTGATGTGGCGGGCGGCGATGCCGGTCTGCAGCACCACCAGCGAAAACTCGCTGATCTGCGCCAGATTGAGCGCCGGCAGCAGGCTGGCGCGCAGCCCCTGCTTCATCAGATAGAGCGGCGTGAAGGTGGTCAGCACGCGGCTGACCACGGTGAAGCCGGCGATCACCAATGCCAGACCGATGGTCGATCCGTTGGGGATCGGGATGGTCATGCCGACGCCGACGAAGAACAGCGTGATGAAGAAATCGCGCAGCGTGGTGACCTTGGCGGTGACGTCGAGGGCATAGGGAAAGGTCGACAGCGACACGCCGGCGACCAGCGATCCCATCTCGCGCGACAGATGCAGGCGCTCGGCGATCTCGCCGATCAGGAAGCACCAGGCCAATGCCCCGAGCAGCACCAGTTCGGGCCGCCGCGCGATCTGGTGGAACAGCGGCGGCAGCACGTAGCGGCTGAGGATCAGCGCGGTGGCGACCAGCGCGCCGACGCGGACAAAGGACAGCAGGATCACCGAGACCTGCAGGTCGGCAAGGCTCGGCTGCACCGCCAGGAACATGATGGCAAAGATGTCCTGCAGCACCAGGATGCCCAGGGTGATGCGGCCGGGCAGCGTGTCGAGCTCGCGCTTCTCGTACAGCACCTTGACGATCACCACCGTCGACGACAGCGCGCAGGCCACCGCCAGATACAGCGCGTCGAACCCGCCATTCCCGAGCCTGAGCCCGATGGCGACGAAGAACGCCGCGCCGAGCACGCAGCCGCCGACCAGCTGCGCGCCCGCGCCGATCACGATGACGCGGCCGGCGCGGACGATCTTCTTGAGGTCGATCTCCAGCCCGATCATGAACAGCATGAAGATCAGGCCGAGTTCGGAAATGGTCGAGATCGACTCGTCGGATTTGACGAAGGCGAGACCGTAGGGGCCGATGATGAAGCCCGCGACCAGATAGGCCAGGATCAGCGGCTGCCGGGTGAAATGCGCGGCCAGCCCGATGCCCCACGCAAACAGGATACACAGCGTGATATCGCGAATGAGGTCGTGCATGCCCTGCCGAAGGTGAGGTCCGTGTCGGAGCGCAGTTTAAAGGCGCAGCACCGGCGGGCAAAGAGGTAATATGCGCGGGCACCGCTTCCTGAAGCGGTGCCCGCGGTCAAATCAAGAAAAGATCAATCCCAGTCGGGCGCGAAGCCGGGATTGACCAGCCGCTGGTCCTTCGGCAGCGCGGCGATCGCCTTGCGGTCGTCGTCGTCGAGCGTCACCTTCCAGGCATCGAGATTGGCCTGCTGGCTGACCTCGCGCGACGCTTTCGGGATCGCCATGACGCCGTCCTGGTCGAGCAGCCATTTCAGCGCCACCTGTGCCGCGGACACGCCGTGCTTCTCGCCGATCTTCTTCATCGCGTCGTTGTCGGCGAGCCGGCCCTGGCCGAGCGGGCAGTAGGCCACCAGCGGGATCGATTTCGACCGCAGATAGGCCAGCAGCGGCGCCTGGCTGAGCAGCGCGTGGTATTCGACCTGGTTGCAGGCGACCGGCGCGCCGATCTCCTCGACGGCCTGCTTCATCAGCTTGACCGGAAAATTGGCGACGCCGAGGGCGCGGATGCGGCCTTCGTCCTTCAGGCCCATCAACGTTTTGAACACCGCCGGCAGGTCCATGGATTTCGATGGCCAGTGCACCAGATAGAGATCGATCACGTCGAGGCCGAGCTTGGTCTGGCTGGCGTCGAAGGCGCGCTTGATGGCGTCGGGCGCGAGATTCTCATGCCAGACCTTGGTGGTGACGTGCAGGTCGCTGCGCGCGAGCTTTGCGGCCTTGATGCCCGCGCCGACCTCGGCCTCGTTGCCATACATCTCGGCGGTGTCGATGTGGCGATAGCCTAGGCCGATGGCGCCGGCCACGGCGCTGGCGCAGGCCTCGCCGGTGAGTTTGAAGGTGCCGAGGCCGAGTTTCGGCACCGTGATGCCCTGGGTCTGGATGGTCTGCATGGGAATCTCCTGAAGCGGCCGATGAATTGCCGGGCGGTCATAGCGCGCTACGCGACGCCGGGTAAGGGCCGTGGCGGCAAGACGTCGTGCCGGAGCCGCATGGAACGGATTGGGAATCTCCGCCGGTCGTCCCCGCGAACGCGGGGACCCATACGCCGTGTGCCATCCCTGGACGCGTTGACGCTGCCACGGTGCACGCGAGCAACGTCACGGGGTATGGATCGCTGCGTGCGTAGGGACGCCCCTTTGAAGGGCTGTGCTCAATAACCCCGGCTGCGATCCACCGCATCTTGCGGCGTGACGCCGGCCTGCACCGCCTCGGCTGTCGCCAGGATCGTGTCGCCCACGGCTGCGAGGGTGACCTCGCAGGCGTCGTGCGGGGTCAGCATGATCTGCGGATGCGACCAGAACGGGTGATCGGTGGCGAGCGGTTCGGCGTGGAAGACGTCGAGCGCGGCGCCGGAGAGTTGACCGCTGTCGAGGGCGGCCAAAATATCCTCTTCGACCGCGTGCTCACCGCGGCCGACATGGATCAGATAGCCGCCGCGCGGCATCTTCGACAACAGGTCGGCATTGAGGATGCCGCGCGTTTCCACCGTCAGCGGCAGCAGGTTCACCAGCACTTCGGTTTCCGCCAGCATGGCGTCGAGGCCGACGCTGCCGTGGAAGCCAGCGACGCCCGCGCTGGTCGGCTTGGCCGACCGGCTCCAGACCTTCACGGGAAAGCCCAGCATCGCCAGATCCGACGCCACGCGGGCGCCGATGGCACCAAAGCCGAGAATGCCGACCGGCACGTCGCGCGGGCGGCGGCCGCCGCCGAGCCGTTTCCACACGCGGTCGCGCTGGTTCTGCAGATAGACGTTGAATTGACGCTGGTGATGGATCACCTGCCAGATCACGAAGCCCGACATCATCTTCGCCTGGGCGGGATCGACGATGCGCACCACGTCGATGCCGCCGCGCAGGCTCGGGCAGTTCAGCAGGCTGTCGGCGCCGGCGCCGATCGAGCACACGGCCTTGAGGTTCGGATAGTGATCGAACGCGTCGTCCGGCGGCAGCCAGCCGACCGCCATGCGAACCGCGGCGGGATCGGAGCCGTCGAGATGGTCGACGAAGCGGACCAGGCCGTCGAGGCGCAGCATCTCGCCCGCGAGATATCTACGCAGATTGACGGTCCGGCTCAGGAACACGCAGGTGACGGGATCGGACATCAGATCAGGCGGCCTGCGACGGCGAGCCCTGCCCCGGCACGGCGCCGAGCAGTTCACGCGTATAGGAATGTTCGGGCGACGCAAACAGCTGCGCCGTCGGCTTGAGTTCGACGATCTGCCCGCGCTGCATCACCGCGATGCGGTCGCAGATCTGGGCGGCGACGCGCAGATCGTGGGTGATGAACAGCATCGACAGGCCGAGCCGCGCCTTGAGGTCTTCCAGCAGCTTCAGCACCTGTGCCTGCACCGAGACGTCGAGCGCGGACACCGCCTCGTCGGCGACGATGATCTCCGGATCGAGCGCGAGCGCCCGCGCGATGCCGATGCGCTGGCGCTGGCCGCCGGAGAATTCATGCGGATAGCGGTCCATCGCGCCGGGGTCGAGGCCGACCATGGCGAGCAGGTCCTGCGCGCGCTGCCGCGCCACCTTCGGATCGGTGCCGCGGGCGACCGGGCCGTCGCAAATGATCTGCCCGACCTTGCGCCGCGGATTGAGCGAGGCGAACGGATCCTGAAAGATCATCTGGATGCGGTGGCGCTGCTCGCGCAGCGCCTTGCCCTCCAGCGCGGTGAGGTCGACGTCGCCGATGCGGACGGTGCCGCGGTCGGCCTCGATCAGCCGCATCACCAGACGCGCGATCGAGGATTTGCCGGAGCCGGACTCACCGACTAGCCCGAGGGTCTCGCCCTTCATGATGGAGAACGAGATCTGGTTGGCGGCCTGCACGCGGCGGTCCGGCTTGAACCAGCCCTGCGGCGTCACATAGGTCTTGTCGAGGCCGACGACCTCGACGGCGCGGTCATTGGCGTCGAGCGGCGCGCGCACCGGCGGATGCATCGACGGTACCGCGGCGAGCAGCGCCTTGGTGTAGTCGTGCTGCGGGTTCTTGAACACCGCGTCGATGGTGCCCTCCTCGACGATCTTGCCATAGCGCAGCACCACGACGCGGTCGGCGATGTCGGCGACGACGCCGAAATCGTGGGTGATGAACATCACCGCCATGTTGCGGCTGCGCTGCAGGTTGCGGATCAGCTTGAGGATCTGCGCCTGGGTGGTGACGTCGAGCGCGGTGGTCGGCTCGTCGGCGACGAGCACCTTCGGCTCGAGCGCCAGGGCCATCGCGATCATGGCGCGCTGGCGCTGGCCGCCGGACAATTGATGCGGATAGGCGCGGACGATGCGCTCGGGGTCCGGCAGACCGACTTCCTTCGCCAGGTTCAGCGCCTTGGCGCGGCGCTCCTTCGGCGTGTAGAGGTCGTGCGCCTCGAACATCTCCATCATCTGGTCGCCGATGCGCATCAGGGGATTGAGCGCCGTCATCGGCTCCTGGAATACCATGGCGATGCCGCGGCCGCGCACATCGCGCCAGCCGTCTTCGTTGAGCTTCAGGAGGTTCTTGCCGTCGAAGGCGATTTCGCCGGTTTCGGTCGACACCGTGTCCGGCAGCAGGCCCATCAGCGCGTGCGCGCACATCGACTTGCCGGAGCCGGACTCGCCGACCACGCAGACGATCTCGCCGGGGATCAGGTCGATGGACACGTCATCGACGGCATAGGGCCGGTCGCCGCCCTTCGGCAGGGCGATGCGCAGGTTCTTGATCGAGACGGCCGGCGCGTTTGCTATCATGGTCGACATCAGCGGCTGTCCTTGGCAAGGCGCGGGTTGAGCGCGTCGTTGAGGCCCTCGCCGATCAGGTTCATGCCGAGCACCGACAACAGGATGGCGATGCCGGGAAACACCGTGATCCACCACGCCTGGCGGATGACGGTGCGGCCAGCGCCGACCATGTAGCCCCACGACATCAGATTGGGATCGCCGAGGCCGAGGAACGACAGTGAGGATTCCAGCAGGATCGCATTGGCGACCATCAGCGAGGCCAGCACGATCACCGGCGACAGCGCGTTCGGCAAAATCTCGCGCCAGATGATCCAGGAATTGCTCTGGCCGGTGACGACGGCGGCCTGAACATATTCGCGGGTGCGCAGCGACAGCACCTCGCCGCGCACGAGGCGCGCCACCGGCGGCCATGACACGATGGCGATGGCGGCGACGATGGAATAGATCGACGGCTGCAGGATCGCCACCAGCACGATGGCCAGCGCGATCGACGGGATCACCTGGAAGAATTCGGTGAGCCGCATCATCAGGTCATCGACCTTGCCGCCGAAATAGCCGGCGATGGCACCGACCGGCACGCCGATGGTCAGCGCCACGATGGTCGAGACCATGCCGACCAGCAGCGACACCCGGGCGCCATAGATCAATCCTGCGAACACATCGCGGCCGAGCGCGTCGGTGCCCAGCGTCACCCGCGGGTTGACGAAGGGCGGCACGAACGGCCGTTGCACCATGCGCCAGGGCGAGTTCGGGAACAAAGTCGGGCCGAACAGCGCGATGAATATCGCGATCAGCACGATGATCAGACCGATGACGCCGCCCGGATGGCGCAGCATCCGCTTCCAGAATTTCATCATGACGCGAACTCGATGCGCGGATCGACCAGCCGGTAGACCAGGTCGGTGACAAGGTTGAAGATCAGCACCATCGCGGAACACACCACGAAGACGCCGAGCAGGAGGTTGTAGTCGCGCTGCAGCAGCGCCTCGTACATCAGCCGGCCGATGCCGGGCCAGGCGAACACCGTCTCGGTGAGCACCGCGCCGCCGATCAGCGTGCCGGAATGCACGCCGGCCAGCGTCACCACCGGCAGCAGCGCGTTGCGCAGCACGTGGCGGCGCTGGATGATGTTGTCACGCAGGCCCTTGGCGCGCGCGGTCTTGACGAAGTCGAGCCGCTTCACCTCGAGCATCGAGGCGCGCGTCATGCGGGTATAGGTCGCCATGAAGAACAGGCCGATGGTCAGCGCCGGCATTGCCAGATGGGCGCCGACGTCCAGCGCGTGCTGCCAGCCGGTGTAATTGGCGCCGACGGTCTCGTAGCCGAACGACGGCAGCCAGCCGAGATAGACCGAGAACAGCAGGATCGCCATCAGCGCGACCCAGAAGATCGGCGTGGCGTAGAACAATAGCGCGAGCACCGTGATCGCGGTATCCGCCCAGGTCCCCGCGAATCTTGCAGCGAGCGTGCCGAAGGTGATGCCCAGCATCAGCGAGATGGCGAAGGCGGTCAGCGTTAGCAGCAGCGTGGCCGGCAGGCGATCCAGGATCAGGCGCGACACCGGGGCTTCCTGCCGGAACGAATAGCCGAGATCGCCGGTGACGATGCCTTTGACATAGATCCCAAGCTGCTCGGGCAGCGGCTTGTCGAGGCCGAATTTTTCGCGGAGCTGCTGGACGAATTGCGGATCGGAGGCGCCGGCCTCGCCGGCCATCACCATGGCGGGATCGCCCGGCGCGAGGCGGATCAGAAAAAAGTTCAGGACGACGATCGCCAGCAGGACGAACACGCCTTTCACGATCCTCTGGGCAACGAATGACAGCATCAGAGGTCCATCGCTTCAGTCAGAGTGTCAAAGAAAAACCCGTGACGACCGCAAGGGGTCGTCACGGGTGGGTGCCGCGTGCGTGCTTACTTGTCAATCCAGGCGTCGCGGAAGCCGTCGTTGACGCCGATACCGGTGGTGATCAGGTTCTTGACGTTGCACTTCATGATGGTGGGAAACTGCAGCTCAAGCAGCCATGCCACCGGAACGTCTTCCACCAGGATCTTCTGCGCCTTGTCGTACAGCTCCTTGCGCTTGCTGTCCGGGGTCGCCACCGCGCCGTCGGCGAACAGCTTGTCGACCTCGGGATTGGAATAGCCCTCGAGGTTGTTGAACAGCTGGCCCTTGACGATCGCAGAGGAGACGTAGTTGCGGCCGACGCCAAGGGCGGGATCGCCGTACTGGTAGAGATAGGTGAAGGACAGGTCGAAGTCCCACTCCATGTTCTTCTGGTTCGAGCCCGGCACGTCGGTGGCGATGGTCTCGATGTTGAAGCCGACATCGGTGAGGTTCTGCTTCACCGCTTCGCCCCAGCGCTGCCAGGTCTCGCCGTACGGCAGCGGCATGATGCGGATCTTTTCGCCCTTGTAGCCGGCTTCCTTGAGCAGCGCCTTCGCCTTCTCCGGATCGTAGGGATATTTGGGCACGTCGTCGGTGTAGAACTTGATCGCCGAGGACGACGGTCCGGTCGCCACCTTGCCGAGACCGTTCCAGATCACGTCGCGGGCAAATTCACGGTCCAGCGCGAACATGATGGCCTGGCGGACCTTCTTGTTGGCGAGGATGGGATTGCGGTTGTTGATCCACATCCAGGCCATCGGCGAGAAGAATTCCCAGCCTTCGCCGGTGACGCAGGTATTGGCGAGCTTCGAGACGCGCGGCACGTCGAAATTCTCGATCGAGCCGCCGGGCAACACGTCGACCTTGCCGGTCTCATAGGCCACCGACCGCGCCGCGGCGTCCGGGATCACCTGCCAGTAGACCTCGTCGAGATGCGGCAGGCCCTTTTCGTGATAGTTCGGGTTCTTCACCATCCGGATGTAGGAACCCTTCTTCCATTCCTTGAACATGAACGGGCCGGTGCCGATCGGCGCGTTGTTGTTGGGATTGGTTTTCCAGTCGGTGCCGTCATAGAGATGCTTCGGCACCATCGGCAGCGAGCCGACCTCGAAGATGCCCATGAACGGGCCGAATGGCTGCTTCAGCGTGAAGACGACCGTGAAGTCATCGGGCGCCTCGACCTTGTCGACCTGCACCATGTTGGTGCGGGCGCGGGCGCTGGTTTCCTTCAGCATGTTGACCGAGAACAGCACGTCGGCCGAGGTGAACGGCTTGCCGTCGTGCCAGGTAACGCCCTGCTTCAGCTTAAAGGTATAGGTCTTGGCGTCGTCGCTGACGGTCCAGCTTTCGGCGAGACCCGGCTGCGGCTCCAGCTTCTTGCTGTAGCGCAGCAGGCCCTCGAAGATGTTGCCCGACACCATCTGGGTCGGACCGTTCTGAACCATCGGCAGGAACAGGCCGGGCGGCTCCGGCTGGATCACGGCGTTGACCACGCCGCCCTCTTTCGGCGTCTGCGCCAGCGCCATGGTGCTCACGCTGGCGCTCAGCGCCATGGCCACCATCAGTTTCTTCAACATATCATTCCCCTTCAGGCGCCAAGCGCACACGATCCAGCCTTTGACGATGTTCGATCCCGAACGAAGCGCCGACGCTCAGTTCTTGTAGTCAGGGTCGGTGCGGTCGAGCATGCGCTTGAACGCTTCCCACTCGCTGTCCGGCTTGCCGGACTCGCCGCCATGCACCTTCTCGTAGCCCTTGTCGTATTGGCTCGCGGTGTGCAGCGCGACGGCGTGGGACGGACGGATCACTTCGGCGCCCGACGCCTGGATCGCGAGCTGCGCGCGGCAGGAGCGCTCCATGTTGTGCATCAGCTTGAAGGCTTCGCCGACCGAACGGCCGCAGGTCAGAAGACCATGGTTGCGCAGGATCAGGACCATCTTGTCGCCGAGATCGGCAACGAGGCGCTCGCGCTCGGAGAGATCCAGCGCGATGCCTTCGAAGTCATGATAGGCGATGCGATCCGTGAACTGCATCGACCACTGGTTCAGGGGCAGCAGCCCTTCCTCTTGGCAGGAGACCGCCACGCCCGCCACCGTGTGGGTGTGCAGCACGCAGACGGCGTCGTGGCGCACCGCGTGCACCGCGCTGTGGATCGTGAAGCCGGCGGGGTTCACGTCGTGCGGCGTCGGCTCGACGA
>JBEVEC010000031.1:0-8116 GCA_040512975.1 Tardiphaga sp. | reverse complement strand
CGCAAGAAGCTCGAGACCGACCCGGCCAATCCCCGCCACCTGCTCACCGAGTCGGGCATGGGCTACCGGCTGGTGCTCGAGCCCTGAGCCTGATTGGCGGTGTTGCCGGCGCGGCGGCGGGCGGGGACGTCGGGGTGGCGGGCGCGGGCGTGGCCGGTGCCGGTGCGGTGGCCGCCGGCGGTGTGGCCGGCGACTGCGCGCGCGCCGCGACATTCAGGGCCAGCGCGGCGACCGGGAGCAGCGCAAACGCGGCGGAGCGGGACAGGGAGCGGGTCATTTCGGGAAGTCTCCGTAAGATTCGGGCAGCGGCATGTCCGGTCACAGGCGCAATCATACAACAATAACACGCAGCCGCCGCGTTCGTCGCCTGCCGTGACAACCGCCCACTGGCCAATCCGACCGCCGTGGCCATATAAGTCGGGCTTTCACGGGACCTGACATGAGCGCGCTCGCCAACCACGCATTCGCCAAGATGAACAGCATCGGCAACGAGATCGTGGTGATCGACCTGCGCGACAGCGCCACGGCGATCACCCCGGCCGACGCCCGCGCCGTCGCCTCCCCCGACGGCGGCATTGCCTATGACCAGCTGATGGTGCTGCAAAAGCCTCGTCTGCCGGGCACCGAGGCCTTCGTATCGATCTACAACAATGACGGCTCGGAAGCCGGCGCCTGCGGCAACGGCATGCGCTGCGTGGCGCGGCAGAGCTTTTCCGGCACCGAAAAGACGGGGCTGACCTTCGAGACCAAAGCCGGGCTGATCAATTGCTGGCAGGGCCCGGCGCCGGGGCTTTACACCGTTGACATGGGCCCGCCGAAAGTCGGCGGGCAGGACATTCCGCTGGCCGAGGAATTCCGCGACACCCGCGGCATCGAGCTGCAGATCGGTCCGATCGACGCGCCGATCCTGCACACGCCGTCGGTGGTGAGCATGGGCAATCCGCACGCGATCTTCTGGGTTGACGACATCGAGGTCTATGACCTCGGTCGCTTCGGCCCGCTGCTGGAGAACCATCCGATCTTTCCGGAGCGCGCCAACATCACGCTGGCGCATATCGTGGATCGCGAGCACATCATGATGCGGACCTGGGAGCGCGGGGCCGGGCTGACCAAGGCGTGCGGCTCGGCCGCCTGTGCCACCGCGGTCGCCGCCGCGCGGCTGCGGCGCACGGCGCGGGTGGTGCAGATGACATTGCCGGGGGGCGAGCTCACGATCGACTGGCGGGAAAGCGACGACCACGTGCTGATGACGGGGCCGGCGGCGTTTGAGTACGAGGGCAGGTTCGACCCGAAGCTGTCTGTTGAAAGCTAGCAGCGCGGCATCTCTTTCCCCTCCCCCCGAGGGGGGAGGGGAAGAAAGAAAGCCTCCCACCGCCTACTCCCCGTTCCACCCGCAGGCGCGCAGCCGTGCATGCAGATGCGCAGGCGCCGGCGCCACCACCCGCACCGGGTCCTTGTTGCGCGAAATCGGGATCACGATCTCCCGCGCATGCAGATGCAGCGTCGGCTCGCCGAACCGCGGACCACTGCCGTAGATGTTGTCGCCGACGATCGGAAAGCCCGACGACGCGCAGTGCACGCGGAGCTGATGCGTGCGCCCGGTGACGG
This sequence comes from Tardiphaga sp., assembly GCA_040512975.1. GTDB lineage: Bacteria > Pseudomonadota > Alphaproteobacteria > Rhizobiales > Xanthobacteraceae > Tardiphaga. The sequence goes on along the minus strand of JBEVEC010000031.1, from coordinate 6,508 downwards.
GCTCAAGCGCCAGCCAGGCTATGCCATCGCCGCGGCCGAGCACAGTAAAGTTCGACACCGCCTTCAGCCCCTCCGGGTCTGGCTTCATCCACCAGCCCCGATCGGCATTGAGCCGGCCGAGCGACATGTCGATGACGCCGGTGTCCTCCGTTGGGCCGCCTTCCACCACCGCCCAATAGGTCTTGCGGATGCGGCTGTGCTTGAACAGCAGCCCGAGTGACGCCGTGGCCTTGCGGTGGCGGCCGAGCACGAGGCAGCCCGAGGTGTCGCGGTCCAGCCGATGCGCCAGCACCGGCGCGCGCGGCAGGCCGTAGCGCAGGAATTCGAACGCGGTTTCCAGATTGGCGCCGCCCTTGGGGCCACGATGCACCGGCAGCCCGGCGGGCTTGTCGATCACCAGCATCAACCCGTCCCGGTGCAGCACCCGGCTGAGGATTTCGGCCTCGGTCAGCTCCACCGCATCGGTGCGCGGTTCCAGCCGCGGCTCGATCTCGGCGCTGATCTCCAGGTTAAAATCTTGGTCACTTTCGTTCATGGCGCGAAACGGCTAACACACCCCCGACATGAGCGACACTCCCGAAACGCCGAAACTGAGCTGGTGGCGACGGCTCTCCAGCGGCCTCAAGCGCACCTCGAGCTCGCTCGGTACGGCGGTCGCCGACCTCGTCACCAAGCGCAAGCTCGACCGCGCCATGCTCGAGGACATCGAGGACGTGCTGCTGCGCGCCGACCTCGGCACCGAGGTCGCGGCGCGCATCGCCGCCGCCGTGGGCCATGGCCGCTACGACAAGGCGATCTCCGCCGAGGAGGTCAAGGCGGTGGTGGCCACCGAAGTCGAAAAGGTGCTGTCTGCCGTCGCCAAACCGCTGGTGATCGACACCGCGCAAAAACCGTTCGTCATCCTCGTGGTCGGCGTCAACGGCTCCGGCAAGACCACGACTATCGGCAAGCTCGCGTCCACCTTCTCCGCCGAGGGCCGCAAGGTGATGCTCGCCGCCGGCGACACGTTTCGCGCCGCCGCCACCGAGCAGCTCAAGGTCTGGGGCGATCGCAACAAGGTGCCGGTGATCGCAGGCGCGCAGGGTTCAGATTCGGCCTCGCTGGCCTTCACCGCCGTCACCGCCGCACGCGAGGACAAGCGCGACGTGCTGTTGATCGACACCGCGGGCCGGCTGCAGAACAAGACCGAACTGATGGTCGAGCTGGAAAAGGTCGTGCGGGTGATCAAGAAGGTCGACGCGACCGCGCCGCACGCGGTGCTGCTGGTGCTCGACGCCACGGTGGGACAAAACGCGCTGTCGCAGGTCGAGGCGTTTCATCGTACGGCTGGCGTGACGGGCCTGGTGATGACCAAGCTCGACGGCACCGCGCGCGGCGGCATCCTCGTGGCGCTGTCGGAGAAATACAAACTGCCCGTGCATTACATCGGCGTCGGCGAGGGCATCGACGATCTCGCGCCGTTCACCGCCAGGGATTTCGCGCAGGCGATTGCTGGAATTGAAAGCTGACATGACCGACGTCCTTCCGAAGAACCAGCCCCACCCCCTGTTCAAGCTCGCCACCGAGCTCGGCCCGCTGATCGTGTTCTTTGTCGCCAATGCCAAGGCCAACCTGTTCGTCGCAACCGCCGCCTTCATGGTGGCGATCGTGGCCGCGGTCATCGCGTCCTATGTGGTGACGAAGCACGTACCGATCATGGCGCTGGTGACGGCGGTGATCGTGCTGGTGTTCGGCACGCTGACGCTGGTGCTGCACGACGAGACCTTCATCAAGGTCAAGCCGACCATCATCTACGGCCTGTTCGCCGCGGTGCTCGGCGGCGGGCTTTTGTTCGGCCGCTCCTTCATCGCCATCATGTTCGACCAGGTGTTCAACCTGACGCCCGAAGGCTGGCGCGCGCTGACGCTGCGCTGGGCGCTGTTCTTCGCCGCGATGGCGATCCTCAACGAGGCGATCTGGCGCACGCAGACAACGGACTTCTGGGTGGCGTTCAAGGCTTTCGGCGTGATCCCGCTGACCATGATCTTCGCGGTTGCGCAGATGCCGCTGGTCAAGCGCTATTCGATCGAGCCGGCGACGCTGGCCGAGAGCGAAGCCGACGCCGGCGACGTGACGAAGTAAAAGCCCGTCTCGAGCCAAACCCCGGCGTTCATCGCACCTCTCCCCCCACGCGAAGCGAAGCTTCGCTAGAGGGGAGAGGTCGGGCGTGAAAGCGCAGCGAACACGTCCGGGTGAGGGGCTCTATTTTCAACGGAAGAGCCCCCTCACCCGCCCCGGCTTCGCCGGGTCGACCTCTCCCGGCGGGGAGAGGTGAGAGGGGCGCTGCCGTCGTGACTATCGTCAGAATTACACCGCCAGCGTGCCAGCCTTGGCGGCGGCATAACGCTCGCCGACCTTGGCCCAATTGACCGTATTCCACCACGCCTTGAGATAATCCGGCCGGCGGTTCTGGTAGGTGAGGTAATAAGCGTGCTCCCAGACGTCGTTGCCCATCAGCGCGCGCTTGCCGTCCATGATCGGATTGTCCTGGTTGGGACGGGTCTCGATCGACAGCTTGCCTTCCTTGTCGACGATCACGAACACCCACCCGGAGCCGAACTGCCGGCCGCCGGCGGCGTTGAAGTCGGTCTGGAATTTCTCCATGCCGCCAAGATCGCGGTCGATGGCGGCCAGCACGTCGCCGGCCGGCTTGCCGCCGTTCGGGCCCATGATCTGCCAGAACATGGTGTGGTTGGCGTGGCCGCCGAGATTGTTGCGGACGCCGGTGCGGATCGCGTCGGGCACGCTGTTGAGATTGCCGAGCACCTCGACCACCGGCTTGTCGCCGAGCATCGGGTTATCCTTGGCGAAGGTGTTCAGGTTGGTCACGAACGCCGCGTGATGCTTGTCGTGATGGATCTCCATCGTCTTGGCATCGATATACGGCTCGAGCGCCGCGGTCGGATAGGTCAGCGGCGGCAGGATGAACGGCGCAGTGCCCGCGGCGGGTGTCGCCGGCGCGGCGGCCTGGGCGAACACGGTGCGCGGAGCGACGGCCGCGGCGGCGATGCCGGATGCGGCAAAGAACAATTGGCGGCGAGACAGCGATGTCATGGAGGATCTCCCTGGGAGGCTTGCGATGCGCAAGGCAACTACGCCCCGTAATCGTGCCGGTTTCGGATGCGGGCAATGTGACGCAGCACGGTTTAGCACATCACAGCTCCGCGATGCGCTCCGCCGGAGGCAGATCGCCGCGGCCGGTATCGAGCTGCGCGATGGGGCCGGACAGCTGTGCGCGCCGCTGCATGACCAGGTAGCGTAATCCGACCAGAGCGGCAGCGATGCCGGAGGCGGCGCCGACGCCGAGCGCCCAGCGCGGACCGAACCTGTCAGCCACCCACCCGACCACAGGGGCGCCGAGTGGCGTGCAGCCGAGCGCGATGGCGAGCCGCATCGCGGCGACGCGGCCGCGCATCGCCGGCTCGGTCGACAGCTGCATCAGGCTGTTGGTGGAATTGCTGAAGGTCAGTGTCGAGACGCCGACAATGACCAGGACGCCGCCGAACAGCGCGTAGTTCGGCATCACCGCGGCCAGCGCGCAGCCGACCCCGAACACGGCGGCGCCGAGCACCAGATATTCGAAACGCGGCCGCTCGCGGCCCGCGGCCAGCAGTGCGCCGGCGATGGTGCCGATCGCCATCATCGACGTCAGCAATCCGTATTGCCCGGGACCGGCGTGAAACACGGTGACGGACATCGTGGAGATGAAGATCGGGAAGTTCAGTCCGAAGGTGCCGATCAGGAACAGCATCACCAGGATGGTCTTGAGGTCGGGCCGTTTCCACACATAACGGAAGCCGTCGATAAAGCCGGCGCGGCTGCGCGTCGCTTTCATACTGCGATGCAGGTCATGGACCCGCAGCAGCGTCAGCGAACACAGCACCGCGAAGAACGAAACCGCATTGACGGCGAACGCCCAGCCGGTGCCGACCGCAGCAATGGTGAGGCCGGCGACGGCCGGGCCGACCATGCGCGCGGCGTTGAACGACGTGGAGTTCAGCGCCACCGCATTGGCAAGATCGGCCTCACCCACCAGCTCGGACACAAAAGTGTGCCGCGCCGGCGCATCGAACGCCGTGACGCAGCCCTGCAGCAGCGCGATCACGCAGACCTCCCAATATTGGATCAGTCCGGTGATGGTCAGGAAGGCGAGGCTTGCGGCCAGCAGGCCGAGCCCGGCCTGGGTCGCGAGCAGCAGCTTGCGGCGGTCGAACAGATCGGCGGCATAGCCGGTCAGCGGCAGAAGCACGAGATGCGGCCCGTATTGCAGCGCCATCACCACGCCAACCGCGGTGGCGTTATGCGCGGTGAGCTGCGTCAGCACCAGCCAGTCCTGCGCGATGCGCTGCATCCAGGTGCCCACATTGGACACCAGCGCGCCGCCGAACCAGATCCGGTAGTTGGGATTGCGAAGGGACCTGAAGGCGCCGCGCGACGGCGCGGTCATCGGCCCGATGGCGCGTTGCCGCCGTTGAAGCGACCGAAATGCCGCGCCAGTGGCAAAGCGAGCGCGAGGCCGCCGAGCCCGAGCGCCGCAGCATCGGCGCCGGCGCGCAGATCGAAATCGCCGACATGCAGCACCAGCAGATAGCCGACGGCCAGATTGAAGAAGCCCCACAGCACATTGACGATGGCCGACGACAGCCCTTCGCCGCGCGGTTTTGCAAATGGACTCTGGAACGCGCGCCCCATCATGCCGCTCACCAGATGCGGGATCGCATTGGCGACAAACGCGCCGCCGAAGAACCACGCGATGTAATGCTGACCCATGTCACAAACTCCGTGTGTCGAGTAACGCGACGATGTCGGTGGTGGTGCCGCTTTCGCCAAGCCGCGGAAACACATTCGCGAGACTCCAGGCGTGAGCCTCGGCGCGCATGTCGGCCATGGCGTCGATGGCAAGGGTGACGTTGTAGCCGCCCTCATAGGCCTGCCGTGCGGTGGCCTCGACGCCGGCGGCGGTGGCGATGCCGCAGACGACCACCTGGGTCACGCCGCGCGCCTTCAGTTGTGCGTCGAGATCGGTGGTGGCGAAGGCGCCCCAGGAGCGCTTGGTGACAGTGATGTCGCCGGGCCGGCGGTCGAGTTCAGGAATGAGGTCGGTCCAGTCCGGCGCCATGTCCCGGATGCTGAACGCCCGCTCGGTACGGCCCGGCGCGCCACGGTCGACATTGACCAGTACGACCGGCAGGCCGTGGCGGCGAAACGCGTCGAGCAGCGTGCAGGTGTGCCGGATAACGTCGCCCGCGACCTCCGCCGGCGGCAGCGCGACGATGCCTTTCTGCAGGTCGATGACGATCAACGCAGTGTTGGAGTCGAGGGTGGTCAGGGCCATGCGTTCGTCCGTTCGGGAAATCAGGAGGTGATGACGCGCTTGAGCAGGCCGATGGCATCGGCCAGTTGCTGCTGCTCGGCGCCGGTGAGCTGGGTCTGGATGGCATGAAACAGCCAGTCCTCGCGGGCGGCGCGGCCGATCCGGACCATTTCGCGACAGGCCGGCGTCAGCGCCCAGATGGTCTGCCGCCCGTCGTCCGGATCCGGGGTGCCGCCGACCAGCCCGATCGCCTCAAGCGCTGCGATGGTGGCGCCCATCGACTGCGGCCGCACGCCCTCGGCGCGCGCCAGCGCCGTCACGGTGGCCGCGCCCTCGCGGTCAAGACGGCTCAGCGCGGCGATCTGCGACACCGTGAGATCGCCGACGGCGGCCTTGTCACGGAAGCGGCGCTTGAAGTGGCTGTAGGTGTCGCGGATCTCCGCGGCGAGTGTGAGAGCGAGAGCATCGGTAAGGCCAGGGTCGGGCATCCACCTCGATTAGCAGATGCGAAGGTCAACTACCAAGTTGAACTTCGTATCTTTTGATCACGTCTTCGTGCCGGGGGCGAGGCCCTGCTCTCTTTCCGCAAGCACAAAAAAGGGGCGGCCTTTCGGCCGCCCCTTCGTATTCATGATCGCTGTCGCGAAGATTACTCAGCCGCAGTGGCGCCCTCGGCCTTCTGCTTGGCCTCGAGGTCCTCGCCGGTTTCCTGATCGACCGCCTTCATCGACAGACGCGTCTTGCCGCGGTCGTCGAAGCCGAGCAGCTTGACCTTGACCTTGTCGCCTTCCTTGACGACGTCGGAGGTCTTCTGCACGCGGCCGCCAGCGAGCTGGCTGATGTGCACGAGGCCGTCCTTGGCGCCGAAGAAGTTCACGAACGCGCCGAACTCCATGACCTTGACCACGGTGCCCTCGTAGATCGCGTTGAGCTCCGGATCCGAAGCAATCGACTTGATCCACTTGATCGCGGCCTTGATCGACTCGCCATCGCTCGACGCCACCTTCACGGTGCCGTCGTCCTCGATGTTGACCTTGGCGCCGGTCTTTTCGACGATCTCGCGGATCACCTTGCCGCCGGTGCCGATCACTTCACGGATCTTGTCGGTGGCGATCTTGAAGGTCTCGATGCGCGGCGCATATTCGCCGAGCTCGG
>JBEVEC010000339.1:0-7424 GCA_040512975.1 Tardiphaga sp. | reverse complement strand
GCGTGGCGTGGTGTGTCGCAGGTCCGGCGGCGCTCATCGGCGCGAGCAATTTCTTCGAGCTGGCGGTGGCTGCAGCCATCAGTATCTTCGGCCTGAATTCGGGGGCGGCTCTGGCAACGGTCGTCGGCGTCCTGGTCGAGGTGCCGGTGATGCTGTCGGTCGTCAGGATCGTGAAAGCCTCGCGCGGCTGGTATGAGGCCGGGATCGATCAACCGGCGTTTGATGGAGCGAAGGCGCACCGATGACCATCACGATCTATCATAATCCCGACTGCGGCACCTCGCGGAATACCTTGGCGATGATCCGGCAGAGCGGCGAAGAGCCGGAGGTCATCGCCTATGTGACGAACCCGCCGTCACGCGCCAGGCTGGTCGAACTGCTCGCGGCCATGGCGATGTCGCCGAGGGCGTTGCTGCGAGAGAAGGGGACGCCATATCTTGCGCTGGGTCTGGGTCGCATGACATGGAGCGACGACGAATTGATCGATCACATGCTCGCAAATCCCATTCTCATCAACCGGCCCATCGTCGTGACGGAGAAGGGGGCGGCGCTGTGTCGTCCTTCCGAGGTGGTTCTCGATCTGCTGCCGAACCCGCATATCGGCCGGTTCGTCAAGGAAGACGGCGAGATCGTCGAGGCGCGCTGAGCTGACCGCATGGATCGGGAAAGCCTGCGAGGGCGCCTGGCGGAACAAGAATGGCAGGGGCCTGTTCGGAACACGGGACGTCTCGAGCGGAGTGGGTTCACATGGTCAAGTTTCTTCTTGTCGCTATCGCACTGGTCATCGGCAGTTCGGCCGCCGGCGCCCGCGGGGGCGCGGATTTCATGAATTCGCCGGGCTATCAGCGTCGGCTGCAGGAGTCCCGGGGCTATGTGACCAACCGGTCCGGATCGATCCTGCCGGCCGCGCCAGTCCGCCGTGAGGTCCGGCCTCGTCGGCGTCACTGGCAATAAACGCGAAGCCGGAATGTCTGCCTGAACCACCATGCAAACCAGGAAGCGACGTGAGCATGCCCAATAACGCTGCTTCGGATGTGCTGACGCAGATCGCCGACGACATCTGGCTGATGGACGCCGGCACCATCGACGCGGCAGGGATGCCGCTGCCGGTGCGCATGGTGGTGATCCGGCTGGCCACCGGCGACCTCGTCCTGCATTCGCCGACGCGCTATTCGGCGCGCCTGCGGCAGGAGCTTCAGGCCATAGGCCCGATCAGATATCTCCTGGCGCCCAGCATCGCGCACTGGATGTTCCTGCCGGACTGGCAGACCGCATTGCCGGATGCGAAGCTCCTCGCCGTGGTCGGACTCGGGCGGCGTGCGCAGGTGCGAAAATCCGGTTTGCGGATCGACGGCGAACTCGACGGCGAGGTCCCCGCGGCCTGGGCCGGGCAACTCGACACGGTGCTGATCTCGGCGCCGCCTTATGCCGAGATCGCGCTGTTTCACCGCGTCAGCCGGACCCTGATCCTCACCGATCTTGTGCAAAATCTCGACCCGGCACGCCTGCCGCCATTGCCGCGGCTGATCGCGCGCCAACTGGGTGTCACGGCGCCGGACGGACGCGCGCCGGTCTATCTGCGGCTGCTGGTTCGGCTGTGGGGCGGTTCGGTGTCGCGCGCCGCAGCGCGACTGGTTGCCTTTGCGCCGGACCGCGTGCTGTTCAGCCACGGCGAATGGTTCGACCATGATGCGACAGCGCGGCTACGGCAATCCTTGCGCTGGCTGTTGCCGAACGACGACGCGGCGCAACAGGCCTCGGTGAACGGCGGCTCGACGCCATCCGCACGCGTGCTCACCGGTGTCGGCGTGGGCCTGGCCGTTGTCGGATGGATGCTGATCCGGTCGTCGCGACGCAGCCGCGTGGCGAGGGCCGCGGACCAGATCGATGCGGGACGACGGCAGCTCCGGCGCCGGTCCGTGCGCAGGGGCTAGCGAACCGACCGGAACCAAGAATGGTCCATTCGCTTGGCTGTCTGCTGGATGCTCGGCGTCCACACCCTCAAATCGACATCACCGGGACAGTCACTGATGGATACGGAAATTCGCGCGACCTTCGCCACACGCCGCAGCGTCGAACTCGCCATTGAACATCTGGTGCAGGAGCACGGCCTGAACCGCACCGATATTTTTGTCGAAGCCGACGGCAAGGCAAATAGTTCGGGCCAGGAGCGCGCAGGCGCCGACGCGACCGGCAGCCTGTCGGAGTCCAGGTCCGACAATCAGCCCGAGCTCGAGGGCGCCATTCAGATGTCCGTCGGATGCGATCAGTCGCGCCGCGACGCGGTGATCGCCGCCTTGAAGGATACGGGCGCGAGCGACATCCGCTAGCACGGCCGACTTCTCCCGCGTGCGGGGGGATGGCCAGGGTGGGGGCGCCACAAGGAAGGCCGCTGTTGTGGCTTCCCCCCCTCCCTAACCCTCCTTGCAAGCGGGAGAGGGGACCGGCTGTGCAGGCGGTGGGGGCTTGATCATCACCGCGTCGGTTACGACAGTCGCTCCAGCCGGTACACTTCATCGCGAAGGATACGGCGAACCGGCGTTCGCTCGGCGACGGCCTTTGCAAAGCCCTCGCTGGCCTCGACGCCCGTGAGAGGATAGTTGGTCTCGCCGAGCCAGTGGCACAGCAGAAATTCGCCGCCGGGCGCCAGCGCCTCGCAGCATTTGCGCGCGACCTCGTTGAGGTCGTCCGTCTTGAAGTAATAAAGCACTTCAGACAGCACGATCAGGTCGAAACGACCTTGCGGAAATCCGTCGGGCAGCGTGCGTTCCTCGAACACGACATTGTCCGGCGCGTTCTTGCGTGCAGCGTCGAGGGCGGTGGCGGAGGCGTCGATCGCCAACAGGGTGTCGCACCGCGTAGCCAGCTGCGCGCTGAAGATGCCGATCGAACAGCCGACTTCCAGGATCTTCGGATAATGCGGACGGGTCAGCGCAGCCAGCGTGATGGCGTACTTCTCGCGCTCGTAATCACTGGTACGAAACTGCCAGGGATCAATATCGCTTTGATACTTGGTCTCAAAATAGGACGCGGGCAGGGTGTCGGTGTGACGGCTCATGTGCGGCGCTCAAGGTAATATTCGAAGGAACCGAGAAACGGGGCGAGCGTCTTGTCGGTGAAGCGGAAGCCGTCCGGGTCGTCGGCGATCAGGTCGGTCATCTGCGACCGGTGTGCGGCGATCGCGCGCGCCTTCACGGCCTGCTGGCCAGCGATGTCGAGACGATAGCCGCCAGGAGCACCAGGCAGCTCCGCATCGGGATCGAGATGCCAGCCCCAGATCGGATAGGACCACAGCTTCGCCTCGGGCACGCGCGTGATGGCGGCCTCGGCCATCGCCGCGGCGGTTTCGTGATCGCAATGCGGATCGTGCTGCCAGGTGACGAACAGGTTGCGCGCACCGCGGCGCGTCATCAGGTCGGTGACCGTCTGGACGGCCACATCGAAGTCCGGGCCGGAGCGCGGCGTTTGGGCGTCGGGCAGGTCGAGGTGGTGCAGGCTGGACGGCGGCAGCCCGAGCAGCGAGGCCGCATCCAGCACTTCCTGCTTGCGCAGCGCCACCAGCTTGATCGGCGGATACATCGCCGAATGCGGATGCGAGCCGGCGCCGTCGGTGATCAGCACCACGTCGACCTGCTGTCCTGCATCCGTCGCCTGCTTGATCAGCCCGCCCATGCCCAGCGTCTCGTCGTCGGGATGCGGCGACAGGACCACGATCGGCGCGTTGCCGGTCAGGTCCTCGCGGCTCGCGAGCGGCAATTGCCGCGTCTGCGCGAGGAAGTCCGCGGCTTTCATCAGAAGTCTCCGACGCCAAGCGGCGACTTCAGGAAGGTTCTGGCGGCATCGCCCATGGCGCGGTCCGGCGCCGGCTGGCGCAAATAGGTTGCAAGGTCGCGGCAGATCCGTTCGACGTCGTGCGGCCGCACCAATGCGCGCAGCCCGACGCCGCGCTGCACCGTCTCCATCACCGTCAGCGCGCAGCGTTCCACCACCATGCGCGTGCAATTGGTGACGGCCACGATCGCGTCCACATCGGTCTCGAGGGCCAGCCTGCGCGCGGCATCCTCGACCCAGAACCTAGCCGTCTTGGCGTTGCTGAAGCAGATGGCGAGGCGCTCGGTCTGATAGGCGTCTTCGCCGCGGCCGGAGGCTGCAAGGTGATCGCGAAACAGATCGACCAGTCGCTCGGTGGCGCCGAGATGCGCCGCGCAGAAACGCCATGCGCCGCCGGAGAAATGCGGTTGCTGCATGTATTGGCCGGGCGAACCGACCAGTTCGCGCGCGGTGACCGCACGTCCGGTGAAATCGACGCTCCCGGTGGCTGTCGCGCGCATGCCCTGGGCCTGCCATCCGCTGATGTCATGCGGATAGCCGGCCTCGAGATCGAGCAGGACCAGTTGCTGTCCGTTCGCCCCCTCCGCCGTGAGCAGCGGCCGCGTCACAAAGCCGGCGCCGGAGGCCAGGACCTTGCGGCCTTGCAGTATGTCGCCGTCCGCGCCGGGGACGATCTTCAGGCCCTGGGCGTCATCGGCGCCCCACACGGCCGACAGCGCGCCTGCGGCCACGCTGCGGGCGAGGTCGCGAACCTGACTTTCGGTGCCATAGCGACAAACCAGACCGATGGCGTTGAGATGCCCTTCGAACAGCCGCGCGATTGACAGGTCCGCCGCGCCCAGCATGCGCAGCACCGTGCAGAGTTCGCCGCCATATTGCGTTTCCCACAAGCCGGATCCGCCAAGCTCGACCGGGAATGCGCTCATGGCCAGACCGCAGGCGTGAAAATCAGCCCAGGTCTGGTCGGAAATTTTGACGTCGCGATCGGTGTCGACCGCGCGCTGTGCTGCATCGGTCGCGAAGCGCGAGGCTTCGTGAAGCAACTGCTTCAAATGGGGAGGAGCGAGAATGGGACTATCCTTGCAAACAACAGGAGCTTTGGTTTGGAAGTCCGCCGATGCATTTTTGTTCCGGTTTTGGGAACAAGGGACGCTCAGGGCGCGACTGCAAACGGAAGCCGCCGTTCCAATTTCCAAGGGCCGCCGAGATATTCCCAGACCAGAAGAGCGGCGGCATGGCCCCTGCGTGCAGTGAAGTCTTGCTCGAGCGTCCGGTACAGCGTTCGCGCGACGTCGGGCATGACCTTGTTCTGCACGGTGACGTGGGATTTCCAGGTCTGGGCATCCTGCCGCGACAAAGCGTCAGCCATCCGGCTCCGGACGTCCTGCCGCAGTCCGTCGAGGCCGTGCGACCGCACCCGGATAGCAACGCCCGCACCCAGGAAGACCGGGCCGTCGAAATGCAGGTCGAGCGGCGCCGACGGAAGATCGATGCCGGCCAGCAATTCGATCTGCGCCGTGGACAGGCGATGAAACATGGTGAGGTGGGCGGACAGCACGTTGCGCGCCTGCGGGAAATGACGCCGGCGCAGGCCGTCGAGCCAGGCGAAGCTGTCGGCGTCCATTTCGGCGGTCAGGATGTAGGTCGGCGCGCTGCTGTCCATTAGCCCGGTGAAGTCCAACGGTCCGGCGAATGTTCCTTCGGCCTGCCGTCATTCCCTGCCTAGATTTCGTCGGCGACACCGCCTATATCTGCACCGTCGCAAGACGATGGCGCTGAACCTCACGATGGACTACGGGCAGACCCGGGGGCAGTACCCGGCGCCTCCACCTCAGCAACTCGGGCTCACCTCGGTGGGCCGGCCTGGCCGGAAGGCAGGCAAACGGGTTGTTCAGGCGGGGGCGAAACAGGATCGATGGCCGTGAAGAAGTCGCGAATTGTGCTCGGCATGATACCGCCGTTATCGGGTCAAAAACCTAAATGCCAACGATAACGTTAGCATGAACGAAGTGCGCCTCGCGGCGTAACCGTTCGGGGTTGGTCCACCTTGCAACAGAACGGCCATCGCCGCGTCAACCTTCGGGTTGGCGCGGCTTTTTCTTTCCCGGCTGGCTCGCTGACGACGTTACGCGTCGGGGGCGCGGGCGACCTTCTTCTTGCCTTGGCGCAGGAATGTGGCGCCGATCTCCTCGCCATTGACCCAGGCCAGTTCGCAGCGCCGGAAGGCAAGGCCGGTGGACGACAGCAGCAAGAAGAATTCGCGCAGGTTGATGCCCTCGATAGAGGTTTCGACCACCAGCCGCGCGCCGGTCTCGGAGACGTCCATGATCTTGCAGCTACGGCGCCACGTGCCGTCGATGGCCATCAGCCAGACTGGAAAGCCGCGCTCGAACGTGACCCGGTCGGTATTTCGTTTCTCTGGTGTCATGACCCACAGTCCTGGACTATGGCAGTCTAGGGTTGCAGGGATAATGCGCGGTAAACAACCACCTAGACATCGAGGGCTGCCGCCACGGACGAGGCCTGTTGATTTCAAGCTTGCGCCGGGGTGGTGACGTATTTCCACCACTTTAGATGGCGAGGTTTGCCCTGTCGTTCGATCAGCAACGGAGCAGGCGATGGCGCGAAATTTCGGCGTTCCCCGGCACTTCAACGATCAAGGCCATTCACCGGTATGGCCGCTCTGGATGGTCGCCGTCGTAGCTGTCGCCGTCATCAATGTCGCGACATTCCTGCCGCATTAAATCCCGGGACTGGTCGGCGCGTTAATCTCGATTAGCAGCGCAGGTGCAATCCGAAGCAATTCGCCGACGGATTTTTTGCAGGTTGCGGTGCATAGCTCCCGGATCATCGCGGGGGCTTTGTTGTGATCGAAATTCTTTTTCTACTTGTTGGCATTGCCTGGATCGTGGGCGTGGCCGTGCAGATCTATCGCTGGCGGCAGGACGTGCTGTACGGGCCTTATATCCGGCCCGACCACTTCGCCGGCCAGGTTCGCCGCGACCAGATGCACCGGACCTAGACTTCCCCGCGCCTTGAGCTATTTCAGCGACGTGTTGATCGCCGTGAACTTGGTCTTCAGGCCGGTGCCGAGTCCGTTGACGGCGGCAATGATAGCGAGCGAGATGCCGGCGGCGATCAGGCCGTATTCGATCGCCGTGGCGCCGGACTCGTCTGCGAGGAAACGCTTGAGCAGGTTTTTCATGCCGCGACGCTAGGCGACACCTGTAAAGCCCCGGTAAATACTTATGCGGGTTTTCCATCGTTTTGCACGCGAATCGGAGCGACCGCCTCGGATCGCTCTCCCCGCGGGCCATCAACCCCGGCGAGCAGGGTGGGCACATTCCCAGCGTGCCGTTGTCCCGCGATTCCCGCCGTAGGTGCTATGGTGTCCCGGAATGTGACGCTCCATTAACCATAAGCAATCTCTCCCCATTTTCGCCGCCTTCCAGCTGCGATATATTCACCACGCGATGTGGAAGTGGGACCCATCGGAAGGTTCGGTCGTGGGGATGTCTGTCTGACGGGCAAACGACCGCGGAATGGTATGGGGCGCATGGGGATTATCGGGTCAAACCAGTTCGGCCTGGCTG
>JBEVEC010000112.1:0-8716 GCA_040512975.1 Tardiphaga sp. | reverse complement strand
CACCCCCTACATCCCCTGGCGCTGTCGGAGGGGTTCACTATTATCCTATCCCCCCCCCCCCCGGGTCGCGTTCCGCGCGCCCGCGGGGGGGGCGGGGGCCCCCCCCCCTCTTCCGTTTCAAATAGAGCCCCCTCACCCGGCGCTGCGCGCCGACCTCGCCCCGGCGGGGAGAGGTAAGCCCGCGTCACCGACAGTTATTTCGATGCAGCGATCCGATCGCGCAGAAAACGTTACAAGGAACAACACCATGGATTTTGATCTCTCCGAGGAGCAGCGCCTGCTCAAGGACAGCGTCGACGGTCTGCTGAAGTCGTCCTACGATTTCGAGACCCGCAAGAAATATCGCGCGGAAAAGGGCGGCTGGAGCCGCGACGTCTGGGGCAAGTTCGCCGAGCAGGGCCTGCTCGGTCTGCCGTTCTCCGAAGACGACGGCGGCTTCGGCGCCGGGCCGATCGAAACCATGATCGTGATGGAGGCGCTCGGCCGCAACCTCGTGATCGAGCCCTATCTCGACACGGTGGTGCTCGGCGGCGGCTTCCTGCGCCGCAGCTCCGGGGATCAGCGCGCCGCGCATCTGCCTGGCATCGTCGATGGCTCGAAGACGTTTGCTTTTGCGCAACTCGAGAAGAATTCGCGCTACGACCTCGGCGATGTCACCACCACGGCGAAGAAGAGCGGCGCGGGCTACGTGCTGAACGGCGAGAAGTTCGTCGTCGGCCACGGCGACACCGCCGATACGCTGATCGTCACCGCGCGCAGCGCCGGCGGGCAGCGTGATGCGGGCGGCGTCGGCGTGTTCCTGGTGCCGGCCGATGCCAAGGGCGTCGACGTCAAGGGCTACGAAACCCAGGACGGCGGCCGCGCCGCCGACATTACCTTCAGCAATGTCGAGGTCGGCGCCGATGCCGTGATCGGCGACGCCGAGAGCGGGTTGCCGCTGGTCGAGCAGGTCGTCGACGACGCGCGCATCGCGCTGTGCGCCGAGGCGGTCGGTGCGATGGAAGAGGCGCTCAAGGTCTCGGTGGAGTACATCAAGGAGCGCAAGCAGTTCGGCGTCGCCATTGGCTCGTTCCAGGCCCTGCAGCACCGCGCCGCCGACATGTTCACCGCGCTGGAGCAGGCGCGCAGCATGTCGATCCTGGCCTCGATGGCCGCGACCTATGACGATCTCGACGAACGCGCCAAGACTATTGCCGCGGCCAAGGTGCAGATCGGCCGCTCGGCGCGCTTCGTCGGCCAGTCCGGCGTGCAGCTGCATGGCGGCGTCGGCGTCACGATGGAGTATCGCATCGGCCATTACTTCAAGCGCCTGACCATGATCGAGCAGCAATTCGGCGACGCCGACTATCATTTGCGCCGCGTGGCGGCCGTGGGCGGTTTGGTGGCATAGCCATGACGAACGAATAACAACCGACCAAATTCAGGGAGCCGCCCATGCAAAACCCCTTCGATCTCGCCGGTCGCGTTGCCGTCATCACCGGCTCCAGCCGGGGTATTGGCCGCGCGTCGGCCGAGCTGCTCGCCAGCCTCGGCGCCAAGGTGGTGGTCTCCAGCCGCAAGGCCGAGGCCTGCGAGGAAGTCGCCGAGGGCATCCGCAAGTCGGGCGGCGACGCCCATGTCATCCCCTGCAACATCTCGCGCCGCAACGAGGTCGACGCGCTGATCGACGGCACCGTCAAGCATTACGGGCCGATCGACATCCTGGTGTGCAACGCCGCGGTCAATCCCTATTACGGCCCGCTGCTCGACATCACCGACGAGGCCTTCGACAAGATCATGGGCTCCAACGTCAAGAGCAACATCTGGCTCTGCGCCAAGGCGATCCCGGCGATGGCCGAACGGGGCAAAGGGTCCGTGGTGATCATCTCTTCCATCGGCGGGCTGCGCGGCTCGTCGGTGATCGGCGCCTACGGCATCTCCAAGGCCGCCGATTTCTCGCTGTGCCGCTCGCTTGCCGGCGAATGGGGTCCGAAGGGCGTTCGCATCAACTGCATCGCGCCGGGCCTGGTGAAGACCGATTTCGCCAAGGCGTTGTGGGAAGACGAAGCCAACCTGAAGCGCCGCACCGCGACAACGCCCTTACGCCGCATCGGCGAGCCCCACGAGATCGCCGGCGCGGTCGCCTATCTCGGCTCCGACGCGTCGACCTTCATGACCGGACAGACGATTGTTATCGATGGTGGCGTCACCACAGCATCGGCGTAGTCCTTCTTTCTTACCCTCCCCTGCAGGGGGAGGGTACGTGCCGCTGCATCTCCTTTTGCGTTTTTTAACGATTTCGGCGCACGGATACCCGTTGGGGTGGACCAGACGTGCGGCAGACCGATATCGCGATCATTGGCGGCGGCCTCGCGGGGTCGATCGCGGCGGCCATGCTCGGGCGCGCCGGCGTGTCCGCGCTCCTGATCGAACCGCACAAAGCCCACCCTCCCGAACTTCGCTGCGAAAAAATCTCCGGCCAGCAACAGCTCGACCGCCTGGGCAAGACCGGCCTCGCCGACGCCGTGCTCCACGCCGCCACCCATGACGACGCCATCTGGATCGCGCGCTTCGGCCGGCTGATCGACGTCCGGCCGAGCCAGCAACACGGCTTCCGTTACGACACCCTGGTCAACACCATGCGCAGCGAAATCCCGCCGTCGGTGGAAACCATCCACGCCAAGGCCACGTCGATCGCGACCTCGACCGACCGCCAGACCATCGGCCTTTCCAACGGCGATCAGGTCGCCGCGCGCCTCGTCGTCCTCGCCAACGGCGCCAGCATCGCGCTGCGCGATCAGCTCGGCATCGGCCGTCCGGTGATCTCGCCATGCCATTCGATCTCGATCGGCTTCGACATCGCCGCCGCCGACGGCGGCCGTCTGGCATTCCCGTCGCTGACCTATTTCTCGGAGGCCACCGAACACCGCACCGCCTATATCACGCTGTTTCCCATCGGCGACGCCATGCGCGGCAACCTGTTCGTCTACCGCCAGCCCGACGACCCCTGGCTGCGCCGGATGCGTCGCACGCCGGAAGCCGCGCTCGACGCCTGCCTGCCGAAACTGCGCGCCATGATCGGCGACTACCGCATCACCGGCGACATCCGGATCCGACCGGTCGATCTCTACGAGAGCGACAACGTGGTCCAGCCCGGCGTGGTGCTTGTCGGCGACGCCTTTGCCTCGCCATGCCCGGGCAGCGGCACCGGCACCGACAAGGTGTTCACCGACGTGACGCAATTGTGCGATGTTCACATCCCGACCTGGCTGGCAAGCCCCGGCATGGACGCCGCCAAGATCGCGCAATACTACGCCGATCCGGTCAAGCGGGCGGTCGACGCCTGGGCCAAGGACAAGGCGTTCCGCCTCCGCGCGGTGACGCTGGAAGACACGCTGTATTGGCGCACCCAGCGCCTGCTGCGCTATGCCGGCCGGCTCGGCGAAGGCGTGGTCCGGCGCGGCCGCGCGCGCGTCGGAGCCTAACCTCGATACCGAACGTGCATGACTTGACGTCGTGACCGCGATCCGGTTGCCTGCGCCCGCAAACGTCCGACACACAATCTTCCGGGAAGAAACGCCATGTCTTTCGTAATGGCCATCGATCAGGGCACCACCTCGTCGCGCGCGATGATCTTTCGCGCCGACCTGTCGATCGCCGCCACGGCGCAACAGGAATTCCCGCAGCATTTTCCGGCCTCGGGCTGGGTCGAGCACGAGCCCGAAGACATCTGGACCTCGACGCTGGCGGTGTGCCGCGAAGCCATGGACAAGGCCGGCGTCACGTCGAAGCACATCGCCGCCATCGGCATCACCAACCAGCGCGAAACCGTGGTGGTGTGGGACCGCGTCACCGGACAGGCGGTGCACCGCGCCATCGTCTGGCAGGACCGCCGCACCGCGGAGGTCTGCGCGAAGCTCAAGGCCGACGGCCACGAGGACTTCATCACCGACCGCACCGGCCTGATCATCGATCCGTATTTTTCAGGCACCAAGGTCGCCTGGATCCTCGACCATGTGCCGGAGGCGCGCGCCCGTGCCGAGCGTGGCGAACTGCTGTTCGGCACGGTGGACAGCTATCTGCTGTGGCGGCTCACGTCCGGCCGCGTGCACGCCACCGACGCCACCAATGCGTCGCGCACGCAGCTCTACAATATCCACACCGGCGCCTGGGACGACGAGCTGCTGGCGCTGCTGCAGGTACCCAAGGCGATGCTGCCGCGGGTGCAGGATTCCTCGTCGGATTTCGGCAGCACCGATACGTTCGGCGGCAGCATCATGATCGCGGGCATCGCCGGTGACCAGCAGGCTGCCACCATCGGCCAGGCTTGCTTCGCACCCGGCATGATCAAGTCGACCTCCGGCACCGGCTGTTTTGCGTTGCTCAACACCGGCACGACGCCGGTCAGGTCGAAGCACAAGCTTCTCACCACCGTGGCCTATCAGCTCGACGGCGTCCGGACCTACGCCCTGGAAGGCTCGATCTTCGTCGCCGGCTCCGCCGTGCAGTGGCTGCGCGATGGCCTTGGCGTGATCAAGAGCGCGTCTGAGAGCGGCCCGCTCGCCGAGAAGCACGACAAGGCGCAGGCGGTTTATCTGGTCCCGGCCTTTGTCGGCCTCGGCGCGCCGTACTGGAATCCCGAGGTGCGCGGCGCGCTGTTTGGCTTGACGCGCAACACGGGCCCGGCCGAGCTGGCGCATGCCGCGCTGGAAAGCGTGTGCTACCAGACCCGCGATCTCTACGCGGCGATGCGCGCCGACTGGCCGGACGTCTCGGCCGCCACCGTGGTGCTGCGCGTCGACGGCGGCATGACGGCATCCGACTGGACCATGCAGCGGCTGGCGGATCTTCTGAACGCCCCGGTCGACCGGCCGATGATCCAGGAAACCACCGCGCTGGGCGCGGCCTATCTCGCCGGCCTCAAGGCCGGCGTGTTCCCGGAGCCGGAGCGGTTCGCCGACAACTGGCGGCTCGAGCACCGCTTCAAGCCGGTGATGAGCGATGAGACAAGGACACGGAAGCTGAACGGCTGGGCGCAGGCGGTGAAGGGCGTGCTGGCCAGCGTGTCGTAATCACACGCACAGCCGTCATCGCCCGGCTTGACCGGGCGACCCAGTATTCCAGGGCGCTTGTTATTTACCACGAACGTTCTGGAATACTGAGCCACCCGCTTTCGCGGGTGGTGACAGCTGAAATATGGGGCGACAGCAGCCGCTACTTCACTCCGACCTTCTTCCCACGATACATCAGATGCACCGCGCAGTTACATCCCACCGGATGCGTCGCCAGATCATCATTCGCCGGTGCCAGCGTCGGCGACGGCGCGGGTTCGTGGCCCGGGATGTAGTTCAGGATCGGCGCCAGCCAGCGTTCGATCTCCGAGACGCTCAAGCCCTTGCGCTTCGCATAGTCCTCGACCTGGTCGCGCTCGATCTTGCCGACGCCGAAGTAGTAGCTCTCCGGATGGCTGAAATAGAGCCCGGACACCGACGAGCCCGGCCACATCGCGTAGCTTTCGGTCAGGGTCACGCCGGCGGTCTTCTCGGCATCGAGCAGCTTGAAGATCGTCGCCTTCTCGGTGTGGTCGGGCTGCGCGGGATAGCCGGGAGCCGGGCGGATGCCCTGATACTTCTCCAGGATCAGGTCGTCGGTCGAGATGGCCTCGTCCGGCGCGTAGGCCCAGAACTCCTTGCGCACGCGCTCGTGCATGCGCTCGGCAAAGGCCTCGGCGAGGCGGTCGGCCAGCGCCTTGCACAGGATCGACGAGTAGTCGTCATTGGCGTTCTTGAAACGGTCGGCGATCACGTCCTCGCCGATGCCGGCGGTGACGACGAAGGCGCCGATGTAATCCTTCACGCCCGACGCGCCGGGCGCGACGAAGTCCGACAGCGCGGCGTTGAAGCGGCCCTCGCGCTTCTCGAGCTGCTGGCGCAGCGTGTGCAGCGTCGCGATCGGCGTCACGCGATCTTCACTGTCGTAGACGCGGATGTCCTCGCCCTCGGCATTGGCGGGCCAGAAGCCGATGGTCGCTTTGGCGGTGAACCACTTCTCGTCGACAATTAGCTTCAGCATCTTCTGCGCGTCGGCATAGAGCGACGTCGCGACCTCGCCGACCTTGGCGTCGGTCAGGATCCCCGGGAAGCGCCCGGCGAGCTCCCAGGTCTGGAAGAACGGCGTCCAGTCGATATAGGGCGCGAGTTCTTCCAGCGAATAATTGCTGAAGGTCCGGGTGCCCAGGAAGGTCGGCTTGCGCACGGTCTTGGTGAAGTCGGCGACATGCGCATTGACGCGGGCCTTGACCAGCGACAATCGCTTCTTGTCCTGCTGCGCACGGAAATGCGCCGCCGAGATCTTGGCGTAGTCGGCGCGGACCTCCGCTGCATAGGCCTCGCGCTTGTCCGGCGACAGCAGCGACGAGGCGACGCCGACGGCGCGGCTGGCGTCGTTGACATGCACCACGGCACCGGCGCGGTAGTTCGGATCGATCTTCACCGCCGTATGTACGCGGCTCGTGGTCGCGCCGCCGATCAACAGCGGCATCTTCAGGCCCTGCCGCTCCATCTCGCCAGCGAGAAAGGTCATCTCGTCCAGCGATGGCGTGATCAGGCCGGACAGGCCGATGATGTCGGCATTCTCGGCCTTGGCGGTCTCGATGATTTTTGCCGCGGGCACCATGACCCCGAGATCGATCACCTCGAAATTGTTGCACTGGAGCACGATGCCGACGATGTTTTTGCCGATGTCGTGGACGTCACCCTTGACGGTGGCGAGCACGATCTTGCCGGCGTTCTTGCGGCCGTCGCCGGTGATGCCGGCGGCGAGGTTGTCGGCCTTTTCCTGCTCCATGAACGGCATCAGCCAGGCCACCGCCTGCTTCATCACGCGCGCCGATTTCACCACCTGCGGCAGGAACATCTTTCCGTCGCCGAACAGGTCGCCCACGATGTTCATGCCGGCCATCAGCGGGCCCTCGATGACATGCAGCGGACGCGCCACCGTGAGCCGCGCGGCCTCGGTGTCCTCATCGATATACTGGGTGATGCCGTGGACGAGGGCGTGGCTCAGCCGCTTCTCCACCGGCCATTCGCGCCACGACAGGTCCTGCTCCTTGGCCTGCTTGGTCTGGCCGCGGAATTTCTCGGCGAGCTCGAGCAGCCGCTCGGAGGCGCCGGGATCGCGGTTGAGGATGACGTCCTCGCAGGTCTGGCGCAGTTCGGGATCGATGTCGTCATAGACGATCATCTGCCCGGCATTGACGATGCCCATGTCCATGCCCGCCTTGATGGCGTGATACAGGAACACCGCATGCATCGCCTCGCGCACCGGCTCGTTGCCGCGGAACGAGAACGACAGGTTGGAGACGCCGCCCGAGATGTGGGCATGCGGCAGGTTCTGCCGGATCCAGCGGGTCGCCTCGATAAAATCGACACCGTAATTGTTGTGCTCTTCCAGGCCG
Source organism: Tardiphaga sp. (assembly GCA_040512975.1). Classification (GTDB taxonomy): domain Bacteria; phylum Pseudomonadota; class Alphaproteobacteria; order Rhizobiales; family Xanthobacteraceae; genus Tardiphaga. The sequence goes on along the minus strand of JBEVEC010000112.1, from coordinate 1,281 downwards.
GTGGCGATGGCAAAGATGTTCGGATCGAAGATGATGTCTTCCGGCGGGAAGTCGAGTTCGCCGACCAGGATGTCATAGGCGCGCTTGCAGATCTCGGTCTTGCGCGCAAAGGTGTCGGCCTGGCCGAGCTCGTCGAACGCCATGACCACGACGGCGGCGCCGTGGCGCTGCGCGATCTTCGCTTCATGGATGAACTTGTCGACGCCTTCCTTCATGGAGATCGAATTGACGATCGGCTTGCCCTGGACGCATTTCAGGCCGGCCTCGATGACGTGGAATTTCGATGAATCGACCATCACCGGCACGCGGGCGATGTCGGGCTCGGAGGCGACGAGGTGCAAAAACTCCACCATCGCGGCTTCGGAATCGAGCAGGCCCTCGTCCATGTTGACGTCGATGACCTGGGCGCCGTTCTCGACCTGGTCGCGCGCCACCTGAAGCGCGGCGGTGTAGTCGCCGGCGGTGATGAGCTTGCGGAATTTGGCGGAGCCGGTGACGTTGGTGCGCTCGCCCACATTGACGAAGGGGATCGCCGGCGTCAGCTCGAACGGCTCGAGGCCGGACAGCCGCAGCCGCGGCTCGATGGTCGGCGCCACGCGCGGCTTGTGCGGGGCGACGGCCGCGGCGATGGCCGCGATATGGTCCGGCGTGGTGCCGCAGCAGCCGCCGACAATGTTGACGAGGCCGCTGGCGGCGAACTCGCCGACCAGCTTCGCCATATATTCCGGGCTCTCGTCATACTGGCCGAATTCATTGGGCAGGCCCGCATTGGGATAGGCGCAGACCAGCGTGTCGGCGACGCGGCCGATATCGGCGATATGCGCGCGCAGGTCTTCGGCGCCGAGCGCGCAGTTGAAGCCGATGGTGGCGGGTTTGGCGTGCTTGACCGAATTCCAGAACGCCTCCGGCATCTGGCCGGACAACAGGCGGCCCGACTTGTCGGTGATGGTGCCGGAGATCATCACGGGCACGTCGATGCCGCGGGCTTCAGTGATCTCGGCGATGGCATAGAGCGCCGCCTTGGCATTCAGCGTGTCGAAGATCGTCTCGACCAGCAGCAGGTCGGCGCCGCCGTCGAGCAGACCGTTGATCTGTTCGCTATAGGCGATGCGCAGGTCGTCGAAGGTCACGGCGCGGTAGCCGGGATTGGCGACGTCGGGCGAGATCGAGGCGGTGCGGTTGGTCGGTCCCATTGCGCCTGCGACGAAACGCGGGCGGCCGTCTTCGGCCGTCACCGTGTTGGCGGCATTGCGCGCGAGCCGTGCGCCCTCGAAATTGAGG
>JBEVEC010000313.1:0-7857 GCA_040512975.1 Tardiphaga sp. | reverse complement strand
CGGTGGAAATGCCCACCGGCTGCAGCGGCAGGAACGTCGCGGGAATTTCCGCCGGCAGCAGTTTTCGCACTTCAGCGAGATAAGCCTCGGCGATCATGATGTCGGTGCCGAGGGGCAGATGCGGGCCGTGCTGTTCGGTGGCGGCCAGTGGCAGCACGGCGATCCAGTCGGCGGGATCGCCGCGGGCGATGTCGGGCCAGTGGATGGCGGTCCAGTCGCGGGGCGGTAGCGCGGAAGTCATCGGGCGAATGTTTCTTTATCGAGGTCTGCAAAGTAGGCTGCGGCGGCGCGCCGGCTGGCCATCACGGCTTCGGCCTTGTACCACCTGCGTAGCTTCCTATCATGAGCCTGAACGGTCGATGGAGTCCAATATGACGCGGCTTTTCCTGCTGCGAGCGTTAACCATCGGCACGGTTGCCGTCGTTGGCGCGCTGTCGCCCGTGGCCGCGCAGACCAAGCTCGACAAAGTGAGCTTCGGCACCAACTGGGTCGCGGAAGCCGAGCATGGCGGCTTCTACCAGGCGGTGGCGGACGGCACCTACAAGAGCTACGGCCTTGATGTCACCATCGTGCCCGGCGGTCCCAACGTGAACAACCGTATCCTGGAGATATCCGGCAAGCTTGATTTCTTCATGAGCGCCAACACGCTGCAGTCATTCGACGCGGTCGCCAACAATGTCCCGGTGGTCGCGGTGGCGGCGGTGTTCCAAAAGGACCCGCAGGTGTTCCTGGCGCATCCCAACCCGAAGATCACCAAGCTCGACGACCTCAAGCCGCTGACGCTGTTCGTCTCCAAGGAGGGCGTGGCCGGCTACTTCCAGTGGATGAAGTCAGAGCTCGGCTTCAGCGAGTCCCGGGTCAAGCCCTACACCTATAATGCGCAGCCGTTCATCGTCGACAAAAACAGCGCCATGCAGGGCTACGTCACTTCCGAGCCCTTCGTGGTGGAGAAGCAGGCCGGCTTCAAGCCGACCGTAATGCTGCTCGCCGATTACGGTTTCGACGGCTATTCGACGCTGATCGAGACGCGGCGCGATCTGGTCGACAAGAAGCCCGATCTGGTGCAGCGCTTCGTCGATGCCTCGATGATCGGCTGGTACAACTATCTCTACGGTGACAACAAGGCTGCCAATGAGACGATCAAGAAGCTCAACCCGGATATGACCGACGAGCTGCTGGCCTACTCCCTTGCCAAGATGAAGGACTACGGCATCGTCGATTCCGGCGACACGTTGAAGGACGGCATCGGCGCCATGAGCGAGGCGCGGGTCGCCAGCTTCTTCGACAAGATGTCGCGCGCCGGCGTGGTCAAGCGCGACATCGATTATCGTCAGGCCTACACGCTGCAATTCATCAACAAGGGTATTGGCCTCAATCTCCGGCCGAAGAAGTAGGCCGGCGTGACCGACGCTTTGGAAGCCCTGTCGGGCGTGTCGCCTGCCGTACAGATGCGCGGCGTCACCAAGGTCTATGACAACGGGACGACAGCGCTCGGGCCGCTCGATCTCGACATCCGCCGCGGCGAGTTCGTCTCGCTGCTCGGCGCCTCCGGCTGCGGCAAATCCACCGCGCTGCGACTGATTGCCGGTCTGCTCGTGCCGAGTTCGGGCGCCGTCAACGTCGCCCGGCAGGGCGCGGACCCTGCCATCGGCTTCGTTTTCCAGGAGCCGACGCTGATGCCCTGGAGCAGCGTCCGCGACAATGTGCGGCTGCCGCTCAAGCTCGCGCACGTGCCGGAGACGCAGGCGGCGCCGCGCGTCGCGGAGGCGCTGGCGCAAGTTGGTCTGGCGGATTTTGCGGACGCATATCCGCGCGAGCTCTCCGGCGGCATGAAGATGCGGGTGTCGCTGGCGCGCGCGTTGGTCACCAAGCCCGATATCCTGCTGATGGACGAACCGTTCGCCGCCCTTGACGAAATCACGCGCTTCCGCCTCAACAACGACCTGCTGGCGCTGTGGCGCAATCTCGGCATGACCGTGATCTTCGTCACCCATTCGGTGTTCGAATCCGTCTATCTGTCGCAGCGCGTGGTGGTGATGACGTCGCGCCCCGGTCGTGTCAGTGCGGAGTATCGCATCGATACAGCGGCGCCGCGCGACGATGCATTCCGCACCTCGGTCGCCTATGCCACGCATTGCCGCGACGTCTCGCAGGCCTTGATGCGCGCCGGCGAGAGCGGGGAAGGGCGATGAGCGGGCTCGAAACCTTGCCGGCAGTCGACCGCGCTCAGGCGCGCTTCGGCGCGCGCTGGCGTCGCCTTGCGCCGCCGATCGTGGTCCTCTTCGCGCTGATGCTGATCTGGGACCTGGTGGTGCGGATCGAAGAGATCCCGCCCTATATCCTGCCCGGCCCGTTGCTGGTGCTGCAGACCCTGATCGCGGACTGGCCGATCCTGTCCGCATCGCTCGGGGTGACGCTGCTGACGGCGCTGGAGGGGTTTGTCGCCGCGGCGATCGGCGGCATCGCGCTGGCGCTGTTGTTCAACCGCTCGCGCTGGCTGGAACATTCCCTGCTGCCCTACGCCATCGTGCTGCAGGTGACGCCGGTGATCGCGATCGCGCCGTTGATGCTGATCTATCTGCCGCAGCAAGCCGCCGTCGTCGTCTGCGCCTGGATCGTCGCGTTTTTCCCGGTGCTGGCCAACACCACGCTGGGGCTCAATTCCGTCGACCGCAATCTGGCCGGGCTGTTCCAGCTCTACAAGGCGTCACGCTGGCAGACCCTGCGCTACCTGCAGCTTCCTGCGGCCCTGCCGTTTATCCTGGGCGGATTGCGCATCGCCGGCGGGCTGTCGCTGATCGGCGCCGTGGCGGCGGAGATCGCCGCCGGCGCCGCGGGGGCCGGCTCGGGGCTTGCGTATCGCATCTCGGAGTCCAGCTATCGCCTCAATATTCCGCGCATGTTTGCGGCGTTATTGTTGCTGTCGGTGGCAGGACTTGTGATCTATATGCTGCTCGCGCTGGTCTCGCACCTCCTGCTGCGGCGCTGGCACGACAGTGCACTGCGAAAGGAAAAATAATGGGGACGGGAATTTCTTCGGAGAAGATCGATCTTCTCATCTACGGGCCGACGAAGCCGCTGATCAACAACGGTTTCTCCGACCGCTTCATGCTGCACACCTGCGAGTCTGCGGGGGACCTCGAACGCGTGCCGGCCGACGCCGCCGCGCGGATCCGCGGCATTGCGGTGACCGGCCTCGTGCCAACCAACGGCGCGGCGCTGGCGAGCTTTCCCAAGGTGGAAATCATTTCCTCGTTCGGCGTCGGCTACGATCATATCGACGCGAAATGGGCCGCCGAGCAGGGTATCATCGTCACCAACACCCCGGATGTCCTGACCGAGGAAGTCGCCGACATCGCGCTCGGCCTGTTCATCGCCACCGCGCGTGAATTCATCCAGGCGGACAAATATGTCCGCTCCGGCCTATGGGCGACCCAGCAATACCCGCTCACCGTCGGCTCGCTGCGCGACCGCAAGGTCGGCATGGTCGGCATGGGGCGCATCGGCCAGGCCATCGCGCGTCGTCTCGACGCCTCGCTGGTGCCGGTGGTGTATCACTCGCGCAATCCGGCCAAGGACGTCTCGTATCAGCACTATCCGAACCTGGTGGAGATGGCGAAGGCCGTGGACACGCTGATCGTCATCACGCCCGGCGGCCCGTCGACCAAGAACCTCGTCAATGCCGAGGTCATGAAGGCGCTCGGCCCGCGCGGCATCATCGTCAACGTCGCCCGCGGTTCGGTGATCGACGAGCCGGCGATGATCGAGGCGCTGAAGTCCGGGACCATTCTCGCCGCCGGCCTCGACGTCTTTGCGCAGGAGCCGAAGGTGCCGGACGAGCTGAAGGCGATGCCGAACGTCGTGCTGCTGCCGCATGTGGGCTCCGCCTCGGTGGTGACGCGCAACGCGATGGACCAGCTGGTGATCGACAATCTCAAGCTCTGGTTCGACGGCAAGCCGCCGCAGACGCCGATCCCGGAAACGCCGCTGAAGGCGCGCTGATCATGCGGTTTGCATCGCTGCGATCTCTCACCGTGGCGCTGGTCGGCGCACTCGCCGTCGGCGCGCCGGTGCGAGCGCAGGATGCGGCCACGCTGAAGCGGGACATGGTCGGGCAATGGGAATTGTCCACCACCGAGCGCAGCAAGACCTGCGTGGTGACGCTGAAGGGCGACACCACGCCGCAGGGCTCCAAGCTCGAACTCGAGCCCGATTGCGTCAAGGCGCTGCCCTTCACCAAGGACATCGCGGCCTGGAGCGTGCGCGGTCTCGACATCGTCCGGTTGCAGAACCCGGCCGGCGAAGGCATCATCGATTTCACCGAAGTCGAGAGCGGCATTTTCGAAGGCGTGCGCTCGGGCGAGGGCGTCTACATCCTGCAAAACCTCGCCGCCGCTCGCTCGCTCGCCAAGTCGATGGACCAGATGATCGGTGACTGGGCCATGGTCCGCGGCAACGGCCGCACGGTGTGCGGCCTGACGCTGACCAATACCGAGGCAAGCCAGGATAATTTTCAGGTGTTTTTGAAGCCACGCTGCGACCCGCAGGTCGCGAGCTTCAACCCGAAGGAATGGCGCCTCGACCGCGGCGAATTGCTGATGATGTCGGCGAATGGCGAGACCTGGCACTTCGAGGCCGACGACAACGCCCAGTGGCGCCGCGTGCCGGATACGGCCGATCCGCTGATATTGGTCAGGCAGTAGTGTTGTCCGTCATCCCCGCGAACGCGGCGATGAGAGATGGTGCTAAATCAGCTTCATTCCCTTCAAACTCGCATGGCCGTGCTTGCCGACAATGATGTGGTCGTGCACCGAAATGCCCAGCGGTCCCGATACGTCGATGACCGCCTTGGTCATCTGCACGTCGGCCTGCGACGGCGTCGGGTCGCCGGAGGGGTGGTTGTGCACCATGATGATGGCGGTGGCGGATAATTCCAGCGCCCGCTTCACCACCTCGCGCGGATAGACCGGGGTGTGGTCGACGGTGCCGACCTGCTGCACCTCGTCGGCAATCAGCTGGTTGCGCTTGTCGAGAAACAGGATGCGGAATTGCTCCTTGTCGGCAAAGGCCATCGCCGTGCGGCAATAATCGATTACGGTCGCCCAGGACGACAGCACGGTTTTGGCCTTCAACTGCCCCTTGGCGACGCGGCTGCTTGCGGCAGCGACCAGCTTGATCTCGGTGATCGCCGCTTCGCCCAGGCCGCCGACCTCGCGCAGCCGTCCGTCCGGCGCGTGCACCGTCTCGGCAAAGGAGCCGAACTTGCCGATCAGCGCTTTCGCCAGCGGCTTGACGTCGCGCCGCGGCAGCGCGCGGAACAGCACCAACTCCATCAATTCGTAGTCGCTCAGCGCATCGGCGCCGACGCTGCGGAAACGCTCGCGCAGGCGTTCGCGGTGGCCGTGAAAATGCGGCGCATCGGCAAAGCCCGGGCCGGCGAATGGATCGTTGGAATCGGTCGACATGGACACGCGCACTCGCAGGAGCCGTTCCGCGAGCATGCCGTGACGCGCGCAGTTTGCAACCTAAAAGTGCCGGGGGACCTAGGCCGCCGGGGCGGGCGGCTGCTCGTTGTGCCTCTTCGACAGCGTAAAGATCTCGACGCCGGTCGGCGTGACGCCGACGGTGTGCTCGAACTGCGCCGACAGCGAGCGGTCGCGGGTCACGGCGGTCCAGCCGTCGGACAAGACCTTCACATGCGGCTTGCCGAGATTGATCATCGGCTCGATGGTGAAGAACATGCCTAGCTTGAGCTGCACGCCTTCGCCGGGACGGCCGACATGGATGATATTCGGCTCGTCGTGGAACATGCGGCCGAGGCCGTGGCCGCAGAAGTCGCGCACCACACTCATCTGCTGCGGCTCGACGAAGCTCTGGATGGCGTGGCCGATATCGCCGGTGGTGGCGCCGGGCTTCACCACGGCGATGCCGCGCATCATCGATTCATAGGTGATCTCGACCAGCCGCTCGGCCTTGCGTGACAATTCGCCGACGCCGTACATCCGGCTGGAGTCGCCGTACCAGCCGTCGACGATGAAGGTGACGTCGACATTGACGATGTCGCCTTCCTTCAGCACACGGTCGCCTGGCATGCCGTGGCAAACCACGTGGTTGATCGAGGTACAGGTCGAATAGCGGTAGCCGCGGTACATCAGCGTCGCCGGATAGGCGCCGTGGCCGAAGGCGAAGTCGCGGACGAAATCGTCGATGACCGAGGTCAGCACGCCGGGCTTCACGATGTCGGTGAGGTCGTCCAGACATTGCGACACCAGCGCCCCGGCCCTGCGCATGCCGGCAAAGGCGGCGGGGCCATGCAGCTTGATCTGGCCGGTTTTGCGCAGGGTGGTTTCGGACGCTTCGATGTAGCTCATCGGGAAATCTTGCCAAGGCAGGTGCGACGGAATGTGGTGCGACGTCCCAATTTAATGGTTGGGGCGGTCAGCGCAAGCCAAAGCAGGCGCCGGATGCCATCCGGGCTACGAACCCCACACAGGCACCCGCCGCGCCAGCACGATGCTGCCGTGGTCGATCCGGCAGGTATAGGCGAGCGTCTCGACCCCGGCGGCCCGAGCGCGGTCGAAGGCGCGGCCATAGGCCGGATCGATGTCGCGGGCCAGCGTGACCGCCTGCGACGAGCCGATCTGCACCACGAACAGCATCACAGCGCGGGCGCCGGCGGCCGCAACCCCCGCAAGCTCGTCGAGATGCCGGGCGCCCCGCGCGGTCACCGAGTCCGGGAACTCGGCCAGGCCGGGCTGCCGCATCAGATGGACGTTCTTGACCTCGAGGTAGCAGGGCGGCCGGTCGGGATGCGTCAGCAGGAAATCGACCCGCGATGCCGCGCCGTATTTCACCTCGCGCTTGATGGTGTCGTAACCGGCCAGCTCCGGGATCGCACCGGCCGCCAGCGCCTCGGCGACGATCGGGTTGGGATGCATGGTGTTGACGCCGACCAGCTCCGGCCCGTGGCCGAAATCAGCCTCGATCAACTCCCAGGAATATGGAAGCTTGCGCGTCTTGCTCTCCGACTTCGACAGCCAGACCCTTGCCCCTGGCGCCTGCAGCCCGGTCATGGCGCCGGGATTGGCCACATGCGCGGTGATGATGCTGCCGTCGGCCAGCTCGACATCGGCAAGAAAGCGCTTGTAGCGGTGCAGCAACGTCGCCGGCACCAGATCGACAGGAAATCTCATGCGCCGCCGGCGGGCATTTCGACGACGGTCTCCACCGGCAGTGCGCCGCCGCGGATGCGCAGCTCGCGGACCGGGTAGGGCACGCGGATGCCTTCGCGCTTGAAGGCATCCCACAGGCCCAGCATCACGTCGCTCTTCACGGCGTCCATGCCGTCCGGCGAGTCGATCCAGAAGGTCAGCGAGAATTTCATGCCGGCTTCGGCGAAATCCGTGAGGATGCAGTTTGGCGGCTTGGCCGCAGCGGCGCGCGGCGAGGCGGTGGCGACCTCGATGGCAAGCTTGCAGACCACCCGCGGATCGGCGTCGTAATTGGTGCCGAAATTGACCTTCACCAGCGTGTCCTTGTCGGTGTAGGTCCAGTTGACCACCTTCTGGGTGATCAGGTCCTCGTTCGGGATCAGGAATTCGCGGCCGTCGCCGGCGGCGACCGAGATGTAGCGCGTGTTCATGGCGCTGATGCGGCCCGAGCTGTCACCGATGGTGACGAGGTCGCCGGGCTTCACCGATTTGTCCGCCAGCAGGATCACGCCGCTGATGAAATTGGCGACGATCTTCTGCAGGCCGAAGCCGATGCCGACGCCGACCGCGCCGGAGAACACCGCCAGCGCCGACAGGTTGATGCCGACCGCGCCCATCACCAGCGCGATGGCGAACACCATCACGA
>JBEVEC010000297.1:0-6115 GCA_040512975.1 Tardiphaga sp. | reverse complement strand
AATTGCAGCAGCAGAAACACGCCGATCAGGATCAGGAGCAACGTCGGGATCGAGGCGGCAAGCCGCCGTCCCGCAAGGGCCAGGATACGCATGCGCTATTGTGTCGGACTTTTCCTCAAGCGGAAAGCCATAGATCGTGCCAGCTCGACGAGCCCCAGCGCGGCGTGTTGGAATGATTGCGCGCCTTGGCCGATATCACCGTGACGAAGATCTGTTCGATCGGCATCCACACCGGAAGTTCGGTGTTGGCCTGCTTGACGAAGTCGGCATACAGCGCCTTGCGCTTGACCGGATCGATCTCGGTGGCGGCGTCGTCGATAATCTTGTCGATGGCGGGATCGGTCCAGTCCCACTGGTTCGTCCACGGCGCGCCCTTGGGCTGGCCGGAGCGGTACCACACCGTGGTCGAGACCGCGGGATCGTTGCGATACTGGTGCCAGCCGGTGGCGAGGTCGAAAGCGTGGTCGTCATAGACCTGCTTGAGGAACCCGCCGCCGTCATTGCGCACGATCTCGACGGGAATGCCGATCTCGCCCAGCGACTGCTGGATGAAGGTCGCCCACAGCGAGATGTCCTCGCCCCACGGCGCCGGCAGCAGCCGCAGCGCGAAGCGCGTGCCGCCGCTGCCCGGCTTGAAACCGGCCTCGTCGAGCAGCGCGATCGCTTTCTTCTTGTCGTAGGGATATTGCGGCGTGTCGGGGCCCGGGAAGAAATCGGTCGACACCGAGGGGATCGGACCGGTGCCGAGTTTGGCGAAGTCGCCTAGGAAATTCTCGATGAAGAACGGCACGTTCACCGCATGCGCGATGGCGCGGCGGACGCGGATGTCGGCGAGCTCCTTGCGGCGGAAATTGAACTCGATGGTGTTGGTGCGCGCGTTGCCCTCGTTGCCCTTGGTGGAGACGACGAAGCGCTTGTCCTTCGACAGGCGCGCGGTGTCGGAGATGGTGAGCCCCGTGAACGGCGAATACTGGATGTCGCCGGCCTCCATCTGGGCTGCGGCGGCGGCACGGTCGGTCACGACCTTCCAGACGATGCGGTCGAGATAGGGCGCGTTGGGGCGCCAGTAATTGTCGTTGCGCTCGGCGATGATGTATTGGCCGCGCTCGTATTTGACGAATTTGAACGGGCCGGTGCCGATCGGCGCGAGATTGACCGGGTTCTGCCGGATGTCGCCGCTTTCGTACAGATGCTTGGCCGAGATGTAGCCGAGGTCGGGCAGCGCGCGCAGCAACAGGCCAAGCGGCATCGGCCGCTCGTATTTGAAGACCGCGGTCTGCGCGTCGGGCGTCTCGACGTCGGTCAGGAACAGTTGCAGCGTCGACCCGTAATTGAGGATCTTCTTCCACATGGTCATCGCGGTGAAGGCGACGTCCGCCGAGGTGAATGGCTTGCCGTCGTGCCAGGTCACGCCCTTGCGCAGCCTGAACGTGATGGTCCTGCCGTCAGGACTCGCGTCCCAGCTTTCCGCGAGCACGCCGACCGGCTGGCCGGTGGCGTCGAGATCGACGAGCGACTCCTGGATCTTGCCGCCGATGATATAGACGCCGGTCGAGGCCTGGATCGACGGATTGAGCTGACGCTGCTCGGCGCCGTAATGCACGTTGAACACGCCGCCCTTACGCGGCGCATCCTGCGCAAAGGCACGGTAGGGATTGAGCACATTGGCAGCAATGGCGGCGGAGGTCAGCAGCGCCGTACGGCGGGTGATATCCAGGGTCATGGGTCGTCGAAGTCTCCTGCGTCGCGCCGCGCAAACGGAGCGCAGTTCCCGTAAACTATGGCATATCAGGCGGGGGAGTCATTCTGTTATGCGTGGCCTGGCAGGCGAGATCGTTGCGACAAACAGCATTGGCAGAGCATGAATTGCCGCAACCGTGCTTGGCGCATCCTGTCATCCGTCGCCGTAGCGCTGTCATCGCCCGGCCGGACGCGCAGTTGCGCGTTGGACCGGGCGACCCAGTATGTCAGGGCGGTTTTGTTTACCGTGGAAGGCCCGGATACTGGGTCACCCGCTTTCGCGGGTGATAACAGTTGTCGATGCGGCTATCGCATCTTCACCGCGCCTTCGCGGCCCCACAGCCGCAACTTGGCCAGCTTGTCCATGAAGTCCGCGACATCGTCGGGACCGTTCAGCGGAATCACGCCCTCGTCGAGATCGTCGGCGATGCCGGCCTTGACGAACAGCCTTTCGGCCGCTGCGCTGTAGCCGATGAACTTGCAATGCGCGAAGGCGTCGGCGACGAAATCGCGGGCGGTGGATTCGGCCAGCAGGTCGTCGATGCCGGTGTCGGCCGGCAGCAGCACCACGGCGTCATACAGCACCGACGGCCCGCCATCGATCATCTGGTCGGCCGCAACCATGCTGCCGTCGCTGGCCTCGGCACCGGTCACCTTGGGCGCGACGATCTCGAAGGTGGCGCCGGCCGCCGCCACCGCGGTCTGCAACGCCGCCAGCAATTCGGCATCGACGCCGTCGGTGATGAGGATGCCGAGCTTGCGGCCTTCGAAGCGCTCCGGCCCCTTCAGCACGATGCTGAGCGCCGGCGATTCCGGGAGGTCCTGCCGGGTCGGCATGGCAGCGTCCGCGGGCTCCGGCATGTCCTTCAGGCCGAGGCGGCCGGCGACCATGGTGGCGAGGCCCTCGTCGATATTGAGCAGATGCGCGACCATCCGCTCGCGGATCACCGGCAGCTTCACCTTGCTGAGTTCGAAGGTCAGCGCAGCAGCGATGTGATGCTGTTCGCCCTTGGTCTGGCTGATGAAGAACTGCCGCGCTTGGCTGTAATGATCGGCGAAGCTCTCCGGCCGCAGCCGGCGCTTGGCACCGTGCTCGACGTCGGCGAAGGTCTTGAAGCCCTTGGCCTGGCTCTCGCGCGGGCCGACGCCAAACGAATTCGGCTGATAGTTGACGCGCCCCACCGGGTTGCGCATCGCCATGTGGCCGTCCTGCTGGAAATGGCCGAACGGGCATTTTGGCGCGTTGATCGGCAGATGGGTGAAGTTCGGGCTGCCGAGCCGCTTCAGCTGCGTGTCGAGATAGGAGAAGTTGCGGCCCTGCAGCAGCGGATCGTTGCTGAAGTCGATGCCGGGCGGCACGTTCTGGGTCATGAACGCGACCTGTTCGGTCTCGGCGAAGAAATTGTCGGGCATGCGATCGAGCACCAGTCGGCCGATCGGGATCGGCGGCAGCATCTCCTCGGGGATGATCTTGGTGGGGTCGAGTACGTCGAAGTCAAACTGGTCGGCGAATTCCTGATTGAAGAGCTGCACGCACAGCTCCCACTCCGGAAAGTTGCCGGCCTCGATCGCGTTGAACAGATCGCGGCGATGGAAGTCCGGATCGGCGCCGTTGATCTTCACGGCTTCGTTCCACAGCACCGACTGCAGTCCCAGCTTCGGCTTCCAGTGGAATTTGACGAACGTCGACTCGTCCTTGGCGTTGACGAAGCGGAAGGTGTGGACGCCAAACCCTTCCATGAAGCGGAACGAGCGCGGGATGGTGCGGTCCGACATCTGCCACATCACCATGTGCATGCTTTCGGGCGTCAGCGAGATGAAGTCCCAGAACGTGTCATGCGCGGACTGCGCCTGCGGGAAGGCGCGATCGGGCTCTTCCTTCACGGCGTGGATCAGGTCGGGAAACTTGATGGCGTCCTGGATGAAGAACACCGGGATGTTGTTGCCGACCAGGTCCCAATTGCCTTCCTGGGTGTACATCTTGACCGCGAAACCGCGCACGTCGCGCGCGAGGTCGAACGAGCCTTTGCTGCCGGCGACCGTGGAAAAGCGAACGAAGGCGGGCGTGCGCTCGCCCTCGCGCTGAAACAGGTCGGCGCGGGTGTATTTCGCCAGCGATTTGTAGGTCTCGAAGAAGCCGTGCGCCGCGTAGCCGCGCGCATGCACCACGCGTTCTGGAATGCGCTCGTGGTCGAAGTGAAACATCTTCTCGCGGTAGTGGAAATCTTCGATCAGCGCCGGGCCGCGGGTGCCGACCTTCAGGGTGTTCTGGTCGTCGAACACCGGAACGCCATTGGCGGTGGTCAGCACCGCGTCGTCGGGCCCGGCGATCTGATGCAGTTCGCCGCCGGATGCGCGGGTGAGCGTCTGATCGTGGATGGTGACGGTCTCACCAGCGGGTTTCGGGGATGTCGGTTTTGCTGACTTCGCCATGGGATGTTCTGCCTAGCACATGGTTCAGCGCCCGCGGTTGTTCGCGAGCGCTCTGACTGCCTGGGTTGATCCGGTCGTTACTTGTCGAGCTTCTGCGCCATGTCCAGATGATGCTGCAGCGTCGGCAGCGTCTTGCCGGCCCAGTCCTTCAGCTCGGCATTGTCGCCGCCCTTGGCATACCGTTCGAACAGATTGACCGCGTCCTTGTGGGCCGAGACCTGCTGCGAGCTGAAGTCCGAGCTGAAGTCCTTGCCGGTCTCGCCCTTGATCTTGTCGAGCTTGCTCTGGTGCGCGCTGTCGAGGGCGGTCGGAAGATCGGCCTTGACCTTGCCGGAGCCGACCATGGCCTTGAGCTCGGTAGAGGTCTTGGTGTGGTCGGTGACCATCATCGCGGCGAAGGTCTTTTCGGCCGCGTTGCCCTTCTCCGTGGCCAGCTTGTTCGACTGAATCTCGAACATGTCGCTGATGGCGACTTCCTTGACGAAATCGGCGGTCGTCGGGGCGATGCCGAGGGTTGAATTGACGCCGGTTTTCTCACCGACGGACTGAGCCTGCACAGCAGTCGCAACGACGGGAGAGGCGAGCAAGAGGCTGGCGAAAACGATGGCGGTACGTTTCATGGGATTTCTTTCATATACAAGGGGTGCTGGTCGGCAGCACAACCGGATTGAAGGTGTTCTGTTCCCGCGCGGAACGGCCCCCCAGCGAGCGCCCTGCGGGGCAGCAAAGTGACGCCGCGCTGCATGCGCAGGGCGAATGGCGACCCGATGGCGGCTTGGCTCGATCATTGCTAGGGCATCTGTTACAAACCCGCCGCAAACCCGAACCCGGAAGATCCCATGCGTAAGTTGACCGTCGCCGCCGCCCAGTTGGGCCCGATTCAGAAAGCCGAAAGCCGCGAGGCCGTGGTCGCGCGCATGATGGCGCTGCTGGAGCAGGCCAAAGCCCGCGGTGCCGACCTCGTCGTCTATCCCGAACTTGCACTCACCACGTTCTTCCCGCGCTGGTACATGACCGATCAGAAAGAGGTGGATACCTGGTTCGAGTCCGAGATGCCCAATGCGGCGACCCAGCCGCTGTTCGACGCCGCCATCAAGGCCGGCATCGCGCTGTCCATCGGCTATGCCGAACTGACCGCGGACGGCCATCACTTCAACACCCAGATCCTCACCGACAAGACCGGCAAGATTGTCGGCAAATATCGCAAGGTGCATCTGCCCGGCCATTCCGAATTCGACACCGAGCGCGCCTTCCAGCATCTGGAGAAGCGCTATTTTGAGCCGGGCGACCTGGGCTTCCCGGTGTTCCGCAATCTCGGCGGCATTTTCGGCATGATGGTGTGCAACGACCGCCGCTGGCCGGAATCCTACCGGGTGATGGGCCTGCAGGGCGTCGAGATGATCGTGCTCGGCTACAACACGCCGTCGGTGAACTCACAGAATTCGGTGGAGGGCCCGGAGCAGCGCCTGTTCCACAACCGCCTGTCGGTGCAGGCCGGCGCCTACCAGAACTCGACCTTCGTGGTCGCGGTCGCCAAGGGCGGCGTCGAGGACGGCTTCCCTCTGATCGGCGGCAGCCTGATCGTCGATCCCAACGGGGTGATTCTGGCCGAAGCCAAGACCGAGGATGACGAGTTGCTCGTGGCAACGGTCGATCTCGACGACACCAAATTCGGCAAGGACACGATCTTCAACTTCGCCCGCCACCGCCGCACCGAACACTATGGCCGCATCACCAGCCAGACCGGCGTCGAACTGCCGCCGGAGTAGGGCGCTTAGCTCAGAGAGACGCGGAGCCGTCTCTCCAAACTCCGCGTCGTCCCCGCGAAAGCGGGGACCCATACCCTCCGACGATCTGGAAGAAACACAGGCGTCAGCCGACTGCGTTTTCCTTGATGGGACGGAGGCTATGGATCCCCGCTTTCGCGGGGACGACGGCTGAT
>JBEVEC010000261.1:0-10857 GCA_040512975.1 Tardiphaga sp. | reverse complement strand
TCGGGCCGGTCTATCTCGGCTTCACCGGCATCGCCTCGATCATCTGCGGCATCGTCGCCATCGAGATCATCGGGCTCAACATGCTGGCGTCGGTCAACTGGAGCCCGATCGAGTTCGTTCGGCAATTGCCGTGGCTGTCGCTGGATCCGCCGAAGCCGGAATACGGCATCAGCATTCCGCCGATGAAGGAGGGCGGCTGGTGGCTGTTGGCCGGCTTCTCGCTGACCACGTCGATCCTGCTGTGGTGGACGCGGACCTATCGCCGCGCGCGGGCGCTCGGCATGGGCACCCATGTGTCCTGGGCCTTTGCCGCTGCGATCTGGCTCTATCTGGTGCTCGGCTTCATCCGTCCGCTGCTGATGGGACATTTCAGCGAAGCCGTACCGTTCGGGATCTTCCCGCATCTCGACTGGACCAACAACTTCTCGATCACCCACGGCAATCTTTTCTACAATCCGTTCCACATGCTCTCGATCGCCTTCCTTTATGGCTCGGCGCTGCTGTTCGCGATGCATGGCGGCACTATCCTCGCCGTCAGCCGCTATGGCGGCGAGCGCGAAATCGAGCAGATCGTCGACCGCGGCACGGCGCTGGAGCGCGCGGCGCTGTTCTGGCGCTGGACCATGGGCTTCAACGCCACGGCGGAGTCGATCCACCGCTGGGCCTGGTGGTTCGCGGTGCTGTGCCCGCTGACGGGCGGCATCGGCATCCTGCTGTCCGGCACGGTGGTGGACAACTGGTTCGACTGGGGCGTCAAGCACGGCCTTGCCATGCCCCGCTGACAGGGCCACGGCGCATTGCAAATCGAACGACGGCCGCCCTGGAACGACCCAACGGAAGTGGAGGAATCTCTTTGTCGGAGGATGTGTGTCCTGGCACAGACTTTCAAATCTCCGAAGGAGTCGCTGGGCGATCTCGGCGCGCAGTCGGCTGCCGGCCTGATCGCCGCCGCGACGGATGTCGCCGTGGTGGTCGACCGGCAGGGCGTGATCCGCGACGTCGCCTTCAACAAGGACGAGCTCTCGCTCGAGCTCGACGGTCACGGCCGCTGGCTGGGATCAAAGCTCGCAGCCACCGTGACCTCGGAAACGCGCGGCAAGGTGGACGATCTGCTGCGCGACGTCGCGGCGAAGAAATCGTCGGTGTGGCGCCAGGTCAACCATCCCGCGGCCTCCGGCATCGACATCCCGATCCTGTACGCGGCGATACACATCGGCCGCGACGACCGTTTCGTCGTGGTGGGGCGCGACCTGAGGCAGCAGGCGGCGATGCAGCAGCGGCTGATCAGCGCGCAGCAGTCGATGGAGCGCGATTATATCAGGCTGCGTCACGCCGAGACGCGTTACCGATTGCTGTTCCAGGTCTCGTCGGAAGCCGTCGTCATGGTTGACGCCCAAAGCCTTGCCGTGATCGACGCCAACCCCGCGGCCCTCGCCTTGCTCGACGAGTCCGCGCCGCGGCTGCTGAAATCGAATTTTACCGCGCATGTCGATCAGGTGGACGTCGCCGGCCTGCAGCAACTGTTTGCCGACATCCGCGCCAGCGGGCGCGACAACGGCATGCTGATCCGTTTGGCCAAGGATGAGCGGCCGTGCGAGCTGTCGGCATCGCTGTTTCGACAGGAAGCCGCGTCCCTGTTTCTGATCCGGCTGGCGCCGGAAGGGCGGGCGTCCGACGGCGCCGCGCTGAAAGCGACATCGCTCCTGGCGGGCTATTTCGAGTCCGCCCCCGACGCCCTTGCCATCACCGACAATGAAGGACGCCTGCTGAAGGCGAA
Organism: Tardiphaga sp.; assembly: GCA_040512975.1. Taxonomy (GTDB): domain Bacteria; phylum Pseudomonadota; class Alphaproteobacteria; order Rhizobiales; family Xanthobacteraceae; genus Tardiphaga. The sequence continues at coordinate 9,080 of JBEVEC010000261.1, read as the reverse complement.
TGCAGCCTTTCTCGACACGGCACAGCTCAGCAGCGAAGCGCAAACGCGCGGCGAGAGCCTGGATCGCTGGCTCGGGCGCACGGGGGTGGATTTCAACATCGTCCTGGCCAATCTGCGGCAAAGCGGATCCGTCAAGATGTTCGCGACCGTGTTGCGCGGGGATCACGGCGCGACCACGGAAATCGAGGTGTCGGCGGTGTCGCTGTCTTATGGCGAGGAACGTCCGAGCTTCGGATTTGCTATCCGGAACGTGGAGAAGCGGCTGTCCTCCGCGCCGGCGTCGGCGCGCGAGCTGCCGCGGTCTGTGGCGCAACTCACCGAGATGATCGGCCGCGTGCCGCTGCGCGATCTGGTGCGGGAGACCACGGACGTCATCGAAAAACTCTCCATCGAGGCGGCGCTCGAACTCACCGGCGACAACCGCGCCTCGGCCGCCGAAATGCTCGGGCTCAGCCGGCAGAGTCTCTATGTGAAGCTGCGCCGCTTCGGGCTTTCAGAGCACGCCGCGGAGGATGACGCCGATGATGCGTGATGGACGTTTCGGCGTCTCCACGCTCTCCTGGAGAGACCGGGTAAAGAAAGCGGTCTTGCTTTGTATGTTCGGTCCAGCGAGGAGGGACGCATGAGCGCGATAACCGACACGGTGGCCCGGCGTCCGGCACCTTCCGTTGTGCTGGAGCTGCTCAAGCCCATCACCTGGTTTCCGCCGATGTGGGCGTTCGGCTGCGGCGTGATTTCGTCCGGCATTTCGCCCGGCTCGCGCTGGCCGATGATCGTTGCCGGGGTGCTGCTGGCAGGGCCGATGGTCTGCGGCACCAGCCAGGCGGTCAATGACTGGTACGACCGCCATGTCGATGCGATCAACGAGCCGCATCGTCCGATCCCGTCGGGCCGCATTCCCGGCCGCTGGGGGCTCTACATCGCCATCGGCTGGACGCTGCTGTCGCTGCTGCTCGCCGCTACTCTGGGAATCTGGGGCTTCGCCGCGGCTGTCGTCGGCCTGCTGCTGGCATGGGCCTATAGCGCGCCGCCGATCCGGCTCAAGCAGAACGGCTGGTGGGGCAATGCCGCCTGCGGCCTGTGCTACGAAGGTCTGCCGTGGTTCACCGGCGCGGCGGTGATGGCGACCTCGGCGCCGGATCTCCGTCTGGTCATCATCGCGCTGCTGTACAGCACAGGGGCTCATGGCATCATGACACTAAACGACTTCAAATCCGTCGAGGGCGACCGGCGCATGGGCGTCAACTCGCTGCCGGTGCTGCTTGGCGTCGGCCCTGCCGCACGCTTCGCCTGCTGGGTCATGGCCGTGCCGCAACTGATCGTGGTGGCGCTGCTGTGGCGGTGGCAGATGCCGGTTCACGCGGCGGCGGTCGGCAGCCTGCTGGTGGCGCAACTGTCCCTGATGGCGCATCTGTTGAAGAGCCCGCGGGAGCGCGCGCCCTGGTACAACGGCACGGGGATCAGCTGCTTCGTGCTCGGCATGCTGGTGAGCGCCTTTGCGCTCGCGATGCGAACGGGAGGATGACAACGGTGGATCGTCTGTCGTGGTTCGGCATTGTCAGGCTCGGTCTTGTCCAGACCGGTTTGGGCGCCGTGGTCGTGCTCACCACGTCGACGCTCAACCGCGTGATGGTCGTCGAACTTGCCATGCCGGCGGTGCTGCCCGGCGCGCTGGTGGCCATCCATTACGCGCTGCAGGCGTTTCGCCCCGCCTGGGGCCATGGCTCCGACCAGGGCGCGCGCCGTACGCCCTGGATTGTCGGCGGCATGGCCGTGCTGTCCGCCGGCGGTTGCCTTGCCGCCGTCGCCACGGCGTTGATGGCGAGCCATGCCGGGCTCGGCATCGTGCTTGCCGTCGTCGCATTCTGTCTGATCGGCGGCGGGGTCGGCGCCGCCGGCACCTCGCTGCTGGTGCTGCTCGCCAAGCGAACCGATGACGCGCGGCGCGCGGCGGCGGCGACCATCGTCTGGGTGATGATGATCTTCGGCTTCATCGTCACCACCGCCACCGCCGGCCGCCTGCTTGATCCGTTCTCACCGCTGCGTCTGGTGATCGTCTCCGGCGGCGTCTCGCTGGTGGCGATGCTGCTGACATTTGCGGGCGTCTGGGGTGTCGAGCCGCGTCACGCAGCGCTCGCCGAAGCAACGCCGGCGCCGACCGCCCGATCGTCGATGCGCGCGGCCATTGCCGACGTCTGGCGCGAACCGCAGGCGCGCCGCTTCGCCCTGTTCGTGTTCGTCTCCATGCTGGCCTACAGCGCCCAGGATCTGATCCTCGAGCCGTTTGCCGGCGTGGTGTTCGGATTATCGGCCGGCGCGACCACGCAACTGTCCAGCGTGCAGCATGCCGGCACGCTCATCGGCATGGGACTGGTGCCGCTCGCTGGCGCTGTCCTGCCGTCGTGGCGAGGCCGTCTCGCAAACTGGACCATCCTCGGCTGTCTGACCTCGGCACTCGCGCTGCTCGGCCTTGCCGGCGCGTCGCTGGTCGGGCCAGGCTGGCCGCTGCGCGAAACCGTGTTCGCGCTGGGCGTCACCAATGGCGCCTATGCGGTCGCGGCGATCGGGTCGATGATGGCGTTGGTAAGCAGCGGCGGCGGTCGCCGCGAAGGCGTGCGGATGGGAATCTGGGGCGCGGCGCAGGCCTTCGCTTTCGGGCTCGGCGGTTTTCTCGGCACGCTGGCGAGCGACGCGGCACATGCGCTTCTGGCATCGCCGGCAGCGGCTTATGCCGTCGTCTTCACCGCCGAAGCCGGTCTGTTCGTGATCGCCGCCGTCATGGCGGTGTGGGTGCATCGCGCGAGCCGGCGTCCCGATGGTCACGTGATCGATACGGCGAAACTCGCGATGGCAGGAGGGGTGCGATGACGGCAGGCCTGGAGCTTTTCGATGTGGTGGTGGTCGGTGGCGGCCCGTCCGGAGCGACGGCGGCGCATGATCTGGCGGTGATGGGCCGCCAGGTGCTGCTGCTCGACCGCGCCGGCCGCATCAAGCCTTGCGGCGGCGCCATCCCGCCGCGGCTGATCCGCGACTTCGAGATTCCCGATCATCTGCTGGTCGCGCGCGTCCATGCGGCCCGCATGGTGTCGCCGTCCGATCAGCAGGTCGACATGCCCATCGATGGCGGCTTTGTCGGCATGGTGGACCGTGACGTGTTCGACGATTGGCTGCGCCGGCGTGCGGCGCAGGCGGGAGCGCTGTGCTGCACGGGCCTGTTCAAGCGCTTCGATCGCGACGATCGCGGTCTGACCATCGTCACCTATGAGCAGCGCAACGTCGACGGCTCGGTGACCGAGCGCATGGTGCGCACGCGTGCGCTGATCGGCGCCGATGGCGCCTTGTCGGCGGTGGCCAGACAATGCCTGCCCGGCGCGGAGCGGCTGCCCTATGTGTTCGCCTATCACGAGATCGTTCGCGCGCCGCCCGCCGAACAGAATTTCGATGGCGCGCGCTGCGATGTCTATTACCGCGGAACGGTCTCGCCGGATTTCTACGGATGGGTCTTTCCCCATGGCGACACCGTCAGCGTCGGCACCGGCTCGGCCCATAAAGGGTTCTCGCTGCGCGGCTCGGTCGGCGATCTCCGCGCGGCGGCCGGCCTCGGCGCCGTGGAGACGATTCGGCGCGAGGGCGCGCCCATTCCCTTGCGCCCGCTGCCGCGGTGGGACGACGGCCGCAGCGTGGTTCTGGCCGGCGACGCCGCCGGTGTCGTGGCGCCGGCTTCGGGCGAAGGGATCTATTACGCCATGATCGGCGGGCGGCTGGCGGCCGAAGCGGTCGATCAGTTCATCGAGACCGGCCGGGCGAAAGCCCTTCGATCCGCCCGGAAACGCTTCATGCGCATGCACGGCATGGTTTTTCGCATTCTTGGCGTCATGCAGTGGTACTGGTATTCCAACGACCGCCGCCGAGAACGCTTCGTCGCCATCTGTCGCGACCGCGACGTACAGAAACTGACGTGGGACGCCTATATGAACAAGGAACTGGTGCGGGCCAAACCGGTCGCGCATGTGCGGATCTTCTTCAAGAACCTCGCCCATATGGCCGGACTGGCCTCGGCCTGATGGCGCAGCGTCGCAGTATCTGGAAGCCGGTGCTGGTCGCCGCGGCCGTTGCATTGTTCATCGGTGTGCTCGGCGGCACGCTGACCGATACGGGGCCTTGGTATCAAAACCTGCGCAAGCCGTCATGGCAGCCGCCGGACTGGCTGTTCGGGCCGGCATGGACCACTATTTTCGCTCTGGCCGTGGTGTCTGCCGTATCCGCATGGCGCGGTGCGATGAGCGAGACGCAGCGTGGATCGGTGATCGGCCTGTTCGCACTGAACGGCTTTCTGAATGTATTGTGGAGCACGCTGTTCTTTGCGCTCAAACGTCCGGACTGGGCGCTGATCGAGGTCGGGTTCCTGTGGCTCGCCATCCTGCTGCCGATGATGGTGTTCTGGCGGCTGTCGAGAGCGGCGACCCTGTGCCTGCTGCCATATCTTCTCTGGGTTTCGTTCGCCGCCTATTTGAATCTGACCGTCGTGCGCCTCAACGCGCCATTTGTATGATCTGCGGGTAACGATGGATGGCTGAGCTGTTCTCGAGCGGGCGCCTCGTCGATCTGATCCTGCTCCTTGTGGTGTTTCAGACTGCCGCGCTAAGCCTTTACTGGCGGCGAACCGGCCGCGGCATCGCTCCCGTGGACTTGTTGCCCAACGTGATTGCCGGCGCCTGCCTGCTGCTGACCCTGCGCTTCGCGCTTGGCGGCTCCGGATGGATGGTGTGCAGCGCCAGCCTCGCCGCGGCGGGACTGGCGCATTTGGTCGATCTCAGGCGGCGCTGGAAATAAGCCGGTCACCTCCAGAGGGCCGTCCGGCGGCCGCTACTTCTTCTCCGAGAACTTGTCGATATAGGCGATCACGTCCTTGCGCTGCTGCTCGTCGGCCAGCTTGAACGTCATCTTGGTCGATCCGGTCGCCAATTCGGGCTTGCCCTTGTCGGTCAGAAACTTCTTCAGGAAGGCGTTGGGATCCGGCAGATAGGCAAGGATCAGGTCGTTCGACCAGACGAGGCCGTTTTCGCCGGCGGCCTTGTTGAGCGCGGAATAGGCAAAGCCTGGTGCCGTGCCGGATTGCCGTCCGATCACGCCGGTCAGCGCCGGGCCGACCAGATTCTTGGCGTCGGGCCCGATGCGGTGGCACGTCATGCACTGTTTGAAGATCTGTTCGCCCTTCACCGCATCCTGCGCGGCGGCGGCGCCGGCAAACGAAACCAGAGCAACCGTCATCGAAACGAAAATCGTAAGGCGTTGACTCACCACGTTTCTCTCCCTGACTCCCGAGGCCTTTATCGCGGCCTTCGTTAGGATATGTTTACATTAGAAATTGTCAAACAAACTTGTCTTATGAACGTTCCGCCGGTGCGCGGGGACTCTACCAGATGTTGACGGAGCTGCATTCAAAAGGCCGACAAAACCAACGGCTTATTGACTTCCTGGACCGATCGGGCGCATTGCTCAGCGATTGTCGTAATGGCTCCTAGATTAAAGTGTCAGGACGTCCTGGCACGTTCCGTGCATTGATGTGACAGGTTTGCGCCGGCAGGCGAGACGTCGGCACCCATCGACAGGATCGGCAGATAGAGCGAATGGCGTCTTCACCCGTACAGCCCGACATCACCCTGCTTCTCGATATGGACGGCGTTATCCGCGAAGCCACACTTTCGGCAGCGATGGCCGGCGAAAGCGTGGATGGCTGGTTGGGGCGCCCCTGGATCGAGATCGCCGGCGAGGGCGGGGAGAAGATCCGACGGATGGTGGACGACGCGCGTGTCAGCGGCATCAGTGCGTTTCGCCAGATCAACCAGCGCTTTCCGAGCGGCACCGAAATCCCGATGGAATTCACCACCGTGCTGCTCGGCGGCCGCGCCGGCATGCTGGCGGTGGGCAAGAACCTACGGGCCGTGGCCGAACTGCAGTCGCGCCTGATCGCCGCGCAGCAGACCATGGAGCGCGACTACTGGAAACTGCGCGAGATCGAAACGCGCTACCGGCTGGTGTTCGACGCGTCCGATGAGGCCGTGGTGATCGTCTCCGCCGCCAATATGCGGATTCTCGAGGCCAACCGCGCGGCGATCGACGCGCTGAATTCGTCGCGCCGCCGCAACGAGGATCTCGCCGGCCGCGAATTGCTGCACGAGGTCGCCGCCAATGACCGCGAGGCCGTGCGCGACATGCTGACCCGCGTTCGCGAACGCGGCAAGGCGCTCAGCATCCTGGTCCATCTCGGCGCCGAGGCCAAACCCTGGATGCTGCGGGGGTCCCTCATCACCGCCGAGCCCGGTCACGTCTTCCTGTTGCAGTTCACCGCGGCCAATATGCCCATCGAGCGCCATACGGCGACGTCGGCGGGGATCGAGGAACTGGTCGATCATTTGCCCGACGGCTTCGTCGCGCTCGATTCGGCGGGGGTTATCAGTCACGCCAACCAGGCATTTTTGGATCTGGTTCAGGTCGGGGCCAAGGGCGCGGTGATCGGCGAAAACCTGTCGCGCTGGCTGTGGCAGCCCGGTGCCGATCTTGCCGCGCTGCTGTCGAATCTCGAGCGGCACGGCACCGTCCGGATGTTCACCACCAGCATTCACGGGGAGCTCGGGACCGACACGGAAATCGAGATCTCCGCCGCCGCGATGGAGCAGGGCGACGCGAAACAGATCGGCGTGCTGTTGCGCAATGTCGCGCGCCGGCTGCCCGCGGCCGGCGAGGGCGACCTGCTGCTGACGGCGCTGGGGTCTCTCACCGAGCAGATCGGCAAATCGCCGCTGCGCAAGCTGGTGAAGAACACCGTGAGCATCATCGAGCAGCACTACGTCAAAGGCGCGCTCGAACTCGCAAAAGGCAATCGCACTGCAACAGCGGAGCTCCTGGGGTTGAGCCGCCAAAGCCTTTATGCAAAGCTTGATCGTTACGGCCTCGACGACAAGGGGCTGGGCACCGAGGAAACTTCCGAGGATTGATTTGGCGTTGCATTCCATCGCGACCCCGGCGTTCGGAAAAGCAGACCTTTCGAATTGCGAGCGCGAAGAGATTCATCTCGCGGGCTCGATACAGCCGCATGGCGCATTGCTCGTTGTCAGCGAGCCCGATTACCGCATCGTTCAATGCAGCGCCAACGCCGCCGACTTCCTGAATCTCGCGCATGTGCTCGGCCGCCCGCTTGCCGATCTCGAGGGCGATCTGCTGGTCCGCATCCTGCCGCGTCTCGACCCGACGGCGCAGGGAATGCCGATCGCGGTGCGTTGCCGGATCGGACGTCCGGTTGCCGAATTCGATGTCTTGCTGCACCGTTCTTCCGACGCGGGGCTCGTCATCGAGCTCGAGCGCGCCGGCCCGCCGGTTGATCTCTCCACGCCAATCGCAAGCGCGCTCGACAAGATCCGGACGGCGACCTCGCTCCGCATGTTGTGCGACGAGACGGCAACCTTGTTTCAGGACCGCACCGGCTACGACCGCGTGATGGTCTACCGTTTCGACGACGAAGGCCATGGCGAAGTGTTTTCGGAGCGTCGCAAGCCGGAGCTCGAAGCCTTTCTCGGCAACCGCTATCCGTCGTCGGACATTCCGCAGATGGCCCGGCGACTGTATGAGCGCACGCGCGTGCGCGTGCTGGTCGATGTCAATTATGCGCCCGTGCCGCTTCAGCCGCGGCTGTCGCCACTCAGCGGGCGCGATCTCGACATGTCGTCGTGCTTTCTGCGCAGCATGTCGCCGATCCACCTGCAATATCTCAAAAATATGGGCGTCGGCGCGACGCTGGTAGTCTCGCTTGTGGTCGGCGGAAAGCTGTGGGGCCTGATCGCCTGCCATCACTATGAGCCGCGCTTCATCCATTTCGAGCTGCGAGCGGTCTGCGAATTGCTCGCCGAGGCCATCGCCACGCGGATTGCGGCGCTCGAGAGTTTTGCGCAAAGCCAGTCCGAACTGTTCGTGCAGCGGCTCGAGCAGCGCATGATCGAGGCAATGTCGCGGGATGGCGACTGGCGCAGCGCGATCTTCGACACGTCGCAGTCGATCCTGCAGCCGCTCGGCGCCACCGGCAGTGCGTTGATCTATGAGGGCCAGGTCATCACCAGCGGCGACGTGCCGGGCACCCAGGACATCCGCGCGCTCGGCGCCTGGCTCGATGGCCAGCCGCGCGGCTCGGTCGTTGCCACCGCATCGCTCGGTCTGGACGTCGCTGCATTTGCAGGCATGACCAAGGTCGCGAGCGGCATCATCGCCCGGGCATTGTCCGACGATCCCGGCGAATATCTGATCTGGTTCCGGCCCGAGCGGATCCGCACCGTGACCTGGGGCGGCGATCCCGAAAAGCCGTTCGTCATCGGCAGCGATCCCCGCGATTTGTCGCCGCGCCGTTCCTTTGCGCAATGGCACCAGCAGGTGGAAGGGACGTCGGATCCCTGGACACCGGCCGATGTCGCCGCGGCGGAACTGATCGGGCACGCCGTGGCCGATATCGTCCTGCAATTCCGCGCCGTGCGGACATTGATCGCGCAGGACCAGCTCGAGCAATTCAGCAGCCACGTCCGCATCTCTGGACAGCCGGTGGTCATTGCCGACGTCGCCGGCCGGATCGTACTCGCAAACGACGCCTTCAGGGCCCTGTTGCCCGATGGCCACGCGCCGCTTCGTGCACTGGTCGATCTCGCTTATGCCTTTCAGGAGCCCGAACGCTATTTGTGGAACATCGGCGAACTGATCCGGCACCGCCGCTCATGGCACGGCGAATTGCTACTCCGCGATGAGGGCAACCACGAAAAGCCGCTGCTGCTGCGCGCGGATCCGGTGCAGCCGGCACGGGAGCGGGTGCTTGGTTTTGTGATGATTTTCTCCGACATGACGGACCGCAAGGCTGCCGAGGCGGCGCGCAGCATCAGCGGCTTCTCGCGGTTGCCTTCGTTGAGGAGCAACAGCTCGCCGCGCCACGGCCGGCGATGCCGGATCAGCTCGTCGAGATTCCACAGGAAGCGATCCGCCTGCTGGAACGCGTCGGCGAGATCGGCCAATGCGGCGAACGGCCGGTGGCCCGCCGGGAGCAT
>JBEVEC010000211.1:0-21236 GCA_040512975.1 Tardiphaga sp. | reverse complement strand
GTGGCGAACTACATGCAGCAGTCGTCCGGCACCTGGGACAGCGTTTTCCTGATTGCCGCCGGTGCCAACATCCTGGCCTCGCTGCTGGCGATCGCGGTGCTCAAGCCGTGGCGCAAGCACGTGGTGAGCAAGGCCCTGGCGACGAGCTGACACTTACCCAGGAAAGGTTGCGGACGCGCTCGGCCATGCCGGGCGCGTTTTGCATTTTCGTGCCGTGCATGGGAGAGGACAAAAGTCCCGTTGCGGCGCAGCGACGATTCCGGCAGCGTCCATGACGCTTCCCGTTGCAAGTTGGAATATAATATACCAGTCTCCCGGACAGGCGACGCTTGCGGCGATAAGTCACAACTTCTGCGACAACGAGCCACATAAAAGAGCGCGCATTCGGGAGGTCCCATGACTGCACAGACTGACGTCGCGACACCTGTCCCTGCCACCCCTGCTCCGGCCGGATCCTTTCGCTGGATCCAGCTCGTCATGGGCATCGTCTGCATGGCGATGATCGCCAACCTGCAATATGGCTGGACGCTTTTCGTCGATCCGATCGACGCCAAGTATCATTGGGGCCGCCCCGCGATCCAGCTCGCCTTCACGCTGTTCGTGGTGATCGAGACCTGGCTGGTGCCGGTGGAGGCGTGGTTCGTCGACAAATACGGCCCGCGCGTCGTCATCATGGCGGGCGGTGTGCTGATCAGCCTGGCCTGGGTGCTGAACTCCTACGCCGACACGCTGGTCCTGCTCTATGCCGGCGCCATCGTCGGCGGCATCGGCGCCGGCTGCGTCTACGGCACCTGCGTCGGCAATGCGCTGAAATGGTTTCCCGACCGCCGCGGCCTCGCCGCCGGCGCCACCGCCGCGGGCTTCGGCGCCGGTGCCGCGATCACCGTGGTGCCGATCGCCCACATGATCGCCGAGAGCGGCTACCAGCACGCCTTCCTCACCTTCGGTATCGGCCAGGGCATCGTCGTGTTCGTGCTGGCGTTCTTCATGCGCAAGCCGCTGCACGCCATCCCGATGCGCAAGAAGCAGCTCAATCTGCCGCAGACCAAGACCGATTTCACGCCACCCCAGGTGCTGCGCACCCCGATCTTCTGGGTGATGTATCTGGTCTTCGTGATGGTCGCGGCCGGCGGGCTGATGACCGCGGCGCAGATCGCGCCGATCGCCCACGACTACAAGATCGCGGGCGTGCCTGTGAGCCTCGCCGGCTTCGAGATGGCGGCGCTTACCTTTGCGATCTCCCTCGACCGCATCTTCGACGGCTTCGGCCGTCCCTTCTTCGGCTGGGTGTCCGACACCATCGGCCGCGAGCACACCATGTTCATCGCCTTCGGCACCGCTGCATTAATGCTGCTGACGCTGTCGGCCTATGGCCATACGCCGGTCGTCTTCGTGCTGGCGACGGCGGTGTATTTCGGCGTGTTCGGCGAGATCTACAGCCTGTTTCCCGCCACCTCGGGCGACACCTTCGGCGCCAAATACGCCACCACCAAAAACGGCATGCTCTACACCGCCAAGGGCACCGCCGCGCTGCTGGTGCCGCTCGCCAGCCTGATCGCCGCAAACTACGGCTGGCAGGCCGTATTCGTGATCGCCGTCGCCCTCAACGCCACCGCGGCGCTGCTCGCACTATTCGTGATCAAGCCGATGCGGCGGGCCTTCATTCTCGGCAGTGAACCCGCGCCCTCCGAAGCCGCCGCACGCGGCGCCAAGACGGCCTGACGCGACCACCCCACGATCTCGGGAAGGCGCATTCCGGTGCGCCTTTCTTTTTGTCCGTTGACAATTGGCATACAGTATACCAGACTTTGTCACCTAACGCGGCTTGAGCCTTTTCGCCAGAGCCGTTCAAACAGGGAGGCTGCGATGAAGGTCGAAGATATCCTGCGCACGAAGAGCACCCGTATCGCCACGGTTCGCATGAACGAGACCGTCGCCATCGCCGCGCAACTGCTGCGCACCGCCAATATCAGCGCCCTGGTGGTCAAGGACGTCTGCCGCACCGAGGGCAACACCGCGGTCGGCATGTTTTCGGAACGCGACGTGGTCAGCGCCATCGCCGAACACGGCGCCGCCGGCGTCAACGTCAAAGTCGCCGACCTGATCTCGGTGCAGCGGCTGGTCTCCTGCCGCTCCACCGACACCCTCGATTACGTGCGGCACCTGATGAACAAGAACCATATCCGCCACGTGCCGGTGATCGACGACTACACTTTGATCGGCGTCATCAGCATCCGCGACATCTCCAACGCGCTGGAGAATGCCGGGATGGAAGCCGTGCGCGAGCGCGCCATCGCCTGAGGCGACGCCGGCGCGCGCGCCGGCACCATCGTCGCGCCGATGCCGGACGGCCCTTTCACGTTTGCCGCGGGGACAAGCGATGAAGATCTGCATCTATGGGGCCGGCGCCATCGGCGGCTATCTCGGCGTGCAGCTCATGCGGGCCGGCGCGGATGTCAGCCTGGTCGCGCGCGGCGCGCAACTCGCCGCCATGCGCGACCGCGGCCTTACGCTGCGGATCGGCGACGAAGAGCACGTCGTTGATCCGCGCTGCACCGACAGTCCGGCCGAGCTCGGCGAACAGGACATCGTCATCATCTGCTTGAAGGCGCATGCCATCACGGGCGTGCTCGCGCAGATGCAGCCGCTGCTTGGCGCGCGCACGCGCGTCGTCACCGCTGTGAACGGCATTCCGTTCTGGTATTTCTACAAGCACGGCCACCGCTACGAAGGCACGACGCTTGACAGCGTCGATCCCGGCGGCCGGCAGTGGCGCGAGCTCGGCGCCGAACGCGCCATCGGCTGTATCGTCTATCCCGCCACCGAGATCGAGGCGCCCGGCGTCATCCGCCACGTCTACGGCAATAATTTTCCGCTCGGCGAGCCTTCCGGCGAAATCACGGCTGACGTTGTGCGGCTGTCCGCCCTGTTCGAGAGCGCTGGTCTGAAGGCGCCGGTGCTGCCGCGCATTCGCGACGAGATCTGGCTCAAGCTGTGGGGCAATGTCTGCTTCAATCCCATCAGCGCCCTCACCCACGCGACCCTCGACGTGATCTGCACCGACCAGCGCACGCGCGCGCTGGCGAAGGCGATGATGCTGGAGACCCAAGCGATCGCCGAAACCTTTGGCGCGCACTTTCGCGTCGATGTCGAGCGCCGCATCGACGGTGCCTGCAAGGTCGGGGCCCACAGGACCTCGATGCTGCAGGACCTCGAACGCAACCGGCCGATGGAGATCGATCCTTTGGTCACCGTGATCCAGGAGATGGGCCGCCTCACCGGCATTGCCACGCCTGCCATCGATGCCGTGCTGGCCCTGGTCGCCCAACGCGCCCGCATCGCCGGGCTGTACTGATCCCCGTCACCGTCATTCCGGTGCGCGCCAGCGCAGGCTCGGGCGAATCCGGAATGACAGGCATGGCTGACGCCACCTTTGCGTTGATGGACATCACGCCATCCGCTCGGCATCCTCGCATTCAATCGCAATCCGAGGTCCCACGATGAAAGCCTATGTCTACGAAGCCCACGGTCCAGCCATCGTCGACGTCGCCCAACCCACGCCGTCCGCGGCGCAGGTGCTGGTCCGCGTCAAAGCCTGCGGCCTCAACCGCGCCGATCTCGGCATGACCAAGGGCCATGTCCACGGCAGCGCCGGCGGGGTCGGCACGGTGCTGGGCATGGAATGGGCCGGCGAGATTGTCGAACTGGGCCCCGATGCATCCGGCCTTGCGGTCGGTGACCGCGTCATGGGGTCGGCGGGCGGCGCCTTTGCCGAATACGTCCTCGCCGATCATCGCCGCCTGTTCCGGATCCCGGACGCCATGACCGATCAGGGCGCTTGCACCCTGCCCGTCGCCCTCACCACCATGCATGATGCGCTGGTGACCAACGGCGGACTCCAGCCCGGACAGAGCGTGCTAATCCAGGGCGCCAGCTCGGGCGTCGGCCTGATGGCCATGCAGATCGCGAAACTCAAAGGCGCGACTCTGGTCATCGGCTCATCGACCGACGCCGCACGGCGCGATCGGCTGCATGAATTCGGCGCCGATCTCGCCATCGACTCGAAAGACGACGCCTGGGTCGATCGCGTGCTCGCGGCCACCGGCGGCAACGGCGTCGACCTGATCATCGACCAGGTATCCGGCGCGCTCGCCAATCAAAACCTGAAGGCCACGAAAGTGCGCGGCCGCATCGTCAATGTCGGCCGCCTCGGCGGCACCCATGGCGATTTCAATTTCGATCTGCACGCAGCGCGGCGGATCAACTATATCGGCGTTACCTTCCGCACCCGTTCGATGGACGAAGTGCGCGCCATCTTCGACGCCGTGCGCGCCGACATCTGGCCCGCAGTGGAGTCCGGCCGATTGCGGCTGCCGATCGACAAGGTCTATCCCTTCATCAAAATTGCGGAAGCATTCCAGCATATGGAAGCCAACAAGCATCTCGGAAAAATCGTCGTGACGATGTGATGGCGTGTCGTCTCCTGACTCATTTGTGATCGCCGTTCCTGTTTCGGACTCGCTTAGCGCGTTGCAAGCGACAAACATTCCCTTGGATAGAATTTATTTCGCTTTAACGTTTCGTTGACTCTCGACAGTGCTGGCAAAGTGGATTCATATTGGGCTGCGATTCGAAGTGGCGGGGCAGTTAGTTCGGGCAATCGCAGCGAGATTTTCCGAGGGGGCTACGTATGGCGCGTGCGCATGCGGATAACGCATGCGTCCAATCCGATTCCATTAAAGGATTGGCGCAGTCGATTGCGAAACCGGCCTACCATCGGTTACTCATTGCAGAGCCCGCGCTACGGCGCGCGGTCCCCACCCTCATCATCGCATTCCTGATCACGATCTTCTTCGGCGCCTTCGTGCAGGTGCTCGATCAGAGCCGGCAGAAACAGGCCTCGATGCGGCGCGACCTCGCCGCGCTGGCTGATCTTCTGACGGAACGCCTCGAACGCAACGGCACCGTGCGTCAGGACCGTCCGGCGGCGCTCGAGCGCCTGCAGAGTCTGCTGCCGAGTCTCATTCCGTCCTGGGCGATCACCACCGGTCGGCACATCATCGTGCTCGGCGCCGACCAGAGCATTCTGGCGCGCGTGCCGATCGAACTGCCGCCTGGCGACGAGCACCGCGTGCTCGACATTCTCAGCGCGGCGCAGACCATCATCACGCAGACCCTGCCGTCGCTGGGCCAGCGCACCGACGTGTTCGAAGTGACCTTGCCCGACCACAGCGTGGCGATGGCGACGCGGCGCATCGTGCGCGCGCTGCCGGGCCAGGTGGTCATCATCCAGGAAACCGGCGAACCGATCTGGCGCTCCGATTCGGCGCTGTCGATCACGCTGTCGGCGACCACCGGTTTTGTGGTGCTGATCCTCGGCTTCGCGTTCCACTGGCAATCCACCCGCGCACGCGAAGGCGACGCCATCAACGACGCCGTGCGCGGCCGCATCGACACCGCCCTCAACCGCGGCCGCTGCGGATTGTGGGACTGGGACCTGTCGCGCGGCCGCATCTTCTGGTCGCAGTCGATGTTCACCATGCTGGGACTCGAGAGCCGCAGCGACCTCCTCACCTTCGGCGAGGTCAACGCACTGGTGCAGACCGACGACATCGACCTGTTCGAAATCGCCGACCGCCTGATCTCCGACCAGATCGACCACATCGACCAGACGTTTCGCATGCAGCACAGCGACGGCCACTGGATCTGGCTGCAGTTGCGCTGCGAACTCGCGCAGGGCCAGGGCGACGGCACCCAGCACCTGATCGGCATCGCCATCGACGTCACCGAACAGAAGAGCCTGGCCGAGAAGACCATCGAGGCCGACGTCCGCCTGCGCGACGCCATCGAGACCATTCCGGAAGCCTTCGTGCTGTGGGATGCCGAGGATCGCCTGGTGCTGTGCAACACGCATTTCCAGCGCCTGCATAAGCTGCCGGAGTCCGCGGTGAGCCCCGGCACCTCCTACGAGACGGTGCTCGAAGTCGGCAGCATGCCGGAAGTGCGAAGCCGCCTGGCGGAGTCCAGCGCGGACGAACCGGGCGCGCGCACCTTCGAGGCGCAGATCGGCGAAGGCAGCTGGCTGCACATCAGCGAGCGCCGCACCAAGGACGGCGGCTACGTCTCGGTCGGCACCGACATCACGCGCATCAAGGAACACGAGCAGAAGCTGATCGACAACGACCTGCGCCTGCGCGCCACCGTCATCGACCTCAAGGCCTCGCAGACCGCGCTGGAGAAGCAGGCGCTCGAACTCGCCGATCTCGCGCAGAAATATTCCGAGGAAAAGAACCGCGCCGAGGAAGCCAACCAGACCAAGAGCAAGTTCCTGGCCAATATGAGCCACGAGCTGCGCACGCCGCTCAACGCCATCATCGGCTTCTCCGAGATCATGGGCAGCGGCATGTTCGGCCAGCTCGGCTCGGACAAATATTCCGAATACTGCCACGACATCCTGACATCGGGGCATTATCTGCTCGAGGTCATCAACGACATCCTCGACATGTCGAAGATCGAGGCCGGCCGCATGAAGCTCGATCTCGAGCCGCTCGACCTCGGCCAGATCCTGTCGGAGGCGCTGCGCGTCGTCTCCGGCCGCGCCGACGACAAGAACCTGACGCTCACGGCCGACATCGAGGCCGACGCGCCGGTGGTGGCGGACCGCCGCGCCATCAAGCAGATCCTGGTCAACCTGCTGTCCAACGCCGTGAAGTTCACCCCCGACGGCGGCCGCATCACCGTGCGCAGCCGCGTGCTGCAGAACTCGGTGGCGCTGATGATCGCCGACTCGGGCATCAGCATCGCGCCACATTCCCTGAAGCGCCTCGGCCGTCCCTTCGAGCAGGTCGAGAGCCAGCTCACCAAGACCTATCACGGCTCCGGCCTCGGCCTCGCCATCGCCAAGTCCCTCACCAGCCTGCACGGCGGCGGCATGCGCCTGCGTTCCAAGCTCGGCACCGGCACCGTGGTCTGCGTCACGCTGCCGCTAAAGGGCCGCGCCAAGCAGCTGCGGATTTCGGAAGCGGCGTAGCCGCCGCTCAGACGGCGGGAGGGATCCGCCGACGCCATCGCTGTTGAACCCCGCCCCGCGGACGAAGCGAGAATTTAGCTTCCGGCATTGCGGCGGCCGCAGGCGGCAACGGCGTCCAATCCTGCAACAGCGTCGCAAGCACCAACATCAGCTCGATCAGACCAAAGTTCTGGCCAATGCAGACGCGCGGGCCGGCGCCGAACGGAAAGTAAGCATAAGGAGGATGGGCGGCCGTGCCGATGAATCGTGCGGGACGGAACGCCTCGGGATCATCGAACCATCGCGGATCACGGTGCGTGATGAACGGCACCAGTTGAACCAGATCGCCCTTGCGGATCGTGATCCCGTCGAGATCGATCCGCCGGGTCGCTTGTCGGGTGAAAAGCGCGTAGGCCGGTGGGAATAGCCGCAGAAGTTCCTCGATCACCGCCCTGAGCAGCGGCAGGCGGCCCAGGTCCGCCGCTGTGGCACGGTTTCGGCCCAGTTCGCGGTCCATCTCCGCAACGACCGCTGCTAGTTCGACTGGATGGCGAGCGAGCAGTTCGCCGGCCCAGGCCAGCGCCGCACCGGTGGTTTCGTGCCCGGCGATCAGAAGCGTCATCACCTCATCGCGGATCGCATCCGGCTCGTCTTTGCTTGCAACCAGCGTGGACAGCAGGTCGCCTCGGTCGTCCTGTGGATGCTGCATGCGGATCTGCACGATGGATCTTACGAGGTTGTCCATCGTCCTGATCGCAGAGAGTTTTCCAGCAAGCGGCCCGAATGGCCACCACCGCGAGAGTTTCCATGGCGCCATGGACTCGCGGAACGCAACCTCCGAAAGCACCGCGACGGCATCGCTGATCTCGCTCAGCCTGTGATCTGTAGGGCTGTCGAACAACACGTCGAGAGCGATCCGCAGCGCGAGCGTTGCCATGGTTCGGTCGGTGTCGACGGTCACCTCGCCCTCGTCCGCTGCAGCGTCCCAGTCCTGGCTCAGCGCCGCGGCGTGGGTCACGATACGCGCGCCGTATCCGGTCATCCGGCTACGTGCGAACGCTGGCAACACTTGCCGCCGTCGCACCTGCCAGCGTGTGCCCTCGCTCACCAGGAGACTGTTTCCGTTCCATTGCCCCAGAACGCGCATCATCGGTTCGAAGCGGATAAAGCTGCCAGCGTGGATGGTCAGCACGGCCTCGACGTCGGCGGGACTGAACAGCAACCAGTTGCGGTAAGGACCCAGCCGCAAGCGCACCCTGTCGCCAAAGCGGGCCTGTAGTTCGCGGTAGTAACCGAGCTGGTCGCGGCGTAGGCGCCACAAGATGTCCACGCCAAAAAGGAGGAAGGACGGCCCCTTAGTCACGGCGTTCCCCACATATCGTCGACCAAAAATAACGCAAGGGAAGCAGCAGCAGCAACATGGCGGCGCCCGCCAGCGCGGTGACAAGGTTGCAGTGGCTCATCGCCTGCGCAAGCGCTGCGATGGCGCTGAACCGCCGGGTGTCGGTATACGTCAGCTGGCCTGGCGCGCACGCGATGTCCAGCTTGATACAATCCGAACGGCGCAGGCCGGCCACCGCGCAGCGTTGCCAAAGTACCGAAGAATCGTACCGCAGCATGGCGGCATCTGGAATCCACGGGCGCCAGCGCGGCAACCATTCGGCTACGTGAGAGCGATAGGCAGGCCAGCCCACGGGGAAGCGAACGGCGAGGTCATTGCGCTGATGCCAGCGCACCATGCCCAGCACGAATACCACGGCCATAACTGCCGCGAGGCCCACAAAGGCGTTGCCCAGAATGAGTCCGAGCACCGCGAAGCCGAGTACAGCTGACAGCTGCATCGGATTACAAACATAAGCGTAGATGCCTTGGCGGACGAGCCGCTTCGTCGGATCAAGCGGAATCGGCGTTCCCTCGCCATACAGAACGAACATCTGGACGCCGGCCAGCCCGAGGGTCGCGATCGGAACTAGTAAAGCACATGTGCCCAAGGCCCAGATCGGGCGCGTTGCGAGCACAATCCAGCTTCCGCTGGTGGCGTGCATGATCAGGGTCGGAATGAGGAAGAATGCCAGCCCTGCAAAGGCCACGGCCAGCAGAAAGGCGCGGCGCGGCAGATGCACATCGCGGTCCGTCCACCGTGCGAGGTAGAGGGCGGGCAAATGACTGGTTGCGAAAACCAGGACGACGCCTGCAAACCAATGGTGACCCACGACTACGAACGGCGCGAGCGACGGCAAGAACAGCCCATCAAGGGCCACCAAGACGCCCGCCAGCAGCCACGGCGCCACCTTCGGCAGCGCAAGATAGATGGCGGGTGCCATCAAAGCGCCGGCGAACCAGATATCGGCCGGAAACTGCAACACGTTCAGCGTGTTGCCGCCATAGGACCAGAAGCCGGCCCGGATCGCCAGAACGTGGTTGATGAACAACAGCGGAAGCCCATAGAGAAAAGCGAACAGCGCTCCGATCATCATCCGCTTCTCGTCTCGATGCTGTAGCATCAATACCACGGTGGTCAGCAAAGGACCGAGCAGAAGAGCCTGCCTCAGCAGGAGCAACGCGATGGCAAGCCCATGCCCGCTCAACATGTGACGAGAAACCCCGACACCAGATTGCGCAGCCGCGCTGGTACTCTGGTTTCAAACAATTCGACCAGCAGAAAAACAACGGGAAGGCCCAGAAGCAACAGCAGCCCCAGCGAAGGCACGGCGATGATCAGAATGAGCTGGCACGCCGTTCCGATGCGCATCAACACGCCTTCGCGCGACCTGTCTCCCCTTATCGAAAGGGTCAAACCCAGCAGCAGCACAGGAAGGACCACGGCAAAGCTAAAGCCTTCGAACGGGCCGAGGTCGCCTGCCTCGGCTGCGGCAACGTCGAGACAAAGCCGCATGGCAGCGGCAACAGCGGCACCAATGCCGAGCACGCAACGGCTTAGCCGGCTCATGCCGAAACGATGCACATCCCCTTCAATCACACCATCCGAACTTGCAGCACTGGTCATCCCGTCAGGTTAGGAAAAAAAGGTGACTGTCGCATTACCGCAGCGCGTGGCGGGACATCGCCCCGACGCACGCGGCTCAATGCGCCTGCGCTCCCAACTCGGCACCGTCGTCTGCGTCTCGTTGCCGCTGAAGGTACGCGGCCGGCAGCACCGGATTTCGGAAGCGGCCTGACGCCTAGCGGCCCACGGCCTGCCGCAGCAGCGCGTCGGCGTCCACGCCCGCGCCGTCTCCCGCCCAGGCCACGAACTGATCGGGACGAACCAGCACGAGACGCGCGGCGTAGAAATCCCTGATCGCAGGTGCGGCGTCGCTGATGACATGCAGCGGAACGTGCAAGGTCTGGGCGGCAAGCCTGAAGGCATCCACGGCTGCATCGGCGCCACCGAGATCGAGGAGCGTAAAGCCCTCGGCGAGATGCTCGTAAACATTCCCGCCGGACGACAACGCATGCGGCGCGAGATGATGGCCGGCGCGCGCGACGAACTGATGCGACCCGATCGCGCTGGAGTGCCCGCCCGCTGGTCCCGCGACGATCGACGATCCCTCGTAATGCGGCTCGAACGAAGCGACCTCCGACCGCGCGCCGGACTGCCTCAATTGCCATTCCTCGTCGAAGGCGGCCTTGTCGACGGCCGGGTCGAACGTCTCCAGAAACGCGCCGTCGCTGTGGATCGACTTTTCGATGAAGTCACGGGCCGTGGATTCGAACACCGGTCGCCGCTCTTCGCCGTAGGACAGCAATAGCCGCGGGCCGGCCCAGCACTGCAGGGCGGCGGTCAGCTTCCAGCCGAGATTGGCGACGTCCTCGAGGCCTGTGTTGATGCCATAGCCGCCATAGGGCGGATGGCTGTGCGCCGCATCGCCTGCGATGAAGATGCGGCCGTTGCTGTAGCTGTCAGCCGTCGCCACGCGCAGGTCCCAGAAGCCGACATGCTCGAAGGCGACGTCGAATTCCTCGCCGACCGCGCGGTGCAGGTAGCTGCGAAAATCGAAATTGTCCTTCGTGGTCCCGAGCGGCACAGGCGCGTGGAAGAACCACGTGGTGCCGAGATCGACGCGGCCGAAGAACTGCCAGTACCCTTTGAGGTCCGGATGCAGGATGTTGTAGAACGACTTGTTGGGATAGCGCTCCAGCAGCTTGTGCAGCCCGGTCGAGCGAAACACCAGCAGCACCATCAGCCTGTCGTGGTCCGAGCGCGTCGTGCTGATGCCGGCGGCTTCGCGGACCGGCGAGCGACTGCCGTCGCAGCCGACGGCGTAAGCCGCGCGCAGCACGCGCCGCCCGTCGCCCTTGTATTGGGAGATCGTGACGCTGACGCCGTCGTCGTCCTGCGTGACGTCCTCGGCGCTCCATCCATAGATGGTCTCGATTGTATCCAGTTCGCTCGCGCGTTGCCGCAACACCGCTTCGGTGGCATATTGCGGCAGCCGCTCGTTGTCGGTGAAATAGAACGGCCGCACCAATTCGCGCTGCAACCAATCGTAATTGTAGCCGCTGAGCAGCGTGCCATAGGCGGTCATGCCGCCGATGCCGTAATCACGCGGGATCGTTCGGGCGGCGCGCAACTGCTGCTCCGCGCCCCAGAAATAAAAATGCTCGAGCGTCCGCTGGGTCAAATTCTGCCCCTTCGGAATCGGCTGCGGAGAGGTGTAGCGCTCGACAAGAATGCAGCGAATGCCGCGTTGTCCGAGATCGATCGCGAGTCCGAGACCGACGGGCCCGGCTCCAACGATGATGACTTGCGCTTGTGTTTCCTCGGGCATGTTCGTCTGCCTTTTTGATCGTGGCATTGATGCAAGGCCGCCCGCGCGCCAGAGCGTCGCCTTTCGTCGGCTTATGCGCCGCAAGGATGTGAACAATCCCGCTGCAAGTCAACATTAATCTCATAATATGAGATTATCTAGGCGCCTTGGATGACAGCTTTTGTCGGCTCGTCGCTCAGCGCAAGCGCCGCTTTCTGCACCTCGGCGCCGATCTGATCGATCTCCGCGCCCGTCACCAGATTGCCGGCGATGGTAACGCAGACACTTGCGATCGGTTGCCGCCGCTCGTCGAACACCGGCGCGGCAATACCGACGGCCCCCGGGGTGACTTCGCCGTAAGCCACCGCATAGCCGGTGCGGCGAATGCGCTTCAGCGATCGCTGCACGTCGTCGCTGCTGTCGCCGAGCCCGACGGCACGCAAGTCATCGAGATTGCGCGTCACCAGCGCGACCATCTGCGCCCTCGGCAAAAAGGCCATGATCGAGCGCGCGATGGCGCCGCGTCCGAGCGGCAGCGGACGCCCGCGCGGATAGCTGCTGATCGGGTTCTTCGTCGAGGATTCCGAGACCACGCAAAGGATCTTGTTGCCGTACCATCGCAATATCATGGCGGTGCAGGCATGGGTCGCGGTCAGCGCCGTGAGATACGGCCTGCCCTTGATCACGAGCTCGTCGGACTGCCGCGCCAAGAAATCCATCTCGACGACCTTCGGTCCGAGCGTGATGCCCGAATTCCGCGTCGACATCAGGAAGCCGGCCTTCCTGAGGATCTTGAGATAGCGATAGAGTGTCGGCCGCGTATAGCCGAGCTCACGCATCAAATCCTCCGGCGACCACTCGAGCCGCGCTTCAGAGAACACCTCGAGCACCGCCAGAACGCGTTCGAGACTTGTCGCCGGCTTCATGACCGCCCCCGTACCCTGCGGCGTCGCCCTGCTCCGCATGCGGCTTGATCGCTCATTCGGCCCTCGCCATCCGCCGCTCCATCACCAGTCACCCCGGACAATATTCGGCGGAAACATCGATTGATACGCTGGCCAAGCCGAAAATAATATGCATCATAATCTCATAATAAGAGATTTGGCACTTCGGTGCCGAAAATACGCCAGGGAGAGACCATGCCAGCCGCCGTCTCGGATACGCCGGACAAGCCATCGCGCCATACGGTCGATGTTGCACAATTCATCGACGATCAACCGGTCGGCCGCTTCCAGATCCGGCTGCTGCTGCTCTGCGCCGCCGTGCTGTTCATCGACGGCTTCGATACGCAGGCGATCGGCTATGTCGCGCCCGATATTGCCCGCGAGTGGAGTCTCGGCCGCGGCGCGCTGGGCCCGGTGTTCAGCGCGGGCCTGTTCGGGCTGATGATCGGCGCGTTGATTTTCGGACCGATCGCGGATCGCATCGGCCGCAAGCGCATCATCGTGCTGAGCTGCGTGGCGTTCGGCATCGGCACCCTGCTGACCATCCTGGCGCAGGACGTCTATTGGCTGATCGGCATCCGGTTTCTCACCGGTCTCGGCCTCGGCGGCGCGATGCCGAACGCCGTGGCGCTGACCTCCGAATTCAGCCCGCACCGGCGTCGCGCGACCATGGTGATGGCCATGTTCTGTGGCTTCTCGGTCGGCGCTGCGCTCGGCGGCCTGCTCGCCGCTGCACTCATTCCCGTGCTGGGCTGGCGTTCAATCTTCCTGATCGGCGGTCTGGCGCCACTGATCTACGCGCCGTTCCTCGCCCGATCGCTTCCGGAATCGATCCGCTTCCTCGCCCTGACCGGCCGCGACAATGCGCGGCTGCGGCAGACGCTGAGCAGCGTCGCGCCAGCCGTGGCATTTCAGCCGGAGACGCGATTCACGGTGCATGAGCCGAAGCTCACCGGCATTCCAGTGGTCCATCTGTTCGACAGCGGGCGCACGCTGACGACGCTTCTGTTCTGGGTGGTGTTCTTCATGAGCCTGCTGGATCTCTATCTGCTGTCGAACTGGCTTCCCACCGTGCTCAACGACCTTGGCTCGTCGATCTCTGTGTCGGCGGCCATCGGTGCGATGCTGCAGGTCGGCGGCGTGGTGGGCACCTTCACCCTCGGCAATTTCATCGACCGCTTCTCGTTTCGCGCCCTCGCATTGACCTATCTGATCGCCGCCGTGGCCGTCACCGCGATCGGGTTTTCCGGGCATTCGGTCGTGCTGATCACCATCGCCGTGTTCTGCGCCGGCTTCTGCATCGTCGGCGGCCAGATTGCCTCGAACGCACTCGCGGCGACCTACTATCCCACGACCATGCGCGCGACCGGCGTCGGCTGGGCACTCGGCATCGGACGCATCGGCTCGATCGTCGGGCCGCTGGTCGGTGGCATCATGCTGTCCAACCATGTCGGGGTGGAAACGCTGTTCGTCACAGCCGCCGTGCCGGCGCTGTGCGCCTGTGTCGCCGCCTTCCTGCTCACCCGAACGGCGGGCGCCAGAGACGCCGCCTAGCCGGCGCCGTCGACCAGTTCCAGGAACACCCGCCGCACCTCGCCTTGGGTCTCGCGCACCCGCGCCTCCAGGGCGGAGAAATCCGGGGCGTCGCCGACGCGGACGAGGATGCGCAGCAGATCGGCGCCGGCGGTGTCCGGCTTGAACCTGCCGCTCACGCAGAGTCGCAGGATCTGCGTGAGGTCATGATAGAGCCGCACCGCCGGCCGCAGCACGGCAACGTCCGCCGGAGGCAGCAGCCCCAGCCGCGCGGCGTTGTCGAGCACCTGCGGCGTGCTGATGCTCAGAATGTCCGGCGTTGCCGCGGCGTGGACCAGTTGCAGATATTGCGCAATGAATTCGATGTCGACCATGCCGCCAGCAACGTGCTTGAGGTCCCAGATGTCGGCCTCGCCTTTTTCGAGCGCAATGGCGCGGCGCATCTCGGCGACGTCGCTGGCGATCACCGCGCGGTCGCGCGGCCGCGTCAATACGCTGCGGATCACGGCTTCGATGCGGGCGCGAAACGCGGGCTCGGCCGAGATCACCCGCGCCCGCGTCAGCGCCATGTGCTCCCAGGTCCAGGCCTCGTCGTCCTGATAGGCGGCGAAGGCGTCGATGCGCGATGCCAGCGGCCCTGCCCGGCCCGATGGCCGCAGCCGCATGTCGACGTCGTAGAGCACGCCGTAATTCGTCCGCGTGGTGAAGGCCGAGATCAGCCGCTGGGTCAGCCGCGCGAAATATTGCGCGCCTTGCAGCGAGCGCGCGCCGTCGGAATCCGGCGCCTCGTGATCGAAGTCGTAGATCAGGATCAGGTCGAGATCCGACGACGCCGTCATCTCGCGGCTGCCGAGCTTGCCCATCGCCAGGATCGCGGTGTGCTGGTCCTTAATGCGTCCGTGCTGACCGGCGAACTGGTCGCCGACCAGGCCGTGCAGCGTGTGCGTGATGCCCTCGGCGACATCGGCAAAGGCGATGCCGGCCTGTGCCGCGGAAACCGTGCCCGACAGAATGCGGGTGCCGATCAGGAACAGGCTCTCCTGACCGAACAGCCGCAGGCGGTCGAGAAACTCCTCGTAGGAATGGGCGTCCTCGAGTGTCGCCGACAGCCGCAGCGACAGTTCGCGGCGGTCCGGCATGGCGCCGAAGAAGCGCGGATCGATCAACCCGTCCATGATCTGCGGCCGCCGCGCCAGCATGTCGCCGAGCCGCGGTGCTGCGCCGAGCACCAAGGCGACGAGCGCGACGAGCTCGCGGTTCTGGCTCAGCAGCGACACCAGCCGGCCGCCGCGCTGCAACGCCTGCAGGAAGCGATCGAACACGATCATTGCTTGATCCGGCTCCTTGGCATCCGCGAGCCCCGCGATCAACGCCGGCAGGAATTCGGCGAAAGCCTGTCGCGTGCTCTCGGTACGAAACACGCGGTAATTGCCCGCCGTCCATAGCTGCGCCGTCTCCGCCACCATGACCGGTTTGCGGAAGCCGAGTTTTGCGAGATGCGCCAGCAGGTGCTGATCGGCGGGGCCGGCGCCGAAATCGGCGGCCGGCAATTGCACGTCCCCGGTGGGATCCCCTTCGAACAGACGGCTGTAATGGCCCTGCACGCAATTGAGATGCGCGAGCAGATCGCGCGCAAACGCCTCCCGGTCGGCATAACCGAAAAACCGCGCGAAGCGTTCGACGGCGTCGATGTCGTCGGGCAGCGCGTGGGTCTGCTCGTCGGCGACCATCTGCAGCCGGTGCTCGACACGGCGCAGGAATTCATAGGCCGACGTCAGCTCGTCGCGCGCGTCATAGGTGATCCAGTTCGACGCCGCCAGAACGATCAGCGCCTGCAGCGTGGCGCGAACGCGCAGCTCCGGATGCCGCCCGCCGGCGATCAGCTGCTGGGTCTGGGCGAAGAACTCGATCTCGCGAATGCCGCCGCGGCCGACCTTGACGTTGTGGCCCTCGACGGCGATCTCGCTCTGGCCGCGAAAGGTCTGCATCTGGCGCTTCATGTCGTGGACATCGGCCAGCGCCGCGAAGTCGAGATGCTTGCGCCAGACGAACGGCGAGAGGTCCGCCAGCAGCGCCTCGCCGGCCTTGCCGTCGCCGGCGCAGACCCGCGCCTTGATCATCGCGGCGCGTTCCCAGGTGCGGCCCTCGCGCTCGTAATAATGCAGCGCCGAGGCAGTCGAGACCGCCACCGGCGTCGAGGCCGGATCGGGCCGCAGCCGCAGGTCGACGCGGAACACATAGCCGTCGCCGGTGCGCTGCTGCAGCAGCCGCGACAGCCCCTGCGCCACGCGGACGAAGAAGGTGGCGGGCTCGATGCCCTCTGCCAGCGCGTGGGTCTCGAGATCGAAAAACACGATCAGGTCGATGTCGCTGGAATAGTTCAGCTCGCCCGCGCCCATCTTGCCCATCGCCAGCACGATGAGGCCGGAGCCGCGTTCGGGATGATCCGGGTCCGGCGGCAAAAGCCGGCCGCGCGCGGCCTCCTGGCGCAGCAGATAGCGCAGCGCGTCCTGCACGGCGCCGACCGCAAGGTCGGTCAGCGCGCGCGTGACGCGCATCACCGGCCAGACGCCGCCGATGTCGCACAGCGCCGTCAGCAACGCCGCCTCGGCCTTCATCCGCCGCAGCAGATGCATGGCGTCGGCGTCGCCGCCGGCGGCCGCCACGGTCGCCGACGTCTCCGCCATCAGCTGCGCCAGGCGCGTGTCGGGATCACAGCGCAACAGCCGCAGCGCGCGCCCGGCATCGGCGCGGATCAGGTCGAAAAGGTAGGGCGAGGATTCGACGATGCCGAGCAGCACCATGCGGGCATGGGGATGGAGATCGCCGACGTCGCGCAGCGCCTGCGCGTCAGCGGAGGCGACGCCGTCGAGCCATTCGTGGAAACGACGCTCGGCTTCGGCCGGCGCGAACAGCTGCGGTGCGTCGACGAAACGAGCGGCCAGCCGAAACTGGTTCGCATCGTCTTTCACGGCTGAGGTCATGCCGCCTTCTGTGGCACATTCCCGCTTTCGCTCGCAAGGGCTTCACCGGCAACGGCGGGCAGCACCAGAGTTGCGCTCAGACCAGGATGGCCATCACCGAGCTGCAACTCGCCGCCATGCAGCCGGGCAACAGCGGAGGCGAGGCTGAGCCCCAGTCCGGAACCGGGCAGCGTGCGGCTCGCCTCCAGCCGCACAAAGCGCTCAACCGCATGCTTGCGATCGGCTTCGGGAATGCCCGGGCCATGATCGGTGACGCTGAGCAGCACGTGGTCGCCGACGCGCCGCGCCTCGATGTGGATGTCACGCTCGGCGGCGGGTACCATTGCCGGTCCCGCCCCCGCCGGCCTGCCATATTTGATCGCGTTCTCGACCAGATTGGCCAGCGCCTGGCTGATCAGCTCGCGATTGCCGTGCAGCGGCGCGGCAGAGACGTTGACGGACAACGTCATGTCGCTGTCTTCCGCCAACGGCTCGTAGAGTTCGTGGATACCTTCCGCCACGTCGGCAGCATCGAAATCGTCCATGTTGCCGCGCGCCTGCCCGGATTCGGCGCGCGCGATCATCAGGAGCGCGTTGAAGGTACGGATCAGCCCGTCGGATTCCTCGATGGTGCGCTCCAGCGCGGCGCGATATTCCGCTTCGTTGCCGGACCGCGCCAGCGCCTCCTCGGCGCGGTTGCGCAGCCGCGTCAGCGGCGTCTTCAGGTCATGGGCGATGTTGTCCGAGACTTCCTTCAGCCCCGTCATCAGCGCCTCGATGCGCTCGAGCATGGCGTTGAGGTTTTCGGCGAGGCGGTCGAGCTCGTCGCCGCTGCGCCCGACCGGCAGCCGCCCGGAGAGATCGCCGGCCATGATGCGCTGCGTGGTGCCGGTCATGGCGTCGATCTTGCGCAGCACGCGGCGCGCCACGAAGATGCCGCCGCCGAGGCCGAGCACGACCACGATCAGTACCGACCACTTGGCGGCATCGGCGACGATGTCGAACAGCCGGCGGCGCTCCTCGAGATCGTGGCCGATCAACAGCCGGAAGCCGCTCGACAGCGCCTGCACCTTCACCAGCGCACGGTGGTTGGACGAGTCGGGATCGTCGAGCCGGCGATACGGCGTCTCCAGCCAGCCATTGCTGGCCATCACCCCCGGCGCCAGCGACGACACGTTGCCGGCGATCGACTGCCCGGCAGGCGTGGTGATGAGATAAAGGTTGGCACCGGGCCGCAACGTGCGGTTTTCGATGGCGAACACGATGCCGCGCAGGCCGCGACGGCCATAGAGGTCGCTGAGGTCGGTCATCTCGCCGTCCACCGTGGTGGTGATCTGGTCGTTGATGAGCCGGTTGGTGTTCCAGGCGAAGTAGCCCAGCAGCGAGGCCGCGAACAGCGCGAACAGCAGCACGTAAGCGAGCGTCAGCCGAAACGCGGTGGTGCGAAACAGTTTGCCGATGGCCGTCAAAGGTTTTGCCTAGCTGGGTGCCGGATACGCTAAAGGTTATCGGACTTTTTTAGCAGGCATCGACAGCCACAGACAGTGCGGCATTGTGAGATGTTATTAATGTTTTAACGCCACACGGCGCGCTCTGCAAGCGCGCCCGGTGCGCATGGTCAGGCCAGCTTCTTGAGCTCTTCGATTTCCTCCGGATGCCGTTCCAGCACACGAAGGAAATTGCTGATGCCCTTGCTCACCATGGTTTCCCCGCCCTCGTACTTCTGGAAGGCGTTGGGACCGCCACCGATGATCGCGCCAGCTTGGCGCTGCGTCAGTCCCATCTTGAGCCGAATGCGTTTGACGTCATTCGGAGCGAGCAAGTTTTCGACCTCGATCTTAAGCGTCTTCAGCGCCGCGTCGGACACTTCCATGTCCTCGCCGGTGTGAATGCTCTCGTCCGAGTCCTCGCAATACCAGCCTGGCATCTGGACGATGAGCGACTGGTCCTTGTAGGCAATCTGCATCGGCCGGACGGCCCGAACCATGGGCTTCCCGGTTTCCGGCGATAGAGGTGCTGATGAAGTTCGAGCGTTGGTCATCTTACCTGGCCTTGAAAGATAGCAGCGTCATTTCGGAGACCGCGTTGTCTGTGAACTTGACGTACAGCATGCCGGCAGCGTCCGGAACATGGTAGACGTCCTGCCACGCAAGCGGATTGCGATCGGACGTCATTGATTTGTAGAAATGGGCGGGTTCGATCGCTTGGATCACGGCCACAATGTCGGCCCGTCCATAGCCCAGAGCCGCCGCGCCCTGAACAGCGGACCATGTGGCCCTCAATCCGCCAACCGTTGAAAACATTGACTGAATGGCGAGTAAAGCATGATGTGGAACCCTCTTTTCAGCCATCCGGTGATACACCATAATGGTGGAAAATCAATAACGTTCCGTGAAATATCGTTGCTAATAATCAGCCATTCGCAAAACGATTGTTTCTAACAAATACAACTTAAGGGTTTTCGAAAATGCGGCAAGGAAAAAAATGCGCGCCGGCTTGGCGCATGCTGGCAGTTGGAAACAGCCGCCGCATGTCCGGGCAATCGAGTGCGCCCTACTTCACTCCGTCGCGGACCATATAACCAGCGCCGCGGATCGTGTGCAGCAGCGGACGCTCAAACCCCTTGTCGATCTTGGAGCGCAGCCGCGAGATGTGGACGTCGATGACATTGGTCTGCGGATCGAAGTGATAGTCCCAGACGTTTTCCAGGAGCATGGTGCGCGTCACCACCTGGCCGGCATGCTTCATGAGATATTCGAGAAGGCGAAACTCGCGCGGCTGCAGCGTCAGTTCCTCGGTGCCGCGGGTAACGCGATGCGACAACCGGTCAAGCTCAAGATCGCCAACGCGGTAGCTGGTCTCTTCGGCGGGTCCGCCCTGGCGGCGCGACAGCACCTCGACGCGCGCGAGCAATTCGGCAAAGGAATACGGCTTCGGCAGGTAATCATCGCCGCCGGCGCGCAGGCCCTTAATGCGGTCATCAACCTGGCCGAGCGCGGACAAAATCAGCGCCGGGGTTCGGTTGCCCTTTTCGCGCAGGCCGCCGATCACCGACAGGCCGTCGCGCTTCGGCAGCATGCGGTCGACCACCAGCACATCGTAATCGCCACTGTCGGCCAGCGCAAAACCTTCATCGCCATCACTGGCGTGATCGGCGACATGGCCGACCTCGCGAAACGCCTTCACCAGGTAGTCGGCGGATTCGCGGTCGTCTTCGATGATGAGCAGACGCATCTGGGGATCGGTATCGGTGGGGCTTGTGTGGGTCTCGGTCACCATGGCGCGCACTGGACCTTCATGCAAGGTGGCGGGATGCCCCTTGGCTATCATAGGCACGGGCTTTGAAAGAATAGGCGGTGGAGCTGGGGGAAACTCCACCGCCCATATGCCTTCCGCCGGAAGGGGGCTTTTTCCTTCGGAAGGTAACTGCGGGAGCGAGCTTGTGGCTCGCTCCCCGGAAAGCGCCGTCAGCGGGGGCGACTGATGCCGGCGAAACCCTCCATCTGGTATTTAACCCTTGGCTACCGGTACCGCCACAAACCGCGACGAACCGCCGCTCTTTACGCGCATCAGCACGCTGTTCTTGTTGTCGGAGCGCGCGGTGTTGATCGCATCGCGGACTTCGCCGGCGGTGGCGACGCTCTTGCCGGCGACTTCCAGGATCACGTCGCCTTCCTTGAAGCCGCGTTCGGCCGCCGCACTCTTCGGATCGACCTCGGTGACCACGACGCCTTCCTTGCCGGCGCCGGCCACGCTGTTGGCGGGGGCGACGGTCATGCCGAGTTTCGGCACGTCGGTTCCCTTGTTCGGCTTGGCCTTGTCGGCGTCGTCGATGTTGGCCTTGGCCTCGACCGTGTTCGGCAACTGGCCGAGCGTCAGGTTGACGACCTTGTCCTGGCCCTTGTGCAGCACGTTGAGCTTCACGGCGTTACCGGGCGCGAGCGCGCCGATGGTGCGGGCGAGCTCACGGGCATCCTTGACCGCCTCGCCGTTGACGGCGGTGATCACGTCGCCGGATTCGATGCCGGCCTTCGCC
>JBEVEC010000195.1:0-5430 GCA_040512975.1 Tardiphaga sp. | reverse complement strand
GGCAAGGGCCTGCGGGAACTTTACGAGCGCTATTCCACCTTCATGGACCGTTTCTCTGTCGGCCGCTGGAAGCGCTGGGTTTTCGTCGAGCCGCTTTCGGAGGCCGCAACCATCGGGCTCGCCGGCCTGATCGTGATGCTGGCGCTCGCGGTGCCCGCCTTCCGCGAAACCGCCGACGACGACTGGCTGAAGACATCCGACCTCGCGGTTTCCTTCCTCGATCGCTACGGCAATCCGATCGGCAGCCGCGGCATCAAGCACAACGACTCGATCCCGCTGGAGGATTTTCCGGACAATCTGATCAAGGCGACGCTGGCGACTGAAGATCGCCGCTTCTACGACCATTTCGGCATCGACTTTCCCGGCCTCGCCCGTGCGCTCGTCACCAACGCGCAGGCCGGCGGCGTGCGCCAGGGCGGTTCTTCCATTTCGCAGCAGCTGGCGAAGAACCTGTTCCTCAACAACGAGCGCACCATCGAGCGCAAGGTGAAGGAAGCGTTCCTCGCGATCTGGCTCGAGACGCGCCTGACCAAGAACGAGATCCTGAAGCTCTATCTCGACCGCGCCTATATGGGCGGCGGCACCTTCGGCGTCGACGGTGCGGCGCATTTCTATTTCAACAAGTCGGCGCGCGACGTCAATCTCGCCGAAGCCGCGATGCTCGCCGGGCTGTTCAAGGCGCCGACCAAATATGCGCCGCACATCAACCTGCCGGCCGCGCGCGCCCGCGCCAACGTGGTGCTCGACAACCTCGTCGATGCCGGCTTCATGACCGAGGGCCAGGTGTTCGGCGCCCGCCGCAACCCGGCCATCGCGGTCGACCGTCGCGACGAGAACTCGCCGAACTACTATCTCGACTACGCCTTCGACGAGATGCGCAAGCTGGTCGACACGTTCCCGAAATCCTATGTCGAGCGCGTCTTCGTGGTCCGCACCGCGGTCGACATGACCGTGCAGCGCGCCGCCGAGGAAGCGGTGGAGAACCAGTTGCGCCAGTTCGGCCGCGACTATCACGCGACCCAGGCCTCCGTGGTGGTGTCCGATCTCGACGGCGGCGTGCGCGCCATGGTCGGCGGCCGCGACTACGGCGCCAGCCAGTTCAACCGCGCCACCGACGCCTACCGGCAGCCGGGCTCGTCGTTCAAGCCGTATGTCTATACGACCGCGCTGCTGAACGGGTACAAGCCGACCTCGATCGTGGTCGACGGGCCGGTCTGTATCGGCAACTGGTGCCCGCAGAATTATGGTCACTCCTATTCCGGCTCGGTGACGCTGACCCAGGCGATCACTCGCTCGATCAACGTCGTGCCGGTGAAACTGTCGATCGCGCTCGGCGGCAAGACGCCCAATCCCGCCAAGGCCGGCCGCGCCAAGATCACCGAGGTGGCGCGCCGCTTCGGCCTGACCGCGCCGCTGCCCGATACGCCGTCGATGCCGATCGGATCGGACGAAGTCACCGTTCTCGAGCATGCGGTCGCCTATGCGACGTTCCCGAACCGGGGCCGCTCGGCCAAGCCGCATGCCGTGCTCGAAGTGCGCACCGGCGCCGGCGATCTCGTCTGGCGCTTCGACCGCGACGGCAAGAAGCCGGTGCAGGCGATCCCGGCTTCCGTCGCTTCCGACATGGCGGAGATGATGAGCCACGTCGTCACCGAGGGCACCGCGCGCCGCGCGGCGCTGGACGGCGTTCCGGCCGCCGGCAAGACCGGCACCACCAATGCCTATCGCGACGCCTGGTTCGTCGGCTACACCGGCAACTTTTCCTGCGCGGTCTGGTACGGCAATGACGACTACTCGCCGACCAACCGCATGACCGGCGGCTCGCTGCCCGCGCAAACCTGGCACGACATCATGGTGGTCGCGCATCAGGGCATCGAGGTGAAGGAAATTCCCGGCGTCGGCATGGGCCCGAAACTGCCGCCGCCGACCCTGCCCGGCAGCGTCGCGGCCAATGGTGCGGCACGGATCCTGGAGACCAAGCCGGGACCGCCGCCGGTGCTAACCAAGCGCGGCGCCGATATCCTGGTGCGGGTCGAACGCCTGCTCGACGAGGCCGGGCGCGTTGCCGGCAAGACCTCGGCCAACGATCCGCCATCACCCGGCAGGCCGACCACGTCCGGCGCGCTGGCGTTTCCGGATAATCATGTCGCGGCCGCGGGCCCGACGCCCGCGCCGCCGCCCGCGCCGCGCAAGAATTAAACCTCCGGGAGCACGGGCCTGTGCGGCTGATCTTCATCACCTTGCTGGCACTGGTGCTTGCCACGGCCGTCGGCCTCGGCTCGACCTGGATGACGGCGACGCGCGGCACCGATCTCGGCACGCTGACGATCGGCGCCTGGACCGCGCGGCCGAAGAGCGGCAGCTCGGACATCGATCCCTATTCGCGCGCCTCGATCGCGCGCAGCGGCGAACTGCCGATCGGCACCGGCGACGGCATCGCCTTCACCGCCGCCGCCGAC
Source organism: Tardiphaga sp. (assembly GCA_040512975.1). Classification (GTDB taxonomy): domain Bacteria; phylum Pseudomonadota; class Alphaproteobacteria; order Rhizobiales; family Xanthobacteraceae; genus Tardiphaga. The sequence goes on along the minus strand of JBEVEC010000195.1, from coordinate 2,971 downwards.
GACAAGGGCAAGGCGCTCGACGGCCGCTGCGACGTGGTGGTCAGCGGCGTGACCCCGGCGGCGCGGTTCTGGACCCTGACGCTGTTCGACCGCAAGGGCCAGCTGGTCGCCAATTCGCTGCAGCGCTACGGCTTCACCAGCCAGGAAATCATTCGCGGCTCCGACGGCGCGTTCGAGGTCCGCGTCGCGGCGCGGTCGCGCGCCGGCAACTGGCTGCCGACCGGCGGCATCGAGCGCTACTCGCTGATGCTGCGGCTGTACGACACGCCGGTCGGCGTCGCGACGCGGACGCAGCGCGACGCGCCGATGCCGGCGGTCGCGACGGTGGGCTGCCCATGATCCGGCTGGTGTTCACGATCATCGCAGGCGTGCTGCTCGGCGGCGTGGTGCATCTCGTCAGCGTGCTGGCGCTGCCGCGCATCGCGACCCAGGACGCCTATTCACGGCTGTCGGCGCTGACAGCGGAGAACGCGGTGACGCCGCTGGCGCAGGCCGAGCCCAACAACGCGCCGATGCCGTTCATGGACCCGGCCTTTGCGGTGGCGATCTGCCGCTACGATCTCAAGAACGGCCCGCTCAAGCTCACGGTGCCGGTCAGTCAGGCCTATACGTCGGTGTCGTTCTACACCCGCAACGAGGTCGCCTATTACGCCATCAACGACCGCTCCGCCGGCCGCAAGGTGATCGAGCTCGACCTGATGACCGAAGATCAGCATGCCGAACTGCCCGAGGACGAGGAAGTCACCGCCGCCGACCGGCTGATCATCGACTCCCCCACCACGACCGGCCTGATCGTGCTGAAGGCGCTCGCGCCCGAGCCCGGCCTGATGCCTCAGGCCCAGGCCTCGCTCGCCGCCTCGACATGCGCCATCGAGACCGAGCCGCCGCCGGCGAAGCAGGCGGAGACGTCAGCGCCGGCACCGGCGGCTGCACCCGCGAAGGGCAAGCGGTAGGCGGATTTGCTTCGTCGTTATCCCCCGCCTTGGCGGAGATGACAGCCTCGCAGGGTAGGCAAAGGAGCGAAGCGACGTGCCCACCATCCGTCGGTGAGCACGTTGAAGGCTGGTGGGCACGCTTTCGCTTTGCCCACCCGACTGCACCGGGGCTAATCACTCACCTGCGGAAGATGCCGCCGACCACGCCGCCGACGACGCCGGTCACTGCGCCGCCGATGGCGCCGATCGGACCGCCGGGGCCGCGCGAATTGCGGCCGCGGCCTGCGGTGCGGCGGCGGCCCTGACGGTCGGACCGGGCGGCCTCGCGGTCGGACCTGGCGACTTCCTTCGCGCTATCCGTCAGCACCTTGTGCTGGGCGGGGTTGAGGAAGCCGGTCGCCGGGTAGCCCTGCTCTTCCTGCCAGCGCGTGATGGCGGCGCGGGTCGGCTCGTCGAACTTGCCGTTGGCCTTGGTGTCGAAGCCGAGCCTGGTCAGTCCGCGTTGCACGGCGCGTCGCTTCGCGTTGTTGAGGCGGATCTGATTCTCGGAATCCTGCGTCGCTTCGTCGGTCGCCAGCGCGGGATCGGCTTGTGTCGCGGTTTGGCGGGGCGTCTCGATCAGACCTGCCGAGGCCAGATGCGCGCTGTCGACAATCGCGACGATGGACACCGCCAAAGTAATTGAGAACGCCAGGGTCAAGGCACGCATGGCCTTTCCTTTGCCCTCAGGTCTGCCGATGATTCGGCCTACACAACAAAGATGCACCGCGCCCCCCTCACCTACCAACTTTCGGCGGCCCCACTCCGCTTTGTCGCAGGAATAAGTGTTGGTCGTGGCAGACGGTTCCATGGCCGCGACGATTGTTACGCCGTGTTGCACGCGCGTTACGCGATCGTCAGCCCTTCACCACCACCGCGCGCCCGGCCACGGGCGGCGTGATGACCGGCGGGTTGGCGGTCTGGGCGGCGAGTTCGCCGATCAGGCGGTCGGCGTCGGCGGCGATATTGTCGGGGGCCTGGATCACCAGGCGCTCGAGCGCCCAGCGGTAGGACGCGATGCGCCGCTCCAGGCATTGCTGCACCCACTGCACGATCAGCGCGTTCTCCTCCATCCGCGCGACCGCATCGGCGCGCTCGCGCGGCGACAATTCCGAGACCATGCCCATGCTGGCGCTGCGCTTGCCGTCGAGTTCGATGACGCGCGCGGCGGAAGCGAAGAACGGCTCGAACCGCGTGATGTCGTTGCGGACATCCTCGATCAGCTGCTGGTAGCGCGAGGTGTGCGAGCGGTGCGGCTCGTCGATCAGCGTGCGGCCATACATGGTGCGGTCGAACACCACCTTCTGCCGCCATGGCGAGGGCAGCGGCTGGTAGTCGCCGAACACGCTCTTCCAGGCCGGCCGCGAGCGCGGCGGCTCGATCAGGGGATAGGCCAGATCGCGGAGCTGGCGTTCATTGTCGGTGAGCTGGAAATGCGATGGTTTGAGACCGATGCTCGAGGTCGCCTCGGCACCGAGCCAGCGGTGCATGTCGTCGTTGCGCATGTCGGCGCGGGTGCGGCCGAAATCGCCGCCGCTGCAGCCGCCGAGCGCCGCACCGGCGAGCAGCGCGAAAGCCGCGAGCAACCGGAGCCCGGTGGTCCGGCTCGGGAAGCGCGGCTCGGCCATGGCGGAATTCCGTCGCTCAGGGGCGCCGACGGCGACGGCGACGGGGAGCGGTGCCCGCTTCCGGTCCGTCTCCGCCACCGGCTCCACCGGCCTCGCGTTCGATCCGGACAACAGGAAGGATCACCACGGTACCCAGGCCATCGCGTGGAGCGCCATCGGTGGCCGCGACCCGGCGCCGCGAAGCCGCATCCGCCGGAAATTCGATGATGGTGCCCATTTTTGTTCTCTCTGGTTGCCGGCGCGGATTCGTGCTCGCCGGCGACATGCCGTTATTCAGAACAAAACATGGTTAATGGCTTATTAATTTCTGCAACCGGTAGAGATACGGGTGCCCGATCTCCACCCGCTTTCGGTGGTTCGCATTTGATC
>JBEVEC010000185.1:0-5894 GCA_040512975.1 Tardiphaga sp. | reverse complement strand
CAGGCCGATGCGGAGGCGCGGTTGACGCAGGAGCACAAGGCCGAGCTGCAGCGCAAGCAGGACATGATCCGTCTCGCCGACGAGTTCGAGGGCACGGTGGGCGACATCGTCGAGGCGGTGTCGTCGGCCTCGGCCGAGCTTGAGGCCTCGGCCGGCACGCTGACGGCGACGGCTGCCAATTCGCAGCGCCTCACCGCCGTGGTGGCGACCGCGTCGGGCGATGCCTCCAGCAACGTCCAGTCGGTAGCGTCGTCCACCGAAGAGATGGCGTCGTCGATCTCCGAGATCGGCCGTCAGGTGCAGGAGTCGGCGCGCATCGCCAATGAGGCGGTGGGGCAGGCCAGGAAGACCAACGACCGCGTCGGCGAATTGTCGAAGGCGGCGAGCCGCATCGGTGACGTGGTGGAGCTCATCAACACCATCGCTGGACAGACCAATCTGCTGGCGCTCAACGCCACCATCGAGGCGGCCCGTGCCGGCGACGCCGGCCGCGGCTTCGCGGTGGTGGCGGCGGAGGTCAAGCAATTGGCGGAGCAGACCGCGAAGGCCACCGGCGAGATCAGCCAGCAGATCGCCAGCATCCAGACCGCGACCGACGACTCGGTGTCCGCGATCCAGGAGATCGGCTCCACCATCGGCCGGATGTCCGAAATCGCTTCGACCATTGCCTCGGCGGTCGAACAACAGGGTGCGGCGACGCAGGAGATCTCCCGCAATGTTCAGCAAGCCGCCCAGGGCACGCTGCGGGTGTCCGCAAATATCGCCGACGTGGAGCGTGGCGCCGGTGAAACCGGTTCTGCGTCATCGCAGGTCTTGTCCGCGGCGCAGTCGCTGTCGTCCGACAGCAGCCGGCTGAAAAACGAGGTCGGCCGCTTCCTGAATTCGGTGCGTGCAGCCTGACGCGCAGCCAACCCTTCTATCGCGGCGACTATCAATGGCGACGTCCTCCAGGGCGTCGCCATTATGCTGAGATTTCGCCACTCCATGTCACCAGAGGACATCGCCATTCGGCGACGCAATCTCAGAGTGTCGACGGCGCTGCGCATGCCCATAACTTTAGCGATTTCCCCTCGGCAGCATTAACCATTGTGTCAGAAGCCCGATGGTACCTTGCTCCCAGGGGCAACGGCGCGACTTCACGCATGCAGCCCGTTTTTTAGCGCTGCTCCCTTTATCCCTGCGCCGGATTGCTCGGGCGTCACCAAGAAGACATCCAGATTTTTTCACGCGATACGCCGACGGCCCAACTCCGCCGAACGACGACCCGACTCTTTCAAGACGATTTATTTCAGGGACTGACATGACCTTCATCCAGAATCTGCGCATCGGCACCAAGCTTGCAATCGCATCCGGCCTCGGCATCCTGCTGGTGGCGGCGTTGATCTACAATGAGAAGACCGGCGCCGACGAGGTAAGAACGTCGAACGAAACCGTCATCCGCAGCCTGAATATCTCGACATCGGCGGCACAGGTGCAGGGCGCAACCCGCGGCATGCAGATGGCCATGCGCGAGGTCACCCTGTCGCAATCTGTCGCGGACCTTCAAAAGGCATCGTTGGCCTTCACCGCGCGTCGCGACGATGCGACGAAATACGCTGCCGAGATTGCCAACATCACGAAAACCGCTGAGACCGTGGCACAACTGGCGCAGATGACGCCACTGATCGCCGATTTCACAAAAGGTGAGCAACAGATCGAGGGTTTCCAGCGGCAGGGACTGGACATCGACGCCAAGCGTGTGGCAGGCAATCTGTCGGCTGAAGATGCGGCCCGTCTGGCAAAGCTGACGGACGAGATCGCACGCACCCGTCGCGAGATCACGATCCCGATCAATAACAAACTTGAAGAGCTTACGTCCGAAATGATCAGCGCGGCCCAAGGGCGCGCGCTTAAAAACAAGGCTGCCGCAACCGAGAAGGCCGCGTCAGTTGAGCAGCAAGGGATGACCATCGGGATCATCGCGGGCCTGCTCTTGATCGGCACCTCGATCTTCTCGGTATTCACCATCGCTCGTCCGATGAGCGCGCTGAGCCGGTCGATGAACGATCTCGCCGAAGGCAACTTCTCGGTGGTGCTGCCGGGCCTCGGCCGCAAGGATGAGATCGGCGAGGTGGCTGATGCGGTCGAGAAATTCAAGGTCAAGGCGCAGGAGCGCGCCCATACCGAAGCCGAAGCCCAGAAGGATCAGCAGCAGCTCACCGCCGACCAGCGCCGGCGCGACATGATCAAGCTGGCCGACGATTTCGAAAGTGCGGTCGGCCAGATCGTCAACACCGTCTCGTCGGCGTCCGTCGAACTGGAAGGCTCCGCCGGGATGCTGACGTCATCGGCCGAGCGTTCGCAGAACCTGACCACAATGGTCGCGGCCGCCTCCGAGGAAGCCTCCACCAACGTCCAGTCGGTGGCGTCGTCCACCGAGGAAATGGCATCGTCGGTCAGCGAGATCAGCCGCCAGGTTCAGGAGTCGGCGCGCATCGCCCACGACGCCGTCGATCAGGCGCAGAAGACCAATTCACGGGTGGGCGAATTGTCGAAGGCCGCAAGCCGCATCGGGGACGTGGTCGAACTGATCAACACCATCGCCGGGCAGACCAATCTGCTGGCATTGAATGCGACGATCGAAGCGGCGCGCGCCGGCGAGGCGGGCCGCGGGTTTGCCGTGGTTGCGGCCGAAGTCAAGACGCTGGCCGAACAGACGGCGAAGGCCACCGGCGAGATCTCGAACCAGATCAACAGCATTCAGGTCGCGACCGACGAATCGGTGGTCGCCATCCGTGATATCGGCGTCACCATCGGACGGATGTCGGAGATCGCCGCGACCATCGCGTCGGCGGTGGAAGAGCAGGGCGCCGCCACGCACGAGATCTCCCGCAACGTACAGCAGGCCGCGCACGGCACCTCGCAGGTGTCGGCGCACATCACCGAGGTACAGCGCGGCGCCAGCGAGACCGGCTCGGCGTCAACGCAGGTGTTGTCGGCAGCGAAGTCCCTGTCTTCGGAGAGCCGCCGCCTGAAGACGGAGGTCGGCCGCTTCCTCACGTCAGTGCGCGTCGCGTGATAAGCGTGGCGCCTCGCCGGTTTTCATACAGCTGATCTGGCCCGGCAACGGGCGACACCAAGGGACCTCCAATGTTCGCGACCCTTTCCATTCGCGCCAAGATCACCATCGTCGTCGCTTTCCTGCTGCTGGCAATGTCCGCGATGGGGGCATTGGCCGTGCGTCAGATGTACGCCATGGACGCCAAGACCACGGAGATCGTGCAGAGCTGGTTGCCCAGCGTGCGCGTCCTCGGCGAGATCCGGGTGGCATCGGTCACCTACCGCGCGACCATTCGCTCACATCTCTTGGCTACCGAGCCCGCCGGCAAGCAGTTCCAGGAAGATACGATGAAAAAATTCAGCGACGCGCTGGCCAAGGCCCGCAGCACCTACGAGCCTATGATGACGTCAGCGGAAGAACGCGCCACCTACGCCGAATTCAGTTCGCTGTGGCAGAACTACGTTGCCGAGACACAGAAGGTTCTGGCGCTATCGCGCAAGAACGAAGCCATCGAAGCCCGCGACATGAACAGCAAGGCCACGCAGATCGCCGTCAAGGCGGATGAAGCGCTGCAGCGGGACATCGATCTGAACAACAGGGGGGCCGACGCCGCCGGCAAGCAGGCGTCCGATGGCTTCGCCACGGCACTGGCCGAGCTGATCGGCGCGCTCGCCTTTGCCATGCTGGTCGGCGTCGGCGCCGCCGTTTTGCTGGTGCGGGACGTGTCTTCCGGCATCGGATCGATCATCGCGCCGATGCAGGCGCTAGGCGCCGGCGATCTCGCAGCGGTGGTCCCGCATCAGGGGATGAAAACGGAGATCGGCAGCATGGGCGACGCGTTGCAGGTGTTCAAGCAGGCGCTGATCGACAAGCGCACCGCCGATGAGGCCACAGCCGTGGATGCCGAGGCCAAGATCGAGCGCGGCCGCCGCGTCGACGGCATCACGCGGAACTTTGAGGCGATGATCGGCGAGATCGTTGAAACCGTGTCGTCTGCGTCAACCCAACTTGAGGCGTCCGCGCACACGCTCACCGCGACGGCGGAAAGGGCGCGGAGCCTGACCAGCGCCGTGGCCGGCGCGTCCGACGAGGCTTCGGCCAATGTGCAGTCGGTGGCGTCGGCCACGGAAGAAATGGCGTCGTCGGTGAACGAGATCAGCCGCCAGGTGCAGGAGTCCTCCAACATTGCCCAGCAGGCGGTCGAGCAGGCGCGCAAGACCAATGACCGCGTCAGCGAGCTTGCCAGCGCCGCGTCGCGGATCGGCGACGTGGTCGAGTTGATCAACACCATCGCCGGTCAGACCAACCTGCTCGCCTTGAACGCGACCATCGAGGCCGCGCGCGCCGGTGAAGCCGGCCGCGGCTTTGCCGTGGTGGCATCGGAAGTGAAGGCACTCGCCGAGCAGACCGCGAAGGCCACTGGCGAGATTTCGCAGCAGATCTCCGGCATCCAGGCGGCGACCCATCAATCGGTCGGCGCGATCAAGGAGATCGGCAACACCATCGGCCGCATGTCCGAGATCGCATCGGCGATTGCCTCTGCCGTCGAAGAGCAGGGTGCGGCAACGCAGGAAATCTCGCGCAATGTGCAGCAGGCTGCGATGGGCACCATGCAGGTCTCGACCAACATCGCCGACGTGCAGCGTGGCGCCGGCGAAACCGGATCGGCCTCGAGCCAGGTGCTGTCCGCCGCGCAATCGCTGTCTTCGGACAGCACGCGGCTGAAGGACGAGGTCGGCAGGTTCCTGAACGCCGTGCGCGCGGCATAACCCTTCTTTCTTCCCCTCCCCCTTGGGGGAGGGTGGATCGAACGCTCGCACTGCGTTCGAGACGGGACAGGGGGCCACGGGCACCGCCGTTGTGCTGCACCCTCATCCGGCACGGCCTGCTGCCGCGCCGCCTTCTCCCACAGGGGAAGAGGAAAAACCTCATCTCACATTCGACAGCACCAGCCCAGCCACATCCATATACGTCCGTACCAATGGCGCCACCACGCGATGGGCGGCGGTCTTGCTCACCAGCGTGTCGTGCAGCACGAGATGGTCGATGCCGGTGTTGATGAAGCACGCCATGGCATCGCGCGGGGTTTCGACGATCGGCTCGCCTTTCACGTTGAATGACGTGTTGAGCAGCACCGGCACGCCTGTCAGCGCCTCGAATTCCTTCAACAGGCGGTACAGCACGGGATTGGTCGCCTCGATCACCGTCTGGATCCGCGCTGTACCGTCGACGTGCACGATGGCCGGAATCCTGTCGCGCCATTCGGCGCGCACCGGCGCGGCGATCAGCATAAACGGCGAGTCGTGGTCGCCCTCGAAGATTTCGTGGGCGCGTTCGGCCAGCACGATCGGCGCGAACGGCCGGAACGGTTGGCGATGCTTGACGCGTGAATTGATGAGGTCCTTCATCTCCGGCCGGCGCGGATCGGCGATGATGCTGCGGTTGCCGAGCGCGCGCGGGCCATATTCCGAACGTCCCTGAAACCAGCCGATCACCTTCTGATCGGCCAGCAGCTTTGCGGTGTCGCGGCAGATATTGTCGCTGCGCACAGCGCTGGTCTGCGCGCGCACCAGCCTGCGCTGGGTCGCCGCCTCGACGTCGCGGTCCGAATAGGCCCGGCCGGTGTAGGAATGCGTCATGACATAGCCACGCGGCTGCTTCTGCACTTCGAGCAGGCCGTAATAGGCGCAGCCGATGGCGATGCCGTTGTCGCCGGCCGCCGGCTGGATCCAGACATTCTCAAAGCCGGCCTCGCGCGCGATGCGACCGTTGGCAACGCAATTCAGCGCCACGCCGCCGGCGATGCAGAGATTTTTCGCGCCGGTGGTTTCGCGCAGCCAGCGCGCCCGCGCCA
>JBEVEC010000088.1:0-6588 GCA_040512975.1 Tardiphaga sp. | reverse complement strand
CCGAAGAACTGGGCGCCCTGTAATGGCCAGCTCATGTCGATCCAACAGAACCAGGCGCTGTTCAGCCTGCTCGGCGTGACCTATGGCGGTGACGGGAGAACCACATTTGCCCTGCCCGACCTGCGGGGGCGCGCCATCCTGGGCGGCGGCGGCACCGACTTCCTGCCGGGCGCGATCAGCGGCACGGAAACCGTCAGCATGACGGTCGATCAGTTGCCGAGCCACACGCATGGTCTTCAGGCATCGACGACCAAGGGCGCGGGCCGCGGTGGAACGCCCACGGCCAACGTGTTCGGCGAGAACACCGCGCCGGCCAATTCCATTTTCACACCGGTCGGCGGCACCCAGGTCGCGTTGCAGCAGGGGACCAACCTGGTCGTCGCCGGATTCGGCACGCCTCACAACAACATGCAACCTTATCTGGTGCTGAACTACGTCATCGCCCTCAGCGGCGTTTTTCCGTCACGTCAGTGACCGCACGCCGCCGATCTCAATTGAAATCCCGGACGCAAGGTCAGTCAGATGTCAGACCCTTTTATCGGCGAGATTCGTCTTTTCGGCTTCCCGCGCATTCCGGACGGCTGGTTGGGCTGTAACGGCGCGCTGTACTCGATTGCGGAGTACGAAGTTCTTTATACGCTGATCGGCACGGTCTACGGCGGCGACGGCAACACCACCTTCGGCGTCCCGGATCTGCGCGGCCGCGTGCCGCTGGCGCAAGGCTCCGGGAGAGGATTGACCCCGCGCGCGCTGGGCGAGATCGGCGGCCAACCGCAGCATACGCTGTTGACGACGGAGATGCCGACCCACAGCCACGCGCTGGTGGCCAGCATGACCGCCGGCGAAACGGCGGCACCAGGCCCGTCCGTCCAGTTCGCCACGGCCAGCCTGGCAACGGCCGCCCTCTACACCCAGCCGGCCGACATTCCGAGCTACGTCGTCATGGCGAACTCCATCGCCCTGGCCGGACAAAACCAGGCCCATGACAACATGATGCCGACGCTGACCGCCAATTACTGCATCTGCTACGCCGGCATTTTTCCGTCGCAAAGCTAATTAGTTCGACGACCAACGATCGGGCCCGCCGTTTCAGATCCGCCCGTTTTCAGTAACGCCGCACTCGTCGCAGGGGAAGTCCATGTATCCATATGTCGGAGAAATTCAGGCCTTCGCGTTCGGCTTTGCCCCGCGCGACTGGTTGCCCTGCGATGGCCGCGTGCTGCCGGTTCAGTCGAATACGCCGCTGTTCGCGCTGATCGGCGCCCTGTATGGCGGCAACGGAACGACCAATTTCGCGCTGCCCAATTTGAACGGCCGCGTGACCATGAACCAGGGCCAGGGTCCGGGCCTGCCCAGTTACAGTGCCGGCGAGCCGGTGGGATCCGCCGAAGTTTCGCTATCGACGGACGAGATGCCCAGTCACGTCCATACGTTGCAGGTCGGCATCCGAACGTCCACCAACGGCAAGAACCAGCCGGCCGCCGGCACCGCGCTGATGGATCCCAGTTTCAACGGCTTCGTCGCGCCGCCCGCGGCAACGACGTTGGCGCCCACGAGCGTGGCGCTTACCGGCGGGTCGGTGCCCCATGCCAACAGCCAGCCGACGCTCGCCATCGGGTATTTCATCTGCGTCTCCGGCATCTTTCCGTCATTCGGCTAGCGGCGTGCCGGTGATGACCGATGCCGTGTTGCTTTCGCGCATGAGGACGCCGACGATCCGGCCACGACGATCCGGTCGATGGCCGCGGCCGACCAGGCGTTCTGCCGCGCGCTGTTCGAGGAGCAGCGCGCGCCGCTGTTCGCGCCGCTTGGTCTCAGCGCGCAAATGTTGTCGGCGATGCTCGACCAGCAGTTTCGCGCGCAGAAGGCCGGCCTCTCCCACATCAGCCCGGACGCCGGTGAATTCCTGATCGCGCGTGACAACGCACCGGTTGGCCGCGTAGTCGTCGATCTCGCGTCCGACGCGACGGGGATCACGCTGCGCCTGATCGATATTGCGATCGTTGAAACCGCGCGCGGGCAAGGCATCGGCAGCGACGTGATCGGCACATTCGCCCGCGCGGCCCAAGCGCAGCGCGCAACGTCGATGACCTTGAGCGTCCTGAAGACCAATTCTCGCGCGCGTCAACTGTATGAGCGCCTCGGCTTCGCCGCCACGGCGACCACGGACGCGCACGTCACGATGGTCAAGGCGCTGCCCTGAGCGCCCTGCCCGGCCTGCGCGTTCAGTCGCGGTATTCGTACAGCAGCCGCGCGCGAATCGTGCCGTCGAGGGCGCGGATGTCGTCCAGCACGCCCTGGCTGTCGGCCGCCGACGCGTCGCAATCGAGCACGACATAGCCGACGTCGTTGTTGGTCTCGTAATATTGCGCGGCGATATTGACCGCGTGACGCGCCAGCACCTCGTTGAGCCGGCCGAGCATGCCCGGCACGTTGCGCTGGACCTGGATGAAGCGCGTGCCGACCGGCCGCGGCGGCAATTGCACCTGCGGGAAATTCACCGCGCCCATGGTCGAGCCCGAGTCGCTGTAGTCCACCAGTTTTCGCGCGACCTCGGCGCCGATGCGCTCCTGCGCCTCCTCGGTGGAGCCGCCCACATGCGGCGTTAAAATCACGTTCGGCAGCTCCTGCAGCGGCGTGTTGAAGCGCTCGGCATTGGAGCTCGGCTCGACCGGAAACACATCGACGGCGGCGCCGCGCAGCTTGCCGCTCTTCAGCGCCTCGGCGAGCGCGTCGAGGTCGACCACGGTGCCGCGGCTGTTGTTGATGAAGTAGGCGCCGTCCTTCATGGCGGCGAATTCGTCGCGGCCGATCATGCCCTGGGTCGCCGGGGTTTCCGGCACGTGCATGCTGACCACGTCGCTCTGCGCCAGCAGTTCCTGCAGGCTGCCGACCGGCTCGGTGTTGCCGTGGCGGAGCTTGTCGGTGTGGTCGTAGAACAGCACGTGCATGCCCAGCGCCTCGGCAAGGTTGGACAGCTGCGAGCCGATCGAGCCATAGCCGACGATGCCGAGCGTCTTGCCGCGGACCTCAAAACTGCCATTGGCGGATTTGTCCCACTTGCCGTCATGGGCGGCATTGGAGCGCGGGATGATCCGGCGCAGCAGCATCACGATTTCGCCGATCACCAGTTCGGCGACGCTGCGGGTGTTGGAGAACGGCGCGTTGAACACCGGGATGCCGCTGCGGCGCGCGGCGTCGATATCGACCTGATTGGTGCCGACGCTGAAGCAGCCGATGGCGATTAGCCGGTCGGCGGCATCGAGCACGTCCTGGGTGATCTGGGTGCGCGAGCGAATGCCGAGGATGTGCACGCCCTTGATGGCTTCCTTGAGCTCTTCGCCGCCCAGCGCCTTCGACAGCCGGGTGACGCTGGTATAGTCCGCCGCCTCGATGATCTCGACGGCGCTGTCATTGACGCCTTCCAGCAGCAGGATCTTGATCTTGTCCTTGGGCAGCGACAGCTGCGGGACCGGAAGCTTGTTCTTTTGCACGGCGGCGCGTCCTTCAAGGCAAAGCGGCGCCCGATCGGGGCGCCGGCAGATACGGGCTGTCCACCCGGTCGATTCCGCGCCTGTTTAGTCCGCGCCCCTCATCGTGCCAAGGGCACTTGTAACGCCCTGATAAAACGTGATTTCACGTGCGTAAGGCGGCGCGGCCCGGTCCGAGCCGGCCGACTGCGCGCCGTTATCCGCCGCTCCGACCATGCCGAAAAGGCGGGCGCAGCGCTCCCATTTGCGCCACCCGCCCAGATTGACTTCCAGGGGGCGATTGTTAGCATACAAGCGAATTTTGACGCTCCCCACCGGGGTTTTTTCGCATGAAACCGGCGCCTTTTATCCGCCACGTCCCACGCACGGTGGACGAAGTCGTCGCCGCGCTGGCCGAGTTCGCGCCGCTCGACGGCCGTATCCTGGCGGGCGGCCAGAGCCTGGTCCCGATCATGGCGTTCCGGATGGCGCGCCCGGCGCATCTGATCGACATCAACGAGGTCGACGGCCTCGACCGCCTGGCGGTCGACGGCGACGTGCTGTCGATCGGCGCGCGGGTCCGCCACGGCGCCTTTCACAAGCCGGTGGTCGACGGCCCCCTGGGGGCGCTGCTGTCCTTCGTCGTCGGCCACATCGCGCATTATCCGATCCGCATGCGCGGCACGTTTTGCGGCAGCCTGGCCCATGCCGACCCCGCGTCGGAATGGTGCCTGGTGGCGGCGACGCTGGAGGCCAGGCTCGTGGTCAAAAGCGTCCGCGGCGAACGCATCATCGAGGCCGCCGATTTCCTGGAAGGCATCATGTCGACGTCGCTGGCCGAGGATGAATTCCTCGCCGAAGCGCGCCTTCCGCTAATGCCGGCCGACACAAAATTCGGCTTTGATGAATTCAGCCGCCGCGCCGGCGATTTCGCTATGTCGTCGGCGCTGGTCACCTATCGCCTGGTCGACGGCGTCATCACCGACGCGCGTCTCGGCATCGGCGGCGCCGAGGACCGCGCGCGCCGCATCCCCGAGGCCGAGGCGGTGCTGGACGGCAAGGCGCCCTCGCCCGCGCTCTCCATCGCTGCCGGCGAAGCCGCCGCCGCGGCCATCGAACCGCTGGAGGACATCCAGACCACGGCCGAATATCGCCGCGACCTCGTCCGCGCCGTCACGCGCCGCGCGCTGGAGCACGCCGCAAGATGACCCACAAGACCGCCATCACGCTCACCATCAACGGCCACGCCCACGCGATCTCGGTCGAGGGTCGCCGCACCCTCGCCGACGCCATCCGCGAGGACTGCGGCCAGACCGGCACCCATATCGGCTGCGAACACGGCGTCTGCGGCGCCTGCACCATACTCGTCGACGGCGAGCCGGTGCGCTCCTGCCTGATGTTCGCGCAACAGGCCGACGGCAAGGCGATCCGCACCGTCGAAGGCCTCGCCGATGGCGATACGCTGCATCCGATGCAGCGCGCCTTTACGGAGCACCACGGCCTGCAATGCGGCTTCTGTACGCCGGGCTTCCTGATGCTCGCCGTCGGCGTGCTGGAGCGCGAGCCGGACATCTCCGACGAGGGCCTGGTCGACGTGCTGTCGTCGAACTTGTGCCGCTGCACCGGCTATCAGAACATCATCAAGGCCGTCCGTGCCGCAGCCGTGGAGATGCGACGCCCGTGACCGACGCTCCCAAAGCAAAGCTGATCGGCGCCTCCGTCATCCGCAAGGAAGACGGCCCTCTGCTGCGCGGCCAGGGCCGCTTTACCGCCGACATCAACTTCCCGAACCAGCTCCACATGCGCGTGGTGCGTTCGACCTACGCCCACGGCAACATCGCCTCAGTCAACCTGCAGCCGGCGGTCGACATGCCCGGCGTGGTCGCCGCATGGAGTTTTGCCGACGTCGCCGAGATCCCGCCGATCGATTTTCGCCTGACGCGGCTCGAGCAGCTCGCCGCCTATCGCCAGACCATTTTGGCGAAAGACCGCGTGCGCTATGTCGGCGATCCCGTCGCCGTGGTGTTCGCGGAAAACGCTTACCTCGCCGAAGACGCCGCCGAAATGGTCGAGGTTGAGATCGAGGAGCTGCCGGTCATCCTTCATGCCGATGGCGAAATCGGCGAATTCCGCAACGGCCTGCCGACCGAAACCGCGCTGATCGAGAAAGGCTATGGCGACGTCGAGGCCGCCTTTGCCGGGGCGCATGCAGTGGTCAGCCTGTCGCTGTCGGTCGGACGGCATTCCGGCGTGCCGATGGAGACCCGCGGCGCGATCGGCCGCTATGTCGCCGAGACCGACATGCTGGAAATGTACGGCGCGGCCAAGGTCCCGCACTGGAATCGCGATGCGCTGGCAAAGATGTTCGGGCGCAGCGCCGACCGCATGAACCTGTTCGAGGGCCATGTCGGCGGCGGCTTCGGCATCCGCGGCGAGATGTATCCCGAGGACGTGCTGGTGTGCCTCGCCGCGCTTCGGCTCGGACGTCCGGTGAAGTGGATCGAAGACCGCCGCGAGCATCTGATTGCGGCCAATCATTCGCGGCAGCAGACCCACCACATCCGCGCGGCCATCGACGCCGACGGCCACGTGCTGGCGATCGACAACGAGTTCTACCACGACCAGGGCGGCTACATGCGCACGCATGCCGCCACCGTGCCGGACCTCGCTGCAGCGATGCTGCCGGGGCCGTACCGCATTCCCGCCTATCGCGCCCTCGGCCACATCCGCCTCACCAACAAAACCCCCGGCGGCACCTATCGCGCGCCCGGCCGCTACGAAAGCACATTTGTGCGCGAGCGGTTGATGGATGCGGTGGCCGCGAAGGTCGGCATCGACGGCGTCGAGGTGCGTCGCCGCAACCTGATTGACGTCAGCGAGATGCCGGTGACCCGCGCGCTGGAGACCCTCGGCACCGACATCGTGCTCGACTCCGGCGACTACGCAAAGCTGCTCGACAAGGCGCTGGACGGCATCGGCTGGACCGCGTTGCAGGCGGAGTTGATAAAGCGCCGCGCGAACGGCGAGTTGGTCGGGGCCGGCGTCGGCATGTTCGTGGAGAAGAGCGGCCTCGGCCCGTTCGACGACGTGCGCATCGGCATCGGCGTCGACGGCCGCG
>JBEVEC010000074.1:0-6641 GCA_040512975.1 Tardiphaga sp. | reverse complement strand
GGGCCGGGCTTCTCGTTGCGGAACACGTAGCCGAAGCGGTAGCTGCGATACGGCTTCGGCAGCGCGTCGAAATTCTCCGCGACATAGCGCGCCAGCGGCGCGGTGAGGTCGTAGCGCAGCGAGATCCACTGTTCGTCATCGTCCTGGAACGAGAACACGCCCTCGTTCGGCCGGTCCTGGTCGGGCAGGAATTTGCCGAGCGCGTCGGTGAACTCCATCGCCGGCGTCTCGACCGGCTCGAAGCCGTAGCGCTCGTAGACCTCGCGGATCTTCTCGACCATCCGGCGCGTGGCGGCGATCGCGGCGGGACCACGATCTTCCAGCCCGCGCGGCAGGCGGGCGCGAAGCTTCTGGGGTTTTTTGGGTTTGTCGGCCATGGGCGGGGTTGGTAGCAGCAAGTGCCGCGCCGGGAAAGCCGGTTTTGGCCGCGGCGGGACGCGAGTTCTTCCTTCTCCCCTTGTGGGAGAAGGTGGCGCGCAGCGCCGGATGAGGGGTTCTCTCAACGGGCAATACTCGCGGAGAGAACCCCTCACCCGCCCTTCGGGCACCCTCTCCCACAAGGGGAGAGGGAAAACAGCTACGGCGTCTCCATTCGCGCGCGCATCGCGTCAGCGTCGCGTTTCGGCATCGACTTCAGCAGCGGCCGGATGGTCTCGCCGCCGACGATCTTGCCGTTCCGCATGAACATCCAGTCGGTGATGTCGGCCTCGGCGAACTCGGTCGGGTCGCCGGCCTTCTTGCCGGGCAGGTCACGCGGCGTATTGCCGAACTTTCCGGAGTAGCGGCCGTCCGGGCCTTTCTTCACGCCGGCGATCCAGATGTGCTCGCCGCCGCTGGCCTTCGAACTCGGAAAGCGCACCTTGAGGGAGTGACCGGTCTCGGATGATTTCGGCGCGTCGTACGAGGCCCAGAACGTCGGCAGCGTGGCCCGCCCCTTGGCAATCGCGGCCTGCATGTCCGGGTCCGCCGTGCTGAAGTCGATGACGGGCGAGCGATCTTGTGCCGTCGCGGTGGGCGAGCCGAAAAGCGCGAGCGCCGCGACGGCTACGATCAAGGATTTCGAAATTGTCGAGAGAGCTGAGTTCATGCCATTCCAAGTGCCGGTTTCGATTTGAGTTCCGGAGATGGTGAGAAGCAAGACATAGTGGAGCAAGACTTGGCGGCGAGATCATGGACGTCGCGACACGCGAGTTCTCAACCTCGCCCCGCTTGCGGGGAGAGGTCGGATTTTACGCGGAGCGTGAAATCCGGGTGAGGGGGTACAGGTCTATGGATAGGTCACGACTCGCGGAGAGAGCCCCTCACCCCGACCCTCTCCCCGCAAGAGCGGGGCGAGGGAGAAGCAAGCAGCGAACGACCTCAGCCGCTCACTGCACCTTCTTGATCCACTCGTGCGGATCCGCCGTGCGGCCGTACTGGATATCGACCAGTTGCTTGCGCAGCCCCATCGCGACCGGGCCGGCGGCGCCGCCGCTGATCTGGAAATCGCCGCTGGTCGAGCACACCTTGCCGATCGGCGAGATCACCGCAGCCGTGCCGCAGGCGAACGCTTCCTTCAGCCTGCCGCTGGCGGCGTCCTTGCGCCACTGGTCGATCGTGTATGGCTCCTCGCGCACCATCTTGCCGGCCTCCCTCGCCAGCGCGATGATCGAGTCGCGGGTGATGCCGGGCAGGATGGTGCCGAGCGGCGGCGTCGCGAGCGAACCGTCGTCGAACACGAAGAACACGTTCATGCCGCCCAGTTCCTCGATGTAGCGGCGCTCGACCGCATCGAGGAACACCACCTGGTCGCAGCCATGCTCGATCGCCTCCGCCTGCGCGCGCAGGCTCGCCGCGTAGTTGCCGCCGCACTTGACCGCGCCAGTGCCGCCGATCGCGGCGCGCGTGTAATGCTCCGAGACCCAGATCGACACCGGGGCCGGACCGCCCTTGAAATAGGAGCCGACCGGCGAGGCGATCACCGCGAAGATGTATTCGGACGACGGCTTGACGCCCAGAAACACCTCGCTCGCGATCATGAAGGGACGCAGATAAAGGCTGCCCTCGCCGCCCGGGATCCACGCGCTGTCGATCTTGACGACCTGCTCGACGGCTTCGATGAACAGTTCTTCCGGCAGTTGCGCCATCGCCATGCGATCGGCCGAATCCTTGAAGCGGCGCGCATTGGCGTCGGGCCGGAACAGGTTGACGCCATTGTCGCGCTTGTAGGCCTTCAGGCCTTCGAAGATTTCCTGGGCGTAGTGCAGCACGGCGGTGGCCGGATCGAGCGGGAAATTGGCGCGGGATTCGACCCGCGCGTCATGCCAGCCCTTGCCCTGGCTGTAGCGGATGATCGCCATGTGATCGGTGAAGATCCGGCCGAAGCCCGGGTCCGCAAGCTTTGCCGTTCGCTCCTGCTCGGAAGTCGGATTGGCTGTCGGACGGATATCGAATTTCAAGGTCATTTCCCCTGCTTCCCGCTTTTGGACAGAGCGCGAAATCGTTCGCGGGC
Organism: Tardiphaga sp.; assembly: GCA_040512975.1. Lineage (GTDB taxonomy): Bacteria > Pseudomonadota > Alphaproteobacteria > Rhizobiales > Xanthobacteraceae > Tardiphaga. The sequence goes on along the minus strand of JBEVEC010000074.1, from coordinate 4,150 downwards.
CTGCCTGGTGGGGCCTGCCTTTTCGTCAGGCCCGGAGTTCACTGTCACCTGCCCTCCGGCCACCATCCGTCGCAGTCACGCCCCTCAGGACATGCTTTTGCGGAGTGCCGAAGTCCAGTATGTTTGCCGAAATGCCGCTCGACAATCGCTCGGTAGTTCAATCTGCGGCCGTTGCCGCCATTACTGGCTTTTTCCGGCTGCCTGACACGTCACCCTGTCGAAACGACTTAAAGTTTCGTCGTGGCTGGCAGTTTTGTAACATTGAACCCAAGATATGTCAACATGACTGACATAAATTTCTCAGGGGGTGGTGCCGCTCCCGATCCCCAGGCCGCAGGCGGCTCCGCCGCCCTGCGCGGCGGCGAGATGCGTTGGGACATTATCGAGCTGCTGTTCTTCGCCTATCGCGACTTTGTCGGCGACGCCGACAATGAGCTGGAGGCGTTCGGCTTCGGCCGCGCCCATCACCGGGTGATGCATTTCGTCTACCGCTATCCGGGGCTGAAGGTCGCAGACCTGCTGGACGTGTTGCGGATCACCAAGCAGTCGCTCGGGCGCGTGCTCAAGCAACTGCTCGACGAGGGCTACATCATCCAGAAGACCGGCACCAACGACCGCCGGCAGCGCCTTCTTTACGCCACCCCGAAGGGCGAGGCACTGGTCGCCAAGCTCGCCGGGCTGCAGACCGATCGCATCACCCGCGCGATGCGCGACGTCAATCCCGAGGGCGTCACCGCGATCAACCAGTTTCTGCGCGCGATGATCGATCGCGACGATCCCGACAAGGTGCTCGAGGCGATCTTCGGGACATCAGCCAGGAAGCCGAGGGAGTGACCGTGGCGCAAGCAGCAAGCATCGCGACCGAAACCACGCGGCAGCTCGCCGACGATGCGCCGCATCTGCTGCTGGTCGACGACGACCGCCGCATCCGCGATCTGCTGTCGCGCTTCCTGTCCGGCGAGGGTTATCGCGTCACCACCGCACCGAGCGCCAGCGATGCGCGCGCCAAACTGCTCGGCCTGCATTTCGATCTGCTGATCCTCGACGTCATGATGCCCGGCGAGACCGGCTTCGAGCTGGCCCGCTTCATCCGCACCTCCTCCTCGGTGCCGATCATCATGCTGACCGCGCGCCACGAGGCGGAAGCACGCATCGAGGGCCTGCAGATCGGCGCCGACGACTATGTCGCCAAACCGTTCGAGCCGCGCGAACTGGTGCTGCGCATCGGCAACATCCTCAAGCGCTCGACGCCGCCGCCGGTGGAGGCGCTGGAGCAGATCGCGTTCGGTCCCTACGTGTTTCACCTCGAGCGCGGCGAACTGCGCCAGGGCGACGAGATCATCCATTTGACCGACCGCGAGCGCGAGATGCTGCGCATCCTCGCCGCCACGCCCGGCGAGACCGTGCCGCGCACGGCGCTGACCAGCGGCGGCACCGTGAACGAGCGCGCGGTCGACGTGCAGATCAACCGCCTGCGCCGCAAGATCGAGCAGGATCCGGCCAACCCGCTGTTCCTGCAGGCGGTGCGCGGCATCGGCTATCGCCTCGTCGCATCGCCGTAAGATGAGCACGCTCGACACCGGCCTGACCTTCATCCGCAACGCGTCGCAACGCGTCTCCAAGGCCAATGGCCGGATGGGCAACGCGTTCAAGGGCTGGATGCCGACCGGCCTCTATGCGCGCGCGCTGCTGATCATGATCGTGCCGATGGTGATCCTGCAGACCGTGGTCGCCTTCGTGTTCATGGAGCGGCACTGGAACACGGTGACGCGGCGCCTGTCGGCCGCCGTGGTGCAGGACATCGCCAGCCTGATCGACGTCTACAAGGGCTATCCGCAGGACAAGGAGCGCGCGCAGTTGCGCCGCATCGGCCAGCGGCTGCAGCTCGTGGTCGATTTCCTCCCCGTCGGCGACATGCCGCAGCCGGGACCGAAACCGTTCTTCTCGCTGCTCGACCAGACCCTGTCGGTGCAACTGGGCCGGCAGATCGCAAAGCCGTTCTGGATCGACACCGTCGGCAAGTCCAACCTCGTCGAGATCCGCATCCAGCTCGACGATGCCGTGATGCGCATCTTCGCGCAGCGCAGCGCCGCCTATGCCTCCAACTCGGAGATCTTCATCTTCTGGATGCTCGGAACCTCGTCGATCCTGTTGATCGTCGCGGTGCTGTTCCTGCGCAACCAGATCAGGGCGATCCTGCGGCTGTCGGAAGCCGCCGAAAGCTTCGGCAAGGGCCGCGAAGTCTCGAACTTCCGTCCGCGCGGCGCGCGCGAGGTGCGGCAGGCGGCGCATGCGTTCCTGGAAATGAAGGCGCGCGTCGAGCGCTCGATCGACCAGCGCACCGCGATGCTGGCCGGCGTCAGCCACGATCTGCGCACCATCCTGACCCGCTTCAAGCTCGAACTGGCGCTGATCGGCGACAGCCCCGAGGTCGACGGCATGCGCAAGGATGTCGACGAGATGTCGGCGATGCTGGAGGCCTATCTCGCGTTTGCGCGCGGCGACAGCGGCGAGGTGGCGCAGCCGACCGACATGACGCTGGCGCTCGAGGAATTGCGCAGCGACGCCGAACGCCACGGCCATGTCGCGACCGTGACGTTCCACGGCCTGCCCGTGGTCACGGTCAAGCCCGCCTCGTTCAAGCGCTGCATCGCCAACCTGGTCTCCAACGCCGCCCGCTACGCCGACAAGGTCGCCATCACCGGCCACCGCGATCACCGCTATTTGACGGTCACGGTCGACGATGACGGCCCCGGCATCCCCGCCAACATGCGCGAGGAAGTGTTCAAGCCGTTTTTGCGGCTCGACGATGCGAGGAATCAGGACGAAGGCGGCACCGGCCTCGGGCTAGCCATCGCCCGCGACATCGCCCGCTCCCACGGCGGCGACATCACGCTCGGGGAAAGTGCGATGGGCGGGTTGAGGGCGACGGTCAGGGTGCCGGTGTAACTCCCTCGCCCCGCTCTTCGTGGGGCGAGGTTGAAGACGCTCCGACCGGGTCAAACCCGCCTTTGCATGGGGTTGTTTTCGATATTTTCGTTCGGGGGCCTGCGGGGCCCCCCTACTTCGCCGCCTTCGGGATCAGGTTCTTCAGCTTTTCCATGTCCTTGATGTTCATCTTCATGCCGCCGGGCATCATGATGTCGCCGGGCTTCTGGTCGGCCTTGCAGGCGCCGAGCCACTTCGCCTCGATCGTCGTCGCGTTGTCGCGGCCGGCGCCGGCCATGCCGCCCTCGCTGTGCGACGACGACTTCACGGTGTAGGCCGAGTTGAAGTCGCCGTTGATCTCGGCATGCGACTTGATGGTCATGCCGGCGACATTGCAGACCGAATCGGAGACGTAGCCGGTCGCGGTCTTCTGCAGGTCCTGCTTCGCGCACAGGTCCTTGCTCATCGGCGAGAACGACGTGCTCATGTCCTTGTCGGTGCTCTCGTCGGTGCATTGCTGCATCGTCATCTCGGGCTTCGGCGCGCCCGGGCTCATGACCTTCATTTCCCAGAGGCCGGCCTTGCGCACCGGCAGTTCCAGCGCGCCGGCGCTGACCGGGGCCAGCGCGAGCAGGCCGGCGGCCGAGAGGGACAGGACAAGCAATCGTTTCATGGGTGGGCTCCCGCACAATCTTTCAATGACACATCGTCGCGCGACGTGAACACACGCCCCGCGTGGCGAAAACATGTCATCGAGGGAGAAGGCGGCGCCTGACCGCCTGGTCACCAGTGCTTAGTAGAGCGTGCGCAGCGGCCGCTCGGCGGCGCCGTAGGGCACCCAGCGGCAGGAGAACGAGACGTAGCCGCCGTAGTTGGCCTGCACGCCGAGGAACTTCACCACCTTGCCGTAGGAGGCGCAGTGATCGACCGCGAGCTGGCGGGCGTCGGACTGCATGGCGAGCGGATAGGCGATGATGCCGCCGGTGTCGTTGCCCTTGAACGGCGGCACCGTGTCCAGGAAGGCTTGCGCCGGCGTGCCCGTCAGCATCCCCATGACACCCAGGCTGGCAACCAGGCTCGCGGCCACAAATCTTCGCATCGCAGACTCCGTTTCGCTCGGGCGTCACCATAGTGTGCGCCGATGGCCGTGAAAAGAAAGGTTACTGCGGCCAAAGGACTTGGCCGCCAACTGTTGCCGCGCTGCACTTGATTTCGTAAGGGC
>JBEVEC010000067.1:0-7341 GCA_040512975.1 Tardiphaga sp. | reverse complement strand
GATCGCCGAGCACCGTCGCCAATTCCTGTTTCGGGCGCTCGCGGCGCGCATCCTTCAGCACCGCCAGGGCATCGGCTTTCGGCGCCATGTCGACCACCACGTCGAGCCCGTCGCGCCAATAGGACGAGATCTGCAGGATCGCCGGGCCGCTGAGGCCGCGATGGGTGAACAGCAATGCTTCGTCGAATTTCGTCTTGCCGACGCTGACCACGACATCGACGGCGACGCCGGCGAGATCCTTCAACTGCACCAGCGCCGCGACATCGAAGGTCAGCGGCACCAGCGCGGCGCGCGGCGCCACCATCTTCAATCCGAATTGCTGCGCCAGTTTGTAGCCGAAGGCGCTGGCGCCCATTTTCGGGATCGACGGACCGCCGGTCGCAACCACAAGCGCAGTGCTGCGATAGGCGCCCTGATCGGTCGCGACCACGAAGCCGGTGTCATCTTTGGTGACGCCGAGAATGTCGACGCCGAGCCGCAACTGCGCCTCGCCGCGGCGGCTTTCATCCAGCAGCATGTCGATAATCTGCTGGGAAGAGCCGTCGCAGAACAGCTGCCCGCGCGTCTTCTCGTGATGGGCGATGCCGTAGCTGTCGACCAATGCGATGAAATCCTGCTGCGTGTAGCCCTTCAGCGCCGATTTGCAGAACCGCGGATTCTGCGACAGGAAATTCGCCGGCGTCGTGTGCAAATTGGTGAAGTTGCAGCGACCGCCGCCGGAAATGCGGATTTTTTCGCCCGGCGCCCTTGCCTGCTCCAGCACGATCACCGAACGGCCGCGCTGGCCGGCGATGCCAGCGCACATCAACCCGGCCGCGCCGGCGCCGAGAATGATGACGTCGGCGGAGTTGTGGGCGCGGCGGACGATGGTCATTCCAGCAGCAGCACGTCGACGGCGACCGCGAGCTTCTGCTTGCGCGCGCCGACGATGACGCCGTCCACCGGCGACACGTCCGAGAAGTCGCGGCCGGTGGCCAGCACGATATGGTCGTTCTCGACCAGGATGTCGTTGGTGGGGTCGAAGCCGATCCAGCCCAGCGCCTCTCCGCACCACACCGAGACCCACGCGTGAGTGGCGTCGGCGCCTTGCAGACGTTCCTTGCCGGGCGGCGGAATGGTGCGCAGATAGCCCGAGACATAGGTCGCCGGCAGGCCGAGGCCGCGCATGCCCGAGATCATGATATGTGCAAAATCCTGGCAGACGCCGTGGCGCTTCTCGATCACCTCGGTCAGCGGCGTCGAGATCACGGTCGCCTTGGGATCGTATTCGAACTCGTCATAGATGCGGCTCATCAGATCGACGGCCGCCGCCAGAATGCCGCGTCCGGGCGTAAAACTCGTCGCGGCATAGGCCGTGACGGCGTCGACGATCGGCACCAGCGGACTGGGAAACACATAGCTTACGGGCGATGCGCCGCTGAGCTCGTTGGAGTCGAACGACGCCTCGCGCACATTCTCCCAGGCCGGGCTGTGATCGCCGCGGCTCGGCGCGAACCGTTCGACGTAGACGCGCGAGCGGCTGTCGATGCGCAGCAAGCGGTGCGGGTTGTCGATCAGTATGCTTTCGGTCTGGGTGCCGAAAAAGTCGGTCCGTTTCGAGCGGGTGGACGGCGCCGGCTTGATGTCGATGACGTGCGAGACGAGCTGCTGCCCCGCGCTGCTGCAGGGCTGCAGGCGCAGCGAACAGCGCGCGAAGCTCACCGAGCTTTCGTAATTGTAAGTCGTCACATGGCGGATTTCGTAGATCACGCCAACCCCGTCAGTTTTTCCGGACGCGATGCGCTCGCGCCATGCGGGAAGTAATGCAGTCCGATGGAATCCGCCAGGGTCAGCAGGTCCTGCTCGAGCGCAAACAGCGATTTGGTGCTGATCTCCGACGCCTCGCCGGTCATCAGCGATGCGCGCAATGCCACCGCGAGCCGCTGCGGGCGCTCCATCAAGCCGTTTTCCTTGAGTGCCGGTAGATTGGCGATGTGATCGTTCAGTGCCGAGACCTGAAACGCCACCGAGCGTGGATTGTAAGGATCCAGCACGACGAGATCGCGGACCGGCGCCAGCAGCGGGCCGACCAGAGACCGGGAGCGATAGGTGATCGGGCAATCCACCAGCCTCAGCAGGATGTCGAGATCATTGCTCGAGGCGTCGTCGGCCGCGAATTGCCGCGCAAAGCGCGTCGCGTTGATGGCCCGCTCGGCGCGGCGGCCCAGTTCGAGGAAACGCCAGCCGGCGGCGCGGTTCATGTTCTCCTGCGCGAGGCCCGCAAAACTCGCGAGCTCCTGCAGCGTCAGCTCGGCCGCGCTGACGACGTCGTCATCCTCTTCGACTTCGTGCGACAGACGCTCGGCCATTTCCGTGATGACCTGCCATGCATCCGGCGACAGCCGCTCGCGCAGCGACGTCGCCGTGCGCAGCGCCGAGCGCACCAGCGACAGCGCCGAGCCGAAGCGGTCTTCGCCTTGCAGCGCCTGCGCGGCGATCCTGGCCGGCCGCGATCGCGAGGTCAGCGAGGTCGCGCCCCAGGTGATCAGCAGGCGCTGGATACGTTCGACTGACGCCTGCGCCGCGGCGCTGCCCTTGCCGGGGTCGCGCTGCGGCACGCTGAGGGCGCGGATCAGGCGCAGCGTCGATTCCGCGCGCTCGAGATAGCGGCCGAGCCAGAACAGATTGTCGGCGGCGCGGCTCGGCACCCAGCCGGCGATGCGGCGGATGCGGACGTTGTCGACCGTGGGCAACAACGTTGAGGCGGCCACGGCCTTGTCGGCAACGACCCAGACGTCGGCTGCGCGCGCGCCGGCGCCCATCGACACCGCGCGGGCATCAGGCGCATCCGCGATGCGGCAGAAGCCGCCCGGCATAATGGTCCAGCCATCCGGCGTGGCCGCGGCGAACACGCGCAGCACGAAAGGCCGTGGCGCGAGACAGCCGTTGTCCCACACCGGCGTGGTCGAGAGCTGCACCAACTCCTGCCCGACATAGTCCACGCCGCGATTGACGATCGCCGCCTTCAGGCGCTCGCGCTCGGCTGGCGAGAGTTGCGCCGGCAACACCGGCGCGTGGCCTGGAAAACCCGGGATCGCCTGACCGTGGGCGCCTTCGATGGCAAAGTCATCGAGCCGCGCCAGCACTTCCTCGCGCGCTGCCTTCTGGCCGCACCACCAGGTCGCGATGTGCGGCATCTTCAGCGGTTCGCCGAGCAATTTCTGGCTGAGGTTCGGCAGGAAACCGAGTAGCGCCCGCGCTTCCATCACCCCGGAGCCTGGCATGTTGGCGACGACGACGTTGCTCTTGCGGATCACGTCGATCAGGCCGGACACGCCAAGCTGCGACGCGGCGTCGAGTTCGAGCGGGTCGAGCGAATTGGAGTCGATCCGGCGCAGCAAGACGTCGAGACGCTTGAGGCCTGCGACGGTGCGGATATGGACGCGATCGCCCGACACCGCGAGGTCGTCGCCCTCCACCAGCAGAAAGCCGAGATAGCGCGCCAGCGTGGCGTGTTCGAAATAGGTATCGCTGAACGGGCCCGGCGACAGCAGCCCGATGCGCGGCTCGTCGCGGTCGGCGGAGGCGCGCAGGCTGTCGCGGAACGCCTCGAAGAACGGCGCGACGCGTTCGACATTCATCGACTTGTAGAGATCGGTGAAGGCGCGCGACAGCACCAAGCGGTTTTCCAACGCATAGCCCATGCCGGATGGCGCCTGCGTGCGATCGCCGAGAACCCACCAGCGACCGTCAGGCGCACGGCCGAGATCGGCAGCATAAACGTTCAGGTAGCGGCCGCCGGGCGGTTTGACGCCGCGCATCGACCGCAGATATTCGGCGCTGCCGGCAATCGCTGCGGCCGGTACGGCGCCGGACGCGACCAGAGTGGCGTCGCCATAGAGGTCCGCCATGACCTTTTCCAGCAGCGTGGCGCGCTGGACGACGGCGGTCGAAATCTGCCGCCATTCGGATTCGTCGATCAGCAGCGGCACATGGCTGAGCGGCCAGATCCGGTCGGCGATGTCGCCGGACGCGCGGTAGGTGACACCGGCTTCGCGCAGATGCCGATCAGCGGAGCCGAAGCGGCGCTCGATCTCGGCCGGCGCCAGCGCGCCGAAGGCCTCGAAGAAACGCGTCCAGACCTCGCGCGGCGTGCCGTCCTGGGCGATGAACTCGTCGGGAATTCCGGGCAGCCGCTGGTAATCGCGGGTCCACTGCGCGACCTTGCGATGTCCCGGACGGGGCTTCTTCCCCTGACCGGCCTGCCCCGTCATCTTCGACTCTCCAGCCCAACTGCTTAGGCATCCTCAATGCCGGAGTGGCGTCCGCAAGTCGAGGGTCAACGGGAATTCAAGTGTGCGTTCTTCGCGCGGCGGGTCGATTGGGCCCGGTGTGTGGCCCATCGTCTCGAAACGGGCGAGGCGCCGGGCTTCGGCTTCATAGGCGTTGACCGGCTTGGTCTCGTAATTGCGACCGCCGGGATGGGCGACATGATAGACGCAACCGCCGAGCGATCGCCTGTTCCAGCTGTCATAGATGTCGAACACCAACGGCGCATGCACCGGAATGGTCGGATGCAGGCCGGACGCCGGCTGCCAGGCCTTGAAGCGGACGCCGGCGACAACCTCGCCGGAGCGCCCGGTTTCGGTCATCGGCAGCGCGCGGCCGTTGCAGGTGATGACGTGGCGACCGGGCACAAATCCGTTGGCCTTGAGCTGCAGCCGCTCTACCGAGGAGTCGACATAGCGCACGGTGCCGCCGGCGGAGCCCTCTTCGCCGAGCACGTGCCACGGCTCCAGCGCCTGGCGGACTTCCAGAGTCACGCCGCCATAGGTGACGTGACCGAACACGGGAAAGCGGAATTCGAGCTGCGCCTCGAACCATTCCTTGGAGAAGCCGTAGCCGGCCTCGCCGAGTTCGCCGAGCACGTCCTGGAAATCCTCCCAGAGAAAATGCGGCAGCATGAAGCGGTCATGCAGCGTGGTGCCCCAGCGCACGAAATTGCCGTCCTGCGGCGCGCGCCACATCTTTGCGATCAGCGCGCGGATCAGGAGCTGCTGCGCAAGGCTCATGCGCGGATCGGGCGGCATCTCCAGCGCGCGGAATTCGACGAGGCCGAGACGGCCCGTGGTGCCGTCCGGCGAATAGAGCTTGTCGATGCATATCTCGGCGCGGTGGGTGTTGCCGGTGATGTCGACGAGGATGTGCCGGAACAGGCGATCGACGAGCCACAGCGGGCCCTTCACGTCCGGCGGCGGCACCTGCCCCAGCGCGATCTCGAGTTCGTACATGTTGTCGTGCCGCGCTTCGTCGATGCGCGGCGCCTGGCTGGTCGGGCCGATGAACATGCCGGAGAACAGGTACGACAGCGACGGATGCCGCTGCCAATACAGCACGAGGCTCTTCAGCAGGTCCGGCCGACGCAGGAACGGTGAGTCCGCCGGCGACGAGCCGCCGACCACGACGTGATTGCCGCCGCCGGTGCCGGTGTGGCGACCGTCGACCAGGAACTTGTTGGCGCCGAGCCGCGTCTTCGCGGCTTCCTCATAGAGGTGCATGGTGGTGTCCACGGCCTCGCGCCAGTTCTGCGCGGGGTGGATGTTGATCTCGAGCACACCGGGATCGGGCGTGACCTTTATCACCTCGACGCGGGGATCGAACGGGGGCGGATAGCCTTCCACTTGCACCTGCATCTGCAGGTCCTCGGCGGTGGACTCGAGCGCGGTCACCAGTTCGAGATAGTCCTCGAGTTTTTCCACCGGCGGCATGAAGGCGCAGAGGATGCCGTCGCGCACTTCGATGGACATGGCGGTGCGGATGCCGCCCGAGCGGATCTGCTGCTCCTCGACGTGTTGGGCGGCGGGCTGGCTTTCGGCCGAGGCGATCTCGTCGAACACCGGCATCGGGCCGCGCGGCTCCATCGGATCCTGCTCGACGATGAAGGGATATTCGTCCTCCTCGAGATGCGGCAAAGACGACAGCGGCAGGCGCAGGCCCATCGGCGAATCGCCGGGGGTCAGGAACAGGTTGCCGCGGCGCAGCTTCCAGCGCTCGGAGCGCCAGCGCCGGTCGGTCTTCGGCGCCTCGGCGTTCCAGCGCTGGATCGGCAGCACAAAACCCTTCGGCGTGTTGAGGCCCTGGTCGAACACCCGCGCCATGCGCGAACGCTCTTCGGGATCGGCCAGCTTGGAGTCGCTGGGATCGACATTGTTGGGAAGGTTGGATTCCTTCTGCAGCCAGTGCGCGGGATCCTCGAAGGCCGGGATGACGTAGTCCTTCGGCAGGCCGAGCCGATGCGCCGTGCGTTCGGCGAACTGCTCGGCCGTGTTGACGTCGGCGATCGCCGGCCCTTCGATCCTGGAGATCAGCGCATCATTCTTCCAGATCGGCACGCCGTCCTTGCGCCAATACAGGCCGAAGGCCCAACGCGGCAGGCTTTCGCCGGGATACCATTTGCCCTGGCCGTAATGCAGCAGCCCGCCCGGCGCGAAGCGCGTGCGCAGCCGGCGGATCAGGTCGTCGCCGAGACCCCGTTTTGTCGGGCCGACGGCCGCCGTATTCCATTCGGCGGCTTCCATGTCGTCCACCGAGACGAAGGTCGGCTCGCCGCCCATGGTGAGCCGCACGTCATGCGCCTTGAGATCCGCATCGACCTGCTCGCCGAGCGCATCGAGCTTCGCCCAGGCTTCATCGGAAAACGGTTTGGTGATGCGCGGCGCCTCGCGGACGCGCTTCACGCTCATGGCGAATTCGAAATCGACTTCGGCAAAGCCGGCCATGCCGGAGATCGGCGCGGCCGAGCGGAAATGCGGAGTCGCGGCGACGGGAATATGGCCTTCGCCGGTGAGCATGCCTGACGTGGCGTCGAAGCCGATCCAGCCGGCACCGGGAATATACACTTCGGCCCAGGCGTGAAGATCGGTGAAGTCGGCTTCGACTTCCGGCGGGCCTTCGATCGGATCGATGTCGGGACGGAGCTGAATGAGATAGCCGGAGACGAAACGCGCGGCGAGGCCGAGATGGCGCACCGTCTCGATCAGCAACCACGCCGAGTCGCGGCACGAGCCTGCGCCCGACAGCAGCGTCTCTTCCGGCGTCTGAACGCCGGGCTCCATGCGGATGATGTAGTTGACCTTTTCACGCAGGCTCGCATTGAGGTCGACGAGGAAGTTGACCGTGCTCGGCGCCTCGCGCGCGATCTCGTTCATGTAAGCCGTGAACTTCGGCCCGGGCTCCGTCTTCGCCATATAGGGCGCGAGCTCGATCGCGAGATCGTCGGGATAGCTGAATGGAAATGTCTCGGCATAGGGCTCGACGAAGAAATCGAACGGATTGATGACCGTCATTTCGGCGGTGAAGTCG
>JBEVEC010000063.1:0-5066 GCA_040512975.1 Tardiphaga sp. | reverse complement strand
CATATCTGCTCGGTTGCCTACCCCGTGCTCGACGCAGCGGGCGAACTCGCTCCCGCCGAGAGCAGCGCCGAAGGCGATGCCGCTGCGCTCTCGGCGCCGGTTGCAGGAAGATAGAATTATCGATCCAGCGTCTTCGATCCGCTGCCGCGGTTCTTGATGATCAGCATGATGTTGCGGACATAGATCACGGTGGCAAAGGCCTGCCCGAGAATGATCACCGGCTCGCGCTTGGCGATGCCGTAGATCAGCGTCATGAAGCCGCCGGCCATGGAGAAGAACCAGAACGCCATCGGCACCACACTCTGCCCGGCCCGCTCGCTCGAGATCCATTGCACGAGAAAGCGTGCTGTGAACAGCAGCTGTGCCACCAGCCCGAAGGCAAGCCAGAAATCGAATTTGGCGACGAACACATCGTAGACGTAGTCGCCCAGGGCCTGGCCGTAGCTGATCAGCATTTACTTGAACTCGGTTGCAACCGGCGTCGAACGTTTGCGGCGGATCAGCCACCACACGCCGGCCAGATCCATCAGGCCGACCCACAGCCGGTCAAAGAAGCCGTAATTGGACACGCCGGAGTGACGCGGACGGTCGGTGACGTCCACATAGGCGATGTCATATCCCTCGCGACGCACCAGCGCCGGCAGGAAGCGATGCAGACCATCGAAATAAGGCAGCGACAAGAACACATCACGGCGGAATGCCTTCAGGCCGCAGCCGGTATCGCGGGTGCCGTCCTTGAGCACGGCATTGCGCACCTTGTTGGCGATGCGCGACTGAAACTTCTTGAAGCCGGTATCCTTGCGGCCGACGCGTTGCGCCGCCGCCAGACCGACACGGCCGCCGCCATCGGCGATCGCTGCTATCAGGTTGGGCAGGAACGCTGGATTGTTCTGACCGTCTCCGTCCAGCGTCGCAACAATGGCGCCGCGCGCATGGCGCACGCCGGTGCGGACTGCCGCCGACTGGCCCGATGACGCCGCATGATCGATGCGGCGCAGATTGCCGCGCGCCTGCATCAGTTCCGCCAGCAGCGTCGGGGTGCGGTCGGTCGAGCCGTCATTGACGTAGAGGATCTCATAGGCCCAGCGGCCATCCAGCGCGGCCGCGATCTCGGCGATCAAAGGCGCGACATTGCCCTCCTCGTTGCGCACGGGCACGACGACGGAGACATCGATATCGGAGGTGTCGGCAGCGGACAAAGCGAGGCTCTTGGTTGGCGGGCTGGCTGCGGGAACGCGTCGCAGTCGTTGCGCGAAGACGGCTTATTATGGGGCGATCGCCCCGCGGGCAACCCTCTTCAGATGCGCCCCGGAGGGTCCCGGCAGCGGTTCGATATGGCCGCCCGGACGGATGACGAAGGCCAGATGCCGGGCTGCGAACCAGTACCGCACCGCCATGGCGACGATCCAGCCCAGCAGTCCGCCGGCCACCACGTCGCTCGGGTGATGCGCCAGCAGCACCAGCCGGCTGCAGCAGATGATCACGGCATAGGCCAGCATGAGCATCCGCAGTCGCGGCCAAAGCGCCGCCACAGCGAAAGCCAGCGCGAAACTGGTCGTGGCGTGGCCGGACGGGAAGCTCGCATAGACCTCGCTCCAGGAGAAATGCGAGAAATGGAACGCATTGGCGGCGCCGCCGACGAAAGGCCGGCCGCGGCCGATGCTGCCTTTCAGCACTTCGCCGAGCAGCACGGCCAGCAATACCGTCACGAAGATGTATTGCACGCGCGTGCCGGCGCTGAGCCAGACCGCCCGCGCATGGCCGTGCAGCCGCGGCGCCAGCAACGCGACGATCACCACAAGTCCGAGCAGTGCCCACAGCACATATTCGGCCTTACCGAAATCCGTGACGATACGCAGCGGCCACAGGGCGGCGGTGCCGCGCGGCGGCATCAGACCGATCTCATAGACGTCGAGGAGAAACATCAGCGCCATGATGATCAGGGCCGTGATCGTGCCGACTGCCAGCGATCGCTTTGCCCAGGTGCGTGCCGCTTCGGCGCGGCGCGAATGCGACGGCGCGCGCACCAGTTGCGCCGCCGACTGCCAAACCACGTGTCCGAGTTGCGACAGATAGCCCGGCGCCGACGTCATTACTCGGTGCCTTCGGAGCGATACACGGCGATCGAAACCGCTCTGCCCTGCGAGTAGTTATAGCCCTCGATGCGCGTGAACATGTTGTAGCGCAGCCCGATCGCCTCGGCGCGCTGGGCGAACTGGCGCTCGGAGCGATATTCGATCAGCGCAAAGCGGCAACTACCCTGGGCGAGAAAATCCGCAGCGCCGCCGCCATCGGTCAGTTGCGTCGATGTGCCCACCATGAAGACCAGGCTCGGCTCATGATAACCGGCGGCAGCGGCCTTCGGCGCCACGCAGGTCACGGTACGCAAGGCGCGCGCCAGATGCACGCTCGGGAACACCGGCCGCAGCGACGGCAGGAATACGCCAAACAACGCGATGCTCATGAACAGCGCCGCCACCACACCCGATAGCAGCGAGCGTTCGGCGCGGTTGTTGTCATACATCATCCAGGCGAACAGACCGAATACCAGCGCACCGGCTGCGAACGGCCAGGCCAGGAACATCGGATGCCGGACCACGGCCACGGAGCCGACCAGGGCGCCGACAGCCGCCAGCACCGGGATCGCGAACCACCAGGCCGAGCCGCGGCTGAGCCAGTTTCGCGCCAGCACCCGGCGCTCCAGCGCGCCAACGATCAGGATCGCGATGGCCGGATACAGCGGCAGCACGTAATGCGGCAGCTTGGTCATCACCAGTTCGAACACGATCCAGGACGGCACCAGCCAAGCCAGCAGGAACTGGGCGCCCGGCTCGCGCCGCGCCCGCCAGATCGCCGGCGCAGCCATGCCGGCCAGCGGTGCGCCGGGCCAGAACGTGACCCAGAACAGCAGGAAATAGGTGCCGGGAGGCGCGCCATGGGATTCCTGTGCCGACAGCTTGCTCAGCATGTCGCCGCCCAGCGAATCCGAGAAGAAGCTCTGTCCGGCCTTGAGGTAGATCGCCACGAACCAGGGCAGCACCAGCAGGAGCGTCCACGGAATGCCGGCCAGCGGCTTCAGCCGGCCGAGCCAGCCCACCGAACGATCCATCACGCCGAGCACCAGAATGGTGAAGCCGACGAACATCAGGATCAGCGGCCCCTTGACCAGGATGCTGACTGCCAAGCCGGTCCAGAACATAAAGGGTTCGAGCCAGCCGCCCTGCTTGTTGTCCTCGCCGCGTTGCCAGGCCAGATAGACCCGCGCCATGGCGCCCATCACGGCCATCACCGTGAGCAGCAGCATGGCGTCGGTCTTGGCCATGCGGGCTTCGACATTGAGCAGCACCGAGCTGCACATAATGAGGCCGGCCAGCACCGCGCCGCGGCGGGTGACGAAAGCCAGCGCCGTCCAGTAGGTCAGCAGAACCGCCCCGATGGCGCCGATCAGCGACGGCACCCGATAAAGCCAAATGCGGATATCGGCATTGGGTACGCCGAGCTTCTCGGCGACCTCGACAACCGCCGCCTGCATCCAATAGATGCCCACCGGCTTCTTGTAGCGGACCTCGTCCTGGAACCGGATATCGACGAAATCGCCGCTTTCGACCATCTGCTTGGTCGCCTGGGCGAACCGCGCTTCGTCGCGGTCGATCGGCGGAATGGTGAAAAAGCCGGACAGGAAGAAAAACAGGCTGCAGAGCGCCAGAAAGGCGATGGCGCGTCCATGGCTGGTAGTCACGAAGTCCAGCACGCGCACGAGCGTACTGCCCGGATCGACGCGGGGTTTCTGCTCGCGGGGGGCGCCGAAGCGGGGTCTGTATTCGTTCTCAGCCATATGATTGTCGCATACGCGGAAACGTCCGCCCGGACAACCAGTTGGCATGTTGCTACTGAATTCTGACCACAACTGTGTCCGCGGCGCCCATGGCATCCATGACGGTCAGGCGGACGAAGCCCGGGCCCGGTGGATCGACCAAGCGCTGCCGCCGGCTGTCCAGCTCTCCGGCAGCCTTGCCATTGACCAGCACGGTCATCGGCATCACCCCACCCGCAACCTTGACCGGAACCGACGAAAACTGCCCTTCGCCGCTGCTGGCATCGATGCGTGACCCCGGCAGCGGAAACTGGATATGCAGCGCCTGTTCGCTGCCGGAGCGGATCAGGTCGCCGGACGGTCGGAAACGTCGCAGCGGCAGCGGGAGCTTGGCATTGCTGGCCAATAGCGTCCCCTTGGGCGCCTTGGCGAGCGGCGCCGGCAGCTTGCCGGTGCGGGCAAAGGCATCGAACAGGATCGGCGCTGCGGCGACCCGGCCGACCAATCCGGGCACCGGCGCGCCATCGGGCCGACCGACCCAGACGCCGATGGTCATCCGTCCATCGAATCCCACCGACCAGGCGTCGCGATAGCCGTAACTGGTGCCGGTCTTGAAGGCGATGCGGTTATGCGCGGCCGTCTCGGGCGGCGGCGTGCCGAGCAGCACATGGCCGACCTGCCAGGCGGCCACAGGCTCCATCAGCCGCAATGTCTCACGATCGTCGCCGCCATTGGCCTGCATGAGCTCGCGCAGCGGCTTGACGCTGCCGAGCCGCGCAACGCCGGTGTAAAGCTGGACGAGGTCATGCAACGTGACGCCGACGCCGCCGAGCCCCATGGCGAGACCGGGTGCCTCGCCCGCCGGCAGGACCAGACTGCCGCCGGCCTGCTTCAGACGCGACGTGAAGCGCGCCGCGCCGACCCGATCGAGCAAGGCGATGGCCGGCACGTTGAGCGACAGCTGCAACGCCTTGCGCACGGGCACCGTGCCCTGGAACGTCATGTCGAAATTTTCCGGCGCATAGGCGCCGAAGCGCGCCGGGCGATCGTCGATCAGACTATCCGGATGGACGAAGCCATCCTCGAAGGCGAGGCCATAGATGAAAGGCTTGAGCGTCGAGCCGGGCGACCGCACGGCGCGCGTCATATCGACCTGCCCGGCTCTGCGGTCGTCGAAATAATCGGCCGAGCCAACGCGTGCGAGCACGTCGCCGCTCTCATTGTCGACCACGATGATGCCGACCGAAATGTT
>JBEVEC010000042.1:0-11687 GCA_040512975.1 Tardiphaga sp. | reverse complement strand
GTGGCGACCATGTGCACCAGTTCGGCTTCGTCGGAGGCCGCCATGATCACCATGTTCGGCAGGCAGCCGAGATAGGCGTTGTCGAACGAACCGGCATGGGTGGCGCCATCAGCGCCGACCAGGCCGGCGCGGTCGATGGCGAAGCGCACCGGCAGGCCCTGGATCGCCACGTCGTGGACGATCTGGTCATAGCCGCGCTGCAGGAAGGTCGAGTAGATCGCGACGAACGGCTTGTAGCCTTCGGTGGCCAGACCGGCGGCGAAGGTCACCGCATGCTGCTCGGCGATACCGACGTCGAAGGTACGGTCGGGGAATGCCTTGTTGAAGATATCGACGCCGGTGCCCGACGGCATCGCCGCGGTGATGGCGACGATCTTGTCGTCCTTCTCGGCTTCCTTCACCAGGCTCTGGCCAAACACGTTCTGGTAGGACGGCGCATTGGGCTTGGACTTGGACTGCGCGCCGGTGGCGACGTCGAACTTGACCACGGCATGATACTTGTCGGCGGCGGCCTCGGCCGGGCCGTAGCCCTTGCCCTTCTGGGTCACGACGTGGACCAGGATCGGGCCGGTCTCCATGTCGCGGACGTTCTGCAGCACCGGCAGCAGGTGGTCGAGGTTATGGCCGTCGATCGGGCCGACGTAATAGAAGCCGAGTTCTTCGAACAGGGTACCGCCGCCGGCCATGAAGGCGCGGGAGTATTCCTCGACGCGCTCGGCGCGGTCGGCGATCACCTTGGGCAGATGCTTGCCGAGCTGCTTGGCCGCGTCGCGCAGGGAGCGGTAGGTCTTGCCGGAGTACATCCGCGACAAATAGGCCGACATGGCGCCGACCGGCGGCGCGATGGACATGTCGTTGTCATTGAGGATGACGATCAGGCGGGAATTCATCGCGCCGGCGTTGTTCATGGCCTCATAGGCCATGCCCGCTGACATCGCGCCGTCACCGATCACAGCGATAACGTTGTTGTTGCCGCCCGAGAGGTCGCGGGCAACGGCCATGCCGAGGCCGGCGGAGATCGAGGTGGAGGAGTGGGCTGCGCCGAACGGATCGTATTCGCTCTCGCTGCGCTTGGTGAAGCCCGACAGGCCACCGGCGGTACGCAGGGTGCGGATGCGGTCGCGGCGACCGGTGAGGATCTTGTGCGGATAAGCCTGGTGGCCGACGTCCCAGATCAGGCGGTCGCGCGGGGTGTCAAACACGTAGTGCAGGGCGGTCGTCAACTCGACCACGCCCAGGCCGGCACCGAAATGGCCGCCGGTCGTCGACACCGCGTCGATGGTCTCCTGGCGGAGCTCGTCGGCCACCTGACGCACCTGTTCAACCTTCAGCTTGCGCAGGTCTTCCGGGGTGCGGATGGTATCGAGCAGCGGTGTCTTACTAAAATTGGTCACGGCATTATTCCAATGTTACTCGTCCGGGGCCGCGGCACCGAAGCGGCCAGCGCTTGGCGCAGCCGGCGTCCGGGATAATCGCAGCCTCCAGAACCAGAGGCTTGTCTCGAGGCCTTATCGGGGGCTTCGCTGTTTCACTGTGAGTTCTAGCACGCTTGGCAGCCCCGTCCGTCTGAACATTTTCGCCAGATGGCTGAAGCGCTTATAAACGTTAACGACCGGCGTCCCCGCGCGGTTGTCAGCGCATAGTTTCAGTCCCTTTACACCAAAGCGACTGCCAAAGCCAACCGCCGTGCCCGCCTGCAAGGCACACGGACGCCGCGGTCGGGCATATGTGCAACGCTCTAGCCGATGCGCTGCGCCGCCCGTTCCGGGCTACGGGAACCGGGTCGATCGGTCCCGGGCGGCCCTAAATCGAGCCGTTTCCATGCATTTTCGCGCGCTTCCGGTTGCCCGATGACCAGTTCCAGCGCAGCCGCGGGCTGGGCCACGCGGCTCTGCAAGGGAACCGGGCCACAGACAATCATGTAGAAATCGTAGGCATGTGGCCGTTCATTGGCCATGACGAACTGGAAATGCACCCGGAAGAACTTCCAGCGGAAGCGCTCGTAACGCTCCGGAACAATGATCTCCCGGAACCGCACCGGCACGATGGTCGGGTTGCGCCGCTTATTTCCTGCATCAATGCCGTGTCCCGCGATGGGATCGAACGGGTAGAAATTCATGACGTCCTTGCGCGATTGGCAGTCGATCCAGTCGATCGACGGCTCCACGGCCAGCAGCTTCAGGTTCTCGCGAAACCCGCGCGCGGCTTTGTGGAAGCCGACGATGGGCATGTTGCCGCCGAGCGTCAGCAGCATCACGCGCGGCCCATGGCGGCCCAGATCGGGATCGAGCTTCAGGGCACGGGCGAGGATCTCGGAGCCGAGAAACGAGCCGGAGCTGTGCCCGACCAGGACGATCTCCTGCGCCTCGGTGGCTTTCGCGACGCTCACCAGATGCCGCGCAAAGCGATCGATGCGGGCGTCCCAGTCGGGCCGGTCGCCATGGGAAAACTGCCAGGTGAAGATGGTGTCGGCCATCAGATAGAGCAGGTAGCTGCGGTCCTCGGTGTATTTCACCAGCGACCACAGGGCCGCGACGAACACGACCGCGGCGCTGCATCCCACCAGGACGCCATGCACGCCGAGGGCCTGAAGGCCCCAGGCGAACAGCCAGGCAACGCCCGCGGACCAGATCGCCTCGTTGAGCAGCACGAAATGCGGCCAGCTGATGAATGTCGCAAAGCGCCAATGCGCCTTCCAGAACCGGCCCATGGTGCCGGAGAACACCAGTCCCCAATAGATCGCGATGCCATGCGCCAGGATGCGCCACAGCGGTCCGGCCAGATCGCGCTGGATCAGGTCTTCCCAGCGCAGGAAATCGTAATCGGTGCGGGTCTGCCAGTCGTCGCCGGATGTCTCGATGGTCCAGGACGCCGATTCATGGGCGAATTCGCCGGTGGAGTGATCCTTTGGCCGGCTGACGGAAGTCGTCAGCCCGTAAAGCCGGCCGAACTTGCGCAATTCGGTGCGAAACATGCGGTAATACTGCGCGAGGCCCCGCGGATCGTATCCCTGCACATAGATGACATGACGGTGCTGGACGCGCACGCTCGATCCCCGGACTGGCAGCGGACTATAGCAGCGGACGCCATGCGCCAAGTGCTAATTTGGTCGCGGAACGAGCGCCGCGCGGCGACAGGGCGGAGGATAGATGAACGACGGCGTGCCGGCCGTGGTTACTGCACGTCCAGCGGTTCGGTGCCGACCGCACGGCCGCTGGAATCGGTGGTGATCTTGTCGACGCGCGCTTCGGCCTGGCGCAGCAATTCGTCGCAACGCCGCTTCAAAGCCTCGCCGCGCTCATAGATCGCGACCGATTCCTCCAGCGGCACCTTGCCGTCCTCGAGGCGCTTGACGATGGTTTCGAGCTCCTCCATGGCGCTCTCAAAGGTCAGCTTCTTGACGTCGGCATGGGTGGTGTCGGCCAGATCGTTTTCCCGGATGCGCCCCCGCAGGACGTCCAATCAAAAGGGGTCTTTGAGGGCGTAATGTGGCGCGGATTCAACCGCGCATCAGGGCGGTGACGTGGGTTGCCACCGACTCCTTGAGACCCTGCAGATCATAGCCACCCTCGAGCACCGAGACAATGCGGCCGCCCGCCGTGCCGTCGGCGAGGTCCATCAGCTTGCGGGTGACCCAGCCAAAGTCCTCGGCGTCAAGATTGAGCGAGGCGAGGGGATCGCGGCGGTGCGCGTCGAAGCCGGCCGAGATGATGATCAGCTCGGGCGCGAATTTCTGCAGTTGCGGCAGGATCAGATTGTCGAAGGCCGCGCGGAATTTTGCGCCGCCGTCGCCGTCGTGCAGCGGCGCATTGACGACGGTGTCGTGCTCGCCGCGCTCCTGCAACGCGCCGGTGCCGGGAAACAGCGGCATCTGGTGCGTCGAGCAATACATCACCGTGGGATCGGACCAGAAAATGTCCTGCGTGCCGTTGCCATGATGCACGTCGAAGTCCACTACGGCCGCGCGTGCGATGCCATAGGTGCGCTGCGCATAACGTGCTGCAATGGCAGCGTGGTCGAAGAAGCAGAAGCCCATCGGCTTGTTGGTCTCGGCGTGGTGACCGGGTGGACGCGTCGCGACGAAAGCGTTTTTGTGTTCGCCCTTCATCACCGCGTCGGTCGCTGCCACCGCTCCGCCGACGCCGCGCATGACGGCTTCCCAGGTCCCCGGCGACATTGAGGTGTCACCGTCGAGATACACAAGGCCGCTCGCCGGCGCCATGTGGCGTAGCTCGTCGATATAGTGGTTGTCGTGGCAGAGACTGACGATCTCGAGATCGCCCTCCGGCGCGTCGCCTCGCACCAATGCGTCGAACCGCGCCTCACCCAGCACCTCCGCCACCGCGCGCAGCCGGTCGGGTCGCTCCGGGTGGCCGGGCGGCGTCAGATGGTCGAGCGATGCCTGATGGGACAGAAGAAGGGTCGTCATGCAAATGATCCGAAAGCGCCGATCGCGCTGGTATGATGGGACAATAACCTAGCGGCTTCGCACCGGTTCCGATAGGGGCTTGGCATCGCGCCGCGACGTTCCGGCTGCCTGCGGCGTTTCTTGTGTTGCTGCGGCTTGGCGAGCGATGGACGCGCCACGCAGCCAACTACCGATCAATTTCCGTGATGACTTTTGTCATATGGGCTTTACGCCGATTTTCGCTGTGAGCCGCCGGGCCTGAAATTGGGAATGCCCATTAAGCGAGCGCTGCTACTTTTGCGAGACGCAGCATCGTGAGCGGTCAGGACAGATGACACATCCCAAGGGCGCGCCCCACCTCCTGCGTTCGGTCTTGCCGTTCGTCGCGATCGTGTTGCTGCAGGCGTTCCTTGCGGGAATCAGCATCGAGACATTGTCTGCGGTGCGCGGCTACGTCACCGGCGAAAGCCTTTGGTCGAAAGGGCAAAAGGAAGCGGTCTATTCGCTGAGCCTGTTCGCCGAGACCGGCGATCCGAAATACTACCGACGCTATCAATCGACCATCGCCGTCCCGCTCGGCGACCTCAAGGCGCGCCGCGCGCTCGAACAGCCGACCCCCGATCTGAGAGCCGCCTATGACGGCTTTGTTCAGGGCGGCAACCACGCCGAAGACGTTCCCGGCATGATCTGGCTGTTTCGCAACTTCAGCACCGTCAGCTATCTCGCGCGCGCCATCGAAAGCTGGCGCCAGACCGATGCGGTGATCGAGCGTCTGGTCGAACTGTCGCAGACCATCCACGCGGATGTAACGGCAGGGCGCATCGGTTCGATGCGTCTGGCCGCGCTCAAGACGCAGATCGACGAGGTCAACGAGTTGACGACGCCGCTGGCGGTTGCGTTCTCCGAGCGGCTCGGCGTCGGATCGCGCGCCATTCAGAGTCTGCTGATCGTCGCCAATGTGCTGGCGGCCACGCTGCTGATCCTGCTCGGCATCTGGCGCACCCGCGTTCTGCTGATCCAGCGGCAGCGTTTCGAAACCGCGTTGAAGTCCGAAAAGGAGCGCGCGCAGGTCACGCTGTCGTCGATCGGCGAAGCGGTGATCAGCACCAATGCAAATGGCTGCGTCGAATACATGAACCCGACTGCCGAGCGGCTTCTGGCGATGCCGGCAGGCAGGGCGCAGGGCCGCCATCTGGCATCGCTGTTTCGCATCGTCGACCATGACAGCGGCAACAGTAACGACGCCCTGATCGACAAGGTCATTGCCGGCGAAGTGGTGCATGCGGGGCTGCATCCGCAACTCCTGATCCGCGCGGACGCCAGTAGTGTCGCCGTGTCCATGGTCGCAGCGCCGCTCAGCCGCGATGCAGAGGCCGCCGGCGCGGTGCTGGTGCTGCACGACATGACGCTGGAGCAGGAATACATCTCGCGGCTTGCGTTCCAGGCGTCCCATGATGCGTTGACCGGTCTTGCGAACCGTCGCGAATTCGAAAGGCGGCTGGGAGAAGCGCTGCCCGGTGCGGATGTGAACACGCAACCAAACGCGCTGATGTTCCTCGATCTGGACCAGTTCAAGGTCGTCAACGACACCTGCGGACATGCCGCCGGCGATCACCTGCTGCGTCAGGTCTCCACGACGTTGCAGACGCATCTACGCATCGGCGACTTGCTGGCACGGCTCGGCGGGGATGAATTTGCGGTGCTGTTGGAGAACTGCGAGCCCGACCGCGCCACCGTCACGGCGGAGCGTCTACGGCAGACTATGGAAGAGCTCAATTTCGTCTGGAACGGGCGGTCGTTCAACGTCACCGTCAGCATCGGGTTGGTCTGCATCGCCGAGCCGGAGGTCACCCTGGAAGAGACACTGCGGATGGCAGACCTCGCCTGCTACATGGCCAAGGAGAAAGGCCGCAACCGCGTTCAACTGCACCACCCGAGCGACACACAACTGCTGGAGCGTTTCGGTGAGATGTCCTGGGTCCAGCGAATCCACGAGGCGCTGGAGCAGGACCGGTTCTGTATCTATGCCCAGAAGATCGTCGCGCTCAGCGACAGCGGGAATGCCGGCCTGCATGTGGAATTGCTGCTGCGCCTGCGGGACGAGACCGGCCTTCTGGTCGGCCCTGGCCAGTTCATTCCCGCGGCCGAGCGCTACGGGTTGATGACGCTGATCGACCGATGGGTGGTGAAGAATGCCTTTGCCATTCTTGCGGCGCGCCTGGCCGAGCATGCCATTCCGATGGCGACCTGCGCCATCAATCTGTCCGGCGCCACCTTCCGCGACGAAAGCTTCCTGGACTTCGTTCGCGAGCAGCTTCGCATCCACGGCATTCCGCCGACAATCATTTGTTTCGAGATCACAGAAACCAGCGCGATCGCCAGTCTGACCGAGGCCAGTGCCTTCATTCGTGCCTTGCAGGATCTCGGCTGCCGCTTCTCGCTCGACGATTTTGGCAGCGGCATGTCGTCCTTTGCCTATCTGAAACATCTGCCAGTCGACTACCTCAAGATCGATGGCAGTTTCGTCAAGGACATGCTGGTCGATCGGATCGATCACGCGATGGTCGAGATGATCGGCCATCTAGGCAAGCTGATGGGCAAGCCCACCGTCGCCGAATGCGTCGAAAGCGACGCCATCGCCGCGGCGCTCCGCGAGATCGGCATCGACTATGCGCAGGGTTACGCGATCGGCAGGCCGGAGCCATTCGATATCTATAGCGAGATCGGCGGCGCGCCTGCCGACAACCCCCATCGCGACGTGGCGTGAGCCTCCCGCTCTCAATTGACCCGGTCAATCCGGTTCATTGCGCCAGGCGCTACCGGACTGTTGGCGCCGACAAAGGCATTGAGCGCATCGACGTCGTAGACGCCCACGACCGGATCCTTGCCCTCCTTCAGGACGGTAAACCCGTCACCGCCCACGGCAAGAAAGGCATTGACCGTGACGCGATAAAGAGCGGCGGGATCGACGGGCTTGCCGTTCAGCCTCAGGTGGTCTGGCAGGATGCGGTTGCCTGCGCTCGCCGCATTGTCCCAGGTATAACTAAAACCCTTTGAGACCTGCAAAATGCGGGGCCGCTTCGGATCAAGCCATTGCTGCTCCATGACGGCCTTGAGCTGCGCGCCCGAAAGCGTCAGCGTCACCAGTTGGTTTCGGAACGGTTGCGCTGCAAACACGTCGCCATAGGTCACGCTGCCGTCGGGCTTGCGGGGGATGTCGGCGCGGATGCCCCCCGGATTGGTCATGGCGATCACAGCGCCGCCGAGGTTTTCGGCCGATGTGGCCGCCAGATGCGCATCGGCGACGATATCGCCGAGCGGGCTTTCGCCGGTGACCAGGCTCGGGCTGCGCGACAGGGTTTCGGTGATGGTGCCGGCATGGCGGCTGGCGATCGGCGCGGCGAGCTTGTCATAGGCGTCGAGCAGGGCCGTCTGGGCTGGATCGGCGGCGTAGCTCGCCGTTTTCACGATGAGATTGTCGGCCTTGGCGCTGATCACGTCATGGGTCTTGCGATCGAGTTTGAGATCGATCGCCGTGACCAGCGTGCCGTATTTGTCGCCGGACGTCACCAGCCGGCCGTCGATCTGGCAATTATAGGCGCGGTGGGTATGGCCGCTGATCACGACATCGACGGCCTTGTCGAACTTCTTCACGATGTCGACGATCGGCCCGGAAATGCCCGGGCATTCGTTGTAGTCGCCGCTGGGAAAGCCGCCTTCGTGGATCAGTACCACGATGGCCTGGACGCCGCGCGCCTTCAGTTCGGGCACCAGCGCATTGACCGTGTCGGCCTCGTCCGCGAAGGTAAGGCCGCTCACAGACAGCGGCGATACCAGACCAGGCGTGCCTTTCAGCGTCAGGCCGATAAAGGCAACAGGGATGCCGTCAAACGTCTTGACCTCATAGGCGGGCAGGATCGTCTTGCCGGATTGGCTGTCGATGGTCGACGCGGCGAGATAATGGAACGTGGCGCCGGCAAACGGGTGCGGGCCCTGGCAGGTATCGACGGGATGGCAGCCGCCATTCTGCATCCGCAGCAACTCGTCCCTGCCTTCGTCGAACTCGTGATTGCCGACCGAGGCGATGTCCAGCCCCATCATCGACAGCGACTCGATGGTCGGCTCGTCATGAAACATCGCCGACAGGAACGGGCTGGCGCCGATCAGGTCGCCCGCGGCCACGAAGACGCTGTTCGCCTTGCCGGCGCGCAACTGTTTGACCAGCGTCGCCATGTGCTCGACCCCACCGGCCGGGACCGTGATCTTCCTGGTCTTGTCCGCGGGATCGTCGATGGCGATGCCGCCCGGCGGCGGTCGCAGGTTGCCGTGCAGGTCATTGATGGCAAGGACGGTGACATCGACAGGCGCCGCCGGGGTCTGCGCCCGAGCTTGCGTCAAAAGGGACAGCAGGGCGGCCGCGGCGGTAAGGGCGAAGCGATGAGAGGTCATGCGATTTGTCTGGCGAAGGTTACGCCTTCTTCCGCGTCAAGAACGCCTCGAAGGCCGCGATCGCTTCCTTTGACTTCATCCGCTCGCCGAATAAATGGCTTTCCTGATCAATCCGCCGTGTCAGGTCTTCGGGGGGCAGTCTCAGGAGTTTTCGCGAGATCTCCACGGCTTCGGCGGGCAGCGCGCAGATTTCCCGTGCCACCTTGCGCGCCTCGACCTCGGTATGGCCGGGGGCGACGACGTCGTTGACGAAGCCGGCGGCGCGGCCGTCTTCCGCCGTCATGGTGCGCCCCATCACGAGAGCGGCGAAGGCGCGCTGATAGCCCATGGTGCGCGGAAACAGCAGGCTGGACGCGCCCTCCGGCACCAGGCCGAGATGGATGAACGGCGTGGTGAAGGTCGCCGTGGTGGAGGCCAGCACGTAGTCGCAATGGAACAGCATCGTGGTGCCGATGCCGATGGCGATGCCGTCCACTGCGGCGATGATCGGCTTGCTGTTCTGCGCCAGCGAATACAGAAACTTGATGGCGTTGGAGGAGCGGAATTCCGCCTTGGCGGGGTCGGTGCCGTCCTTGAGGAAATCCTTGAGATCGTTACCGGCCGTGAACGCGCCGGAGCCGCCGGTGATGATCATGCAGCGGATCGCCGGATTGTTCTGCGCGGTGTCGATCGCCTCCGACATGGCGCGATACATGTCCTGGGTGATCGCGTTCTTCTTTTCCGGACGCCGCAACGTAATCACGCGGGTGGCGTCGTCGTCGGTCACTATCAGATGTTCGGTCATGGCTGTTTCCTCAAGAGAGCACGCCGCCGCGCCGGCCGCGCGATGCCGTTTGCGCCACTACATCACGGTTGTGCCGCGCCGAACAGTCCGCCGCAGGCGCGGCGTCACGCCAGCAGCACCGCATCCGCCCCCACAACGGCGCCCGCGCCCTCCATCACGGTGCGCTCGAGCGCGTCGGCCTGCACTGCAACGTTCTCGGCGAAAAATCGCGCTACGGTGACATAGCGTGCCGCGTCATTGGCCCCGTCGACATCGCGCGCCGCGAGCGCCTCGTTGGCCAGCATGCAGCCGCCCAGCGCCGAGCCGAACAGCCGCAGATAGGGCGTCGCTCCGGCCAGCGCCTCGCCCGGCGCCGATGCGAGCTTCTCCAGCAGCCATCGGCTGCTGCGCTCCAGCGCGCCCAGCGCGTCGCGCAGCTTTGCGCCGGTGGTGCCGAAGGCCGGATCGTTCGAGGCCTCGACGCGGGTCGCGATATCCGAGAGTTCATCGAGCAACGCCCAGACCGCCGCGCCGCCGCCGCCGGCGAGCTTGCGGGTGACGAGATCGATGGACTGGATGCCGTTGGTGCCTTCATAGATCGCCGTGATGCGGGCGTCGCGGTAGTGCTGCGCGGCGCCGGTTTCCTCGATGAAACCCATGCCGCCATGGACCTGGACACCGAGCGAGGTCACCTCGATGCCGATATCGGTCGAGAACGCCTTGGCGATCGGCGTCAACAGCGCACCGCGGGCAGCGGCCTCGGTGCGCACCTTCGCATCCGGCGAGCGCGCCGCGACGTCGAGCGCCACGGCCGTGGCGTAGCAGATGGTGCGTGCCGCCGCGGTCAGCACCCGCATCTGCATCAGCATGCGCTTGACGTCGGGATGCACGATGATCGGCTCCATGCCCGCACTTTTGCTGCCCGCGCCGCGGCCCTGCTTGCGCTCGCGCGCGAAGGCCAGCGCCTGCTGATAGGCGCGGTCGGCGATGCCGACGCCTTCGAGGCCGACGCCGAGCCGGGCCTGATTCATCATCGTGAACATGCACAGCATGCCGCGGTTTTCCTCGCCGATCAGGTAGCCGACCGCGCCGCCCTTGTCGCCCATGGTCATGGTGCAGGTCGGCGAGGCGTGCATGCCGAGCTTGTGCTCGATGCCGGAGGCATGGATGTCGTTGCGGGCGCCGAGCGAGCCGTCGGCATTGACCAGGAATTTCGGAATCAGGAACAGCGAAATGCCTTTGGTGCCGGCGGGGGCATCGGGCAGGCGGGCGAGCACGAAATGCACGATGTTGTCGGTCATGTCGTGGTCGCCATAGGTGATGAAGATCTTGGTGCCCGAAATGCGGTAGCTGCCGTCCGCCGCGCGCTCGGCGCGCGTGCGCAGGGCGCCGACGTCGGAACCGGCCTGCGGCTCGGTCAGCTGCATGGTGCCGGTCCATGCGCCGCTGACCAGCTTCTCCAGATAGATCTTCTTCAATTCGTCGCTGCCATGGGCGTCGAGCGCCTCGATGGCCGACAGTGTCAGCAGCGGGCACAGCCCGAATGCCATGTTCGAGGCGCTCCAGATCTCGGTGCAGGCGGCATTGACCGCGATCGGCAGACCCTGGCCGCCGAACGCCTCCGGCCCGGACACCGCGTTCCAGCCGGCCGCCGTCCAGCGCGCATAGGCCTCAGGCCAGCCCGGCGCGGTGGTGACCTGGCCATCGGCGAGCTTGATGCCGCTCTTGTCCCCGATTGTGTTGAGCGGCGCCAGCACGTCGGTTGCGAAGCGGCCGGCTTCCTCGAGCACCGCCGCCGCCAGATCGCCGTCGAAATCGCCGTAATGGCCGGCCTTGAGCGCCGCCTGCAGCCCGGCGCCGTGGTTGAGGGAGAGCAGCATGTCGTTGATCGGCGCACGGTAGGTCATGATGTCTCGCTCCCGGGATTTTCACAGGCTTTGGATGGTCTTCCCACGAAATCCGCCTGCCCTCAACACGCCAGACGGGCGCATCTGCGCAACACGGCGCCCGCCAAGCGCGCGCTGTGGCCGCCGGCGGCGGAACATCGCCGTCAGGCGGTTGAAATCG
>JBEVEC010000037.1:0-6526 GCA_040512975.1 Tardiphaga sp. | reverse complement strand
CGGACGACGCCGTCAATCAACGATGGATCGACAGCGAATTCCAGCCGTCGACGCTGTCGAAGGCGGACCAGTTGAAGGAGCTGCAGTGGTTCGAAAAGGCCGCCGCCCCCTTCAAGGGCATGGAAATCAACGTCGTGTCGGAGACCATCACGACTCATGAGTATGAGTCGAAGACGCTGGCCAAGGCCTTCTCCGAAATCACCGGGATCAAGCTCAAGCATGACCTGATCCAGGAAGGCGACGTGGTCGAGAAGCTGCAGACCCAGATGCAGTCCGGCAAGAACGTCTATGACGGCTGGATCAACGACTCCGACCTGATCGGCACGCACTTCCGCTACGGTCAGACCGTGATCCTGTCGGACTACATGACCGGTGAAGGCAAGGACGTCACCAACCCCGGCCTCGACGTCAACGACTTCATCGGAAAGTCCTTCACCACGGGTCCGGACGGCAAGCTCTATCAGCTGCCCGACCAGCAGTTCGCCAACCTTTACTGGTTCCGGTACGACTGGTTCACCAATGCCGAGTACAAGTCGAAGTTCAAGGCCAAGTACGGCTACGATCTCGGCGTGCCCGTGAACTGGTCGGCCTATGAGGACATCGCCGAGTTCTTCACCAACGACATCAAGCAGATCGATGGCGTGAAGGTCTATGGCCACATGGACTATGGCAAGAAGGACCCGTCGCTCGGCTGGCGCTTCACCGATGCCTGGCTGTCGATGGCCGGCAACGGCGACAAGGGCCTGCCGAACGGTCTCCCCGTCGACGAATGGGGCATCCGCATGGAAGGCTGCCGTCCGGTCGGCTCGAGCATCGAGCGCGGCGGCGACACCAACGGTCCGGCGGCGGTCTATTCGATCGTGAAGTACCTCGACTGGATGAAGAAATATGCCCCGCCGCAGGCGCAGGGCATGACCTTCTCGGAGTCGGGTCCGGTGCCGTCGCAGGGCAATGTCGCGCAGCAGATGTTCTGGTACACCGCCTTCACCGCCGACATGGTGAAGCCCGGTCTGCCGGTGATGAATGCCGACGGCACGCCGAAGTGGCGCATGGCGCCGTCGCCCCATGGAGCGTACTGGAAGGAGGGCATGAAGCTCGGCTACCAGGACGTCGGCTCGGCGACGCTGCTGAAGTCGACCCCGCTCGATCGTCGCAAGGCGGCGTGGCTGTATCTGCAGTTCATCACCTCCAAGACGGTGTCGCTGAAGAAGAGCCATGTCGGTCTCACGCTGATCCGCGAGTCGGATATCTGGGACAAGTCGTTCACCGAACGTGCGCCGAAGCTCGGCGGCCTGATCGAGTTCTACCGCTCGCCGGCCCGCGTGCAGTGGTCGCCGACCGGCAACAACATCCCGGACTATCCGAAGCTGGCGCAGCTTTGGTGGCAGAACATCGGCGACGCGGCGTCGGGTGCAAAAACTCCGCAGGCGGCGATGGACTCGCTGGCGGCGGCGCAGGACTCGGTGCTCGATCGTCTCGAGCGCTCCAAGGTGCAGGGCGACTGCGGACCGAAGCTCAACAAGAAGGAGACCGCGGAGTTCTGGTACAACAAGTCCCAGAAGGACGGCAACATCGCGCCCCAGCGCAAGCTGGCCAACGAGAAGCCGAAGGGTGAGACGGTGGACTACGACACCCTGATCAAGTCGTGGCCCGCATCCCCGCCGCAGAAGCGCGCCTCGGCGAACTGAGCGGCGCAGCCAAGGCTTGAACAAACCAAAAAAGGCCGGGAGCAATCCCGGCCTTTTCAATTGATGCAACCTCGCAACCACACCCACCGCTGTCATCGCCCGGCTTGACCGGGCGACCCAGTATTCCAGAGCGCTTTTGGCTTAAAGCAGGCGCCCTGGAATATTGGGTCCCCCGCTTTCGCGGGGGATAACAGCTGTGCGTGCAGTCGACACTGTGCGCCGCTTATTTCGCTGCCGCCAGCGTCGGGTAGTCCGTGTAGCCCTTGGCACCGCCACCATACATCGTGGCCTTGTCGAGCTCGTTCAGCGGCGCGCCGGTCTTCAGGCGCTCCACCAGGTCCGGGTTCGAGATGAACGGCTTGCCGAAGGCGATCAGGTCGGCCGCATCGGCGTCGAGCACCTTGTTGGCCAAGGCGAGGTCGTAGCCGTTGTTGCCGATATAGGTGCCGCCGAAACGCTTGCGCAGGCTGCCGTAATCGAAC
This sequence comes from Tardiphaga sp., assembly GCA_040512975.1. GTDB lineage: Bacteria > Pseudomonadota > Alphaproteobacteria > Rhizobiales > Xanthobacteraceae > Tardiphaga. Next base: position 4,356 of record JBEVEC010000037.1, on the reverse strand, counting down.
GGGGCCACGTCGCGCGGGCCGCCGGTGGCGCCCTCGACGACATGGAGATAGACCAGCTTCTCGGCGCTGAGCCCGTCGGTGATGTAGTCGAACAGTTTTTGCGACTCGCTGTCGGCGGCAGCGTCATTGGCCGGGGTGACCGGCGAGATGCGGATGCCGGTCTTGGCGGCGCCGATTTCCTTGGTGATCGCGCTGGCCACTTCGAGGATCAGCTTGGCGCGGTTTTCCATCGAGCCGCCATAGGCATCGCTGCGCTTGTTGGTGGAGTCGCGGGCGAACTGCTCGAGCAGATAACCATTCGCAGCGTGGATCTCGACGCCATCGAAGCCGGCCTCGACGGCATTCTTCGCAGCGCGCTTGTAGTCGTCGATCAGGCCCGGAATTTCCGCAAGCTCAAGCGCGCGGGGTTCGGACACGTCGGTGAAGGTGTTGTTGACGAAGGTCTTGGTCTTGGCTGCGATCGCGGATGCCGACACCGGGGCGCCGCCATTCGGCTGCAGGCTGGTGTGCGAGATGCGGCCGACATGCCAGAGCTGGATATAGATATGGCCGCCTTCGGCATGCACCGCGTCGGTGACCCTCTTCCAGCCGGCGACCTGCTCCTTGCTGTAGATGCCGGGCGTGTCCTGGTATCCCTGGCCCTGCTGCGAGATCTGGCTCGCCTCGGTGATCAGCAAACCGGCCGAGGCGCGCTGGCTGTAATATTCGACGGCAAGCGGGGACGGCACGAAGCCCAGGTCGGCGCGGTTGCGCGTCAGCGGCGCCATCACGGTGCGATTGCTGAGCGTGGCAGCGCCGAGCTTGTAGGGTTCGAAGAGTTTCGACTGGCTCATGTTGTCATATCCAAATGTACTAAGTGGCGATGGGAATGAATGATCGATGGTCAGTTGGCGCCGAGGAAATCGCGCTTGCCGATCTCGACGCCGTTGTGGCGGAGAATGCCGTGGGCGGTGGTGACGTGGAAGTAGAAATTCGGCGCATTGAAGCTGGTGAAGAACTGCTGGCCCGACATGGTGGTCGTCTTGGCGCCGCCGATCGGGAAGGTGACGTCGCGGACGTCAGCACCTTCGAACTGCGCGGCCGTGTGGCCCTTCACATAGTCGGTCGCCATGGCGAGACGCTGCTTAAGTTCGGCAAAGCTCCGTTCGGTGTCCGGCACCGATTGCGGCTCGTTTCCGGTCAGCCGGGCGCAGCCACGCATGGCCTGGTCGCAGGCGGTCTGGACCTGTTTCACCAGCGGCATCATGTCGGGATAAAGCCGCGCGCCCAGAAGCACCTCCGGCTCGATTTTCTTGGCCGTGGCATGGGCTTCGGCCTTGTCGAGAATGGCCGAAAGGCTGCCGAGCATCTGCAGGTATGCAGGCACGACGGAATCGTAAAATGACATAGGGATGCTCTTGATTAGGGGATCTGAGGACGCAACAGCGACATCTTCAAAAAGATGCTGCTGCATGAAGTTGGGGACCGCCTCGCTGAAATCAAGCGCAGCGGAACCGGATACGGGAAGATTCAGTCGGTTGCCCGCGGCCGCGCCCAATCACGCAGGCGGCCGACGATCCCGGTCGGAAAGAAATAGACGCTGGCGATGAACAACAGACCCAGCCAGAGCAGCCAGCGGTCGGGATGCAGCAGTCCTGGGAGGATCGGCAGCCCGGCATCGGCGGCCGCGGTGGAGGCCATGCCCATCAGAGTCTGCAGGTAATTTTCCGCCAAGATGAATACGGCGGCGCCGACCACCGCGCCGTAGATCGTGCCCATGCCGCCGATCACGACCATCAAGAGGATATCCAGCATGATGGCGAAGGAGAGCGTGGTGTCTGGGCCGGTATAACGCAGCCACAGCGCATTTAGCGCGCCGGCGGAGGCCGCGACGACGGCGGCAAGGCAGTTGGCGTAAGTGAGGTGGAAGACGGTGCGGAAGCCGAGCGCCTCGGCGCGAAAGCGGTTTTCTCGGATCGCCTGCAGCACGCGGCCGAACGGCGAGTTCACGACCCGCAGCAGGGCGAGGATCATCGCAGCCGAGCCGACGAAGACGATGTAATAGGTCAGCGTGCGGCCGGTGACGGCGGTGCCGAGCACGCTCTTCGGAATGAACACCGTGCCGGGGCGCAGCAATTCAGGAAGCGTGAAACTGCGGCCGTCCTCGCCGCCCGTGAGCCATGACAGCTGCGAGGCCAGCACCAGGAAGGCCGACGCCACGGCGAGCGTGATCATGGCAAAGAAGATCGCCTCGACCCGCAGCGAGAACAGCCCGATGCCGAGCGCCAGCAAGGCGGCCAGCGGCAGGCCGATGGCGAGGCCGGTGAGCACCGCGAGCCAGCTCGGGCCCATCGCATAGAGCGCGATGGCGACGGCATAGCTGCCGATGCCGAAGAACATCGTGTGGGCGAACGACACCGTGCCGGTATAGCCGAGCAGCAGGTCATAGGACGCCACCAAGGCCGCAAAGATGCAGATCTTGGTGGCGACGTTCATCGCCTTGGCGCCGGGAAACACGAAGGGGGCGACCGCGAGCAAGACCACGATGATCAGCAACAGCAGGCTGAGGACGCGGCTGCGCGGCCGGTCGCCGGAGAGAAGCATCATCGGTTGATCACCGCATAGAGCCCGCGCGGCCGCCACATCAAGACGACGACCATCAACAGGATGTTCGAGACGAGCGCCAGCTTCGGCACCAGGAAGCCGCCGTAATTGGCAACCATCGCCACCAGCATGGCGCCGATGAAGCAGCCGCCGATCGAGCCGAGGCCGCCGATGATGATGACGATGAAGATCATCACCGTGAGCTCGTTGCCCATCGAGGCATGCACCTGTTCGCGGTACAGCGCCCACATGGTGCCTCCGAGCCCGGCCAGCGCCGAGCCAACCATGAACACGCCGAGAAACAGTCTTCGTATCTTGTAGCCCAGCGCCTCGACCATCTCGCGGTTCTCGACGCCGGCGCGGATCAACAGGCCGATCTTGCTGCGGTTCAAGGTGATCTGGATGGCGAGGAAAACGATGAAGCCGACCAGCATCGCCAGCAGGCGATATTTCGAGATGGCGATATCACCGAGGATAAAGGAGCCGCGCAGGGTGGTCGGCAGCGGCAGCGGAATGATCTGCGGCCCCCACAGCGCGTACATCGCCTGTTCGGCGACGATCAGCCCGCCGGTCGTCATCAAGATCTGCTTGAGGTGCTGGCCATAGACCGGGAGGATCAGCACGCGCTCGACGATCATGCCGAGCGCGCCGGACACCGCCATCGCCAGCAGTGCCGCGGGCGCCAGCACCGCGAGATTGGTCCACAGCGAGTCCGCCTGCACCCAGGCCGCCAGCGGCAGCAGCACCAGGGTCGACACATAGGCGCCGACCGAGATGAAGGCGCCGTGGCCGAAATTCAGCACGTCCATCAGCCCGAACACCAGGGTCAGGCCGGAGGCCATGATGAAGATCATCATGCCCATGGCGAGGCTGGCCACCGTCAGCGTGACCCACGAGCTCGGCGAGCCGATCAGCGGCAGCATGGAGAGGGCGAGGATCACCGGCAACAGCAGCGGCAGAATATCCCGCTTCGGCTTCGGCAGCGGATCGAGGGCGGCGATGTCCGTCACTGGTGCGACTCCAGGCTGAGGCCGAGCAGGCGTTCTTGCAGCGCCGTGTCGGCGGCCAGCGCGGCCATCGCGCCGCGATGCACGATGCGGCCGTTGTCCATCACCAGCACGTTGTCGCCGACGCTCTGCGCCACATGAAAATTCTGTTCGACCAGCAGGATCGTCACACCGCCGCGCTTGATCTCGGCGAAGCATTCGATCAGCGCGCCGATGATCGCCGGCGCGAGGCCCTTGGTGGGCTCGTCGATCAGCAGCAGTTTTCGCGGCTCGACGATGGCGCGGGCGATCGACAGCATCTGCTTCTGCCCGCCGGACAACCCGCCCGCGCGCGACAGCCAGAACCGCTTCAGCGCCGGGAAGAAGCCGAAGATCCATTGCAGCCGTGCGTCGTCCATCGGCCCGTCGCGCGCGGCGAGCACGAGGTTTTCCTTCACCGTGAGATCGGAGAACACCGCCATGCTCTCCGGCACGTAGCCGATGCCGAGCCGCGCAATATCCGGCGTCGCCATCGCCTCGATGCGCTGACCGGCCAGCGTGATCTGTCCCGAGGACGCCTGCCAAAGTCCCATGATGGTGCGCAGCGCCGTCGTCTTGCCGGCGCCGTTGCGGCCGAGCAGCATGGTGGTCTGGCCCTCGGGGATCGCGGCATCGACGCCGTGCAGGATGTGATAGCGGCCGATATGGGTGTGGACATCGGTGAGGGTGAGGAGGTCGGTCATGCGGCGTTCCCGACAAGAGCATCGCCTGCTTCCTCCCCCCTTGT
>JBEVEC010000311.1:0-3149 GCA_040512975.1 Tardiphaga sp. | reverse complement strand
CTTCAACCGCCGCATCGGCGAGACCCGCGCCACGCTCGGCAACGACATCGCGGGGGTGGTTTACAAGGGCGCCCGCATCGACGGGCCGGGGCGGCTCGTTTTGGCCGGCCGCGCGCCACGCTGGGCCATCGCGCATAAATTCGCCGCCGAGCAGGCGATGACGGTGCTCAACGGCATCGACATCCAGGTCGGCCGCACTGGCAAGCTGACGCCCGTGGCGCGGCTGAAGCCTGTCACGGTCGGCGGCGTGGTGGTGCAGAACGCCACGCTGCACAATGCCGACGAGATCGAGCGCAAGGACGTCCGCGTCGGCGACACCGTGGTGATCCAGCGCGCCGGCGACGTCATCCCGCAGGTCGTCAGCGTCGTGCTCGACAAACGGCCGAAGAATGCGAAGTCCTACGAATTTCCGGCCAAATGCCCGGTGTGCGGCAGCCACGCCATCCGCGAGAACGGCGAGGTCGTCACGCGCTGCACCGGCGCGCTGATCTGTCCGGCGCAGGCGGTCGAGCGGCTCAAGCATTTCGTTTCGCGGCTGGCCTTCGACATCGACGGCCTCGGCGACAAGCAGATTCAGGAGTTCTACGACGAGGGCCTGATCATGCATCCCGTCGACATCTTTACGCTGCAGAAGCGCGACGCGCGCGCAACGAACAAGCTACGCGACCGCGAGGGTTACGGCGAGACCTCGGTGCGCAACCTGTTCGCCGCCATCGACGAGCGCCGCAAGATTGAACTCAACCGGCTGATCTTCGCGCTCGGCATCCGCCATATCGGCGAGGGCAATGCCAAGCTGCTGGCGCGGCATTACGGCTCGTTCGTCGCGTTTCGCGACGCGATGCTCGCGGCGGCCGCGGGGCAGGGCGAAGAGGACAATACGTCGGAGGCCTATCAGGACCTCAACAATATCGGCGGTGTCGGCGATATCGTGGCGGATGCGGTGGTCGAATTCTTTGCCGAGAAGCGCAACGTCGCGGCGCTGGATGAATTGCTCGACGAAATCGAGGTGCTCGACGTCGCGCAGGCGAAGTCCGACACGCCAGTGGCCGGCAAGACCGTGGTGTTCACGGGATCGCTGACCAAATTCACCCGCGACGAAGCCAAGGCAGCGGCGGAACGGCTCGGCGCCAAGGTGGCGGGGGCGGTGTCGAAGAAGACGGATTATGTGGTGGCAGGCGAGGATGCCGGGTCGAAGCTGACCAAGGCGCGCGATCTCGGGGTGGCGGTGCTGACGGAAGATGAGTGGCTGGCGTTGATCGAGGGGTGAGCCCCGCATCGTCATTCCGGGGCGCAGGGCAGCGGCGAAGCCGCTGACATGCGAACCTGGAATCCCAGCATGTTCTGCGATGTTCTTGTTTTGCCATCCTGGGATTCCGGGTTCGCGTGCGCCTGGCGGCGTCCGCGCCCCGGAATGACGTGAGAAGTCACAGCAACCCCGTCTCTTCCCCCTCGGCCTTCTCCATCAACTCCTCCGTCATCACCATCCGCCGTCGCGGCACCAGAAAAATCATCGCTGCGCCGCAGCCGCAGGACAGCACGACCAGCGCGAGATTGAGCGGCACCGGCGTGGCGAAATGGCCGCCGAGATAGGCGCCGAATTGCGAGCACAGCGAGCCCAGGCCCATCTGCAGAAAGCCCATGATGCCCGAGGCTGCGCCGGCCGATTGCGGGCGGATGCTCAGCGCGCCGGCGGCGGCGTTGGACATCACGAAGGCATTGCCGAACATGACGATCATATGGGTGAGAAACAGCCATGACGGCTGCTGGTTGAGGCCGGTGAGGCCCCAGGCGACATTGAGCAGGGCGCCGACGAATTGCAGCGCGAGGCCGAACCAGATCAGCTGCTCGATGCTCCGGCGCGGTGCAAAGCGCACACAGGCAAGATTGCCGAGCAGGTAAGCCAGGCCCGAGGTCGCGAACCAGGCGCCGTATTCGGCGCTGCTGCGGCCCATATGCAGCACCACGATATAAGGGCCGCCGCCGGCAAAGGTGAAGATGATCCACGACGCGATCACGTAGCAGAACAGATAGCCGAAAAACGCCCGGCTGCCGCTCAGCACCCGGAGGTCACCGATGAAACCGCCGCCGGCCGTGGTGCGATCGCCGCGGCGGCGCGTTTCCGGCAGCAGCAGCGCGATGCACAGGGTCACGGCCAGCGACGCGCCGGTGACGACGTAGAGGATCGCATGCCAGCCGACGCCGGTCTCGAGCAGGCCGCCGGCCAGCGGCGACAGCATCTGTGCGATCATCATCACCGCGATCACCAGGCTGATCATGGCGCCGACGCGCTCGCGCGGGTAGAGGTCGCGGATGATGGCGCGGCTCATCACCATGCCGGTGGCGCCGCCGAGCGCCTGGAAGAAGCGCGCCGCGATCAGCTGCGGCAGCGTCTCGGACAGGACACTGCCGACCCCCGACACCACCATGATCGACAGCCCGGCGAGCAGCACCGGGCGGCGGCCGAAACGGTCTGACAGCGGTCCCATGATGAGCTGCGAGAACGCCAGCCCCACCATGTAGAGCGACACGGTCATCTGCGCGACCGAGATGTCGCGCCCGAAGGTGCGCGCCAGTTCCGGCAACGCCGGCACCAGCATATAGAGCGAGATCGGCGCGATGCCGGTCATGATCACGAGCAGCAGCAGCATCACCCGCGACGTGGAATGGTCGACGGCGTCGACCTTGGGCAGCGGCGGGTTGTAGTTCACCAGACCATTCTCTTTGCGTTATTGCGGCTGATGCAGGGGCTCGGTGGCGGCTTCCAGCCAGCTGCGCGTGGCGGGGTCGTCGATCAACGGCGCGACCTCGCGGCGGACGCGGGCGTGGTAGTCGTTGATCCAGGCGAGCTCGCGCTTGCTGATGCGATGGGTATTGATCAGCCGGCGATCGATCGGCGCCAGCGTCAATGTCTCGAACGCGTTCATCGGCTGCTCGGCGCCGTCGATATCGGCCGCGACGACCAGTTCGAGATTCTCTATACGGATGCCGAAGGCGTCGGCCTTGTAATAGCCGGGCTCGTTGGACAGGATCATGCCGCGCTTCAGCGGCGTGGTGCCGAGCTTGGAGATCCGCGCCGGGCCTTCATGCACCGACAGATAGCTGCCGACGCCGTGGCCGGTGCCGTGGGCGAAGTCGAGCCCGGCATGCCA
>JBEVEC010000288.1:0-29022 GCA_040512975.1 Tardiphaga sp. | reverse complement strand
GAGGTCGGGAAGCCCATCGCCTTCAGCGTGATGCCCGAATAGAAGTCGACGTTCGGGTACAGCTTGCGGTCGATGAAGTACTGGTCAGACAGCGCGATCTTCTCGAGCTCCATGGCAACGGCGAGCATCTCGTCGCCGCCGTGACCGGTTTCCTTGAGCACCTGGTGGCAGGTCTCCTGCATGATCTTGGCGCGCGGATCGTAGTTCTTGTAGACGCGGTGACCGAAGCCCATCAGGCGGACGCTGGAATTCTTGTCCTTCACCTTGGCGATGAAGTCAGGAATCTTGTCGACGGTGCCGATCTCGGCGAGCATCTGCAGCGCCGCTTCGTTGGCGCCGCCATGCGCGGGTCCCCACAGGCAGGCGATGCCGGCGGCGATACAGGCGAACGGGTTGGCGCCCGACGAGCCGGCGATGCGGACCGTCGAGGTCGAGGCGTTCTGCTCGTGATCGGCATGCAGCGTGAAGATCTTGTCCAGCGCCTTGGCGAGCACCGGATTGACGACGTAGTCCTCGCACGGCACGGCGAAGCACATCTTCATGAAGTTCGACGCGAAATCGAGCGTATTGGTCGGGTACACGAAGGGCTGGCCGATGGTGTATTTATAGGCCATCGCCGCCAGCGTCGGGATCTTGGCGATCATGCGGATCGAGGCGATCTCGCGCTGCTTGGGATCGTTGATGTCCGTGCTGTCATGATAGAACGCGGCCAGCGCGCCGACCGAGGCAACCATGACGGCCATCGGATGCGCGTCGCGACGGAAACCCTGGAAGAAGCGGCTCATCTGGTCGTGAACCATGGTGTGGTTCGTGACCATCTTGTCGAAGTCGGCCTTCTGCTTGGCAGTCGGCAATTCGCCGTTCAACAGCAGATAGCAGGTCTCGAGGAAGTCGCCCTTCTCGGCGAGCTGCTCGATCGGGTAGCCGCGATATTCGAGGATGCCGGCGTCGCCATCGATATAGGTGATCTTGGACTGGCAGGAGCCGGTCGAGGTGAAGCCGGGGTCGTAAGTGAACATCCCGGACTGGGCGTAGAGCTTGCCGATGTCGATGACATCGGGGCCGACGGTCCCGCTCAGGATCGGGAAGTCGAAGCTCTTGCCTTCGACGGTCATTGTCGCTGATTTGGTCTTGGTTTTGGCGTCCATCGCATGGTCCCCGATGAGATCGTTGAGGGGCCGGCCGACCGCCTTCATTTCTAACGAAATGGCAACGTTAGCCGGGAATTCCAGAGTATTCGCAGAATGCGTAGCGTATTGCTGTGTGCGCTGCAAGGCGGGGAAAACCCGCCTGCAGCTATGCTAAAAAAACGCCTGATCGCCGAGCCTGTCCAGGCATTCCCGGCGTCCCAGTACCGCCAGAACGTCGAAGATCCCGGGCGACGTCGTCTTGCCGGTGAGCGCCACGCGCAGGGGCTGCGCGACGGCGCCGAGCTTCACGCCGGCCTCGTCGGCCAGGGCGCGCGTGGCCGCCTCGGTATTGGCCGCGGTCCAGTCGGTGACGCCTTCCAGCGCGGTGCGCAGCCGGCCGAGCAGCGCGCGGCTGTCGGGGGTCAGCACGGCGGCGGCCTTCGGCTCCATCGTCAGCGGGCGGTCGGCGAGGATGAAGCTGGCGCCGTCGATCAGCTCGATCAGCGTCTTGGCGCGCTCCTTCAGCCCGGGCATCGCGCGCAGCAGTTGCGCGCGCGTGGTGTCGTTCAGCCTGGCCTGCACGGCGGCGCCGTCGGGCACGTAGTTCAGGACGTCCTCGAACATCGCCAGCAGGGCGTGGTCGTCGGTGTGGCGGATGTAATGGCCGTTGAGGTTTTCCAGCTTGGCGAAGTCGAACCGCGCCGCCGAGCGCCCGATCGCGGGCAGGTCGAAGGCATCGATCATCTCCTGGGTCGAGAAGATCTCCTGGTCGCCATGGCCCCAGCCAAGCCGCACCAGGTAATTGCGCAGCGCCGCCGGGACGTAGCCCATGGCGCGGTAGGCATCGATGCCGAGCGCACCGTGACGCTTCGACAGTTTTGAGCCGTCCGGTCCGTGGATCAGCGGGATGTGCGACATCGACGGCACGGTCCAGCCGAGCGCGTCGTAGATCTGCTTTTGGCGCGCGGCGTTGATCAGGTGGTCGTCGCCGCGGCTCACATGGGTCACGCCCATGTCGTGATCGTCCACCACCACGGCCAGCATGTAAGTCGGGTTGCCGTCGCCGCGCAGCAGCACGAGGTCGTCGAGGTTTTCGTTCTGCCAGACCACGCGGCCCTGCACCTGGTCGTCGATCACCGTTTCGCCGGTGAGCGGCGCTTTCAGCCGGATGGTCGGCTTGACGTCGGCGGGCGCCTCGGCGGCCGCACGCTCGCGCCAGCGTCCGTCATAAAGTTTCGACTTGCCCTCCGCGCGCGCCTTTTCGCGCATCTCCTTGAGTTCGTCGGCGGTGGCGTAGCAATGATAGGCCTTGCCCTGGGCGAGCAACTGCTCGGCGATCTCGCGATGCCGGGGGGCGCGGGCGAATTGGTACACCGTGTCGCCATCCCAATCGATGCCCAGCCATTTCAGCCCATCGAGGATGGCGCCGATCGCCGGCTCCGTCGAACGCTCCCGGTCGGTGTCCTCGATCCGCAGCAGCATCTTGCCGCCGGTCTTTTTGGCATACAGCCAGTTGAACAGCGCGGTGCGCGCGCCACCGATATGGAGGAAGCCGGTCGGCGAGGGGGCAAAGCGGGTAACGACGGGGATGGTCATGAGGCTCGGTCAATCGATCTTGGGGGCTTTGGCGGGCATGTATCACACCGTCGGGGGGCTGTCCCGGTGTGAGTGAAGGCCGGCGGCAAGGTCTAATGGGCGGAACTGGGGCTTGGGGCCTTCATATGGCGGCCATGCCTGGTCGATCCTGCCCTTGGCGCGGCCCCTTGGATTTGGCACATAGGGCGCAGCTTGAAAGGCACCCAATGACAGAAGAATCGACCGCGGGCAGTGCCGCAGAGGCAGGCCGCGATTTTATCCGCGACATCGTGGCAGCAGATCTCGAAGCCGGCAAACACACGGCCGTGGTGACGCGCTTTCCGCCGGAGCCGAACGGCTACCTGCATCTCGGCCACGCCAAGTCGATCTGTCTGAATTTCGGCATCGCCGAGGAGTTCGGCGGCCACTGCAACCTGCGTTTCGACGACACCAATCCGACCAAGGAAGAGCAGGAATATATCGACGCCATCCAGCGCGATGTGCGCTGGCTCGGCTTCGACTGGGGCGAGGGCAATCTGCATTTCGCGTCGGATTATTTCGAGCAGCTCTACGCCTGGGCGCAGGATCTGATCCGTGCCGGCAAAGCCTATGTCGACGATCAGTCGCCGGAGGAAATGCGTCTATCGCGCGGCACGCTGACCGAGCCCGGCAAGAACAGCCCGTTCCGCGACCGCGGCGTCGAGGAAAACCTCGATCTGTTCGCGCAAATGCGCGCCGGCGCGTTTCCCAACGGCGCATGCGTATTGCGCGCGAAGATCGACATGGCGTCGGGCAACATCAATTTGCGCGATCCCACCATCTATCGCATTCTGCACGCGCATCATCCGCGCACCGGCGAGGCGTGGAAGATCTATCCGTCCTATGATTTTGCCCACGGCCAGTCGGATGCGATCGAGCACGTCACCCATTCGATCTGCACGCTGGAATTCGAGGACCACCGGCCGCTCTACGACTGGTGCCTGGACAACCTGCCGGTGCCGTCGCGGCCGCATCAGTACGAATTCGCCCGGCTCAACATGACCTACACGCTGCTGTCGAAGCGCGTGCTGACCGAACTCGTGCGTGGTGGCTACGTCACCGGCTGGGATGATCCGCGCATGCCGACGCTGGCGGGCCTGCAGCGCCGCGGCATTCCGGCGGAGGCGCTGCGCGAATTCGTCAAGCGTATCGGCGTCGCCAAAGCGAACTCGACCGTCGACATCTCGATGTTCGACTTCGCGGTGCGCGAGACCCTGAACCGCACGTCCCAGCGCCGCATGGCGGTGCTGAAGCCGCTGAAAGTCGTGATCGAGAATTATCCGGAAGGGCAGGTCGAGCAGCTCGAGGCGGTCAATCATCCTGACGATGCGTCGCTCGGCGCACGACAGATCCCGTTCGGCCGCGAGCTCTACATCGAGCATGACGACTTCATGGAAGAGCCGCCGAAGAAATTCTTCCGCATGGCGCCCGGGCGGGAAGTTCGTCTGCGCTACGGCTATTTCATCACTTGCAAGGAGGTCGTGAAGAACGCCGCCGGCGAGGTGGTCGAACTGCGCTGCAGCTACGATCCGGAAACCCGCGGCGGCAACGCGCCGGACGGCCGCAAGGTCAAGGCCACGATCCACTGGGTCAGCGCGGCCCAGGCCGTGCCCGCCGAGGTGCGCGTCTACAATCAGCTGTTCGCCGATCCCGAGCCCGATGCTGCCAATTTCGCATCGCAGATCAATCCGCAGTCCCTGGAAATTCTTAGCAACGCGATGCTGGAGCCGGCGCTGGCGGGTGACAATTCCGACGCGGTCGTGCAGTTCGAGCGGCAGGGCTACTTCTGCCGCGATCGCGATTCCGTGCCGGGAAAACTGGTGTTCAACCGCACCATCGGCCTGCGCGACAGCTACGCCAAGCTCGCGTGAGTTGACCGCAGGATGGATTTCGCGAATCCGCGACCCATCCTGCGCGCTTCGCAAATTTCGTCCGTCATTCTGCTTCCGTTCCGCTAGTCGCCGCGCTGTTGTCCGATAGCATTCGGGCCGGGTTGGCGGACGGGGGCGATGGCCCAGGGAAGCGGACAACAGCGTGGGCCAGGAAGGGCCATCACATGGCCGCCGCAAGGCGGACAGACCGGCGTCCTCACGCCGTCGGTTTGGTGGCTGTTTCCATTTCAGACTGTTCGCGCATGGGCGGAGGCGGAAGCCGGTCCCGGCCGCCTGCTGCCATGGGTGCCGATCGCGTTCGGCGCCGGCATCGCGTGCTATTTCGCGGCCGATCATGAACCCGTGGCCTGGGTCGCGGCGGTTGCCGCGGCCGGGTTGTCCGTTGCGGCCGTCCTGTCGCGACGGCAAAGCTGGTTTCCTTGGCTGGTTCTGATCGCTACGGTCGCGGCCGGATTTGCAGTTGCTACATTAAAGACTGCGCGCATCGCCCATGAAGTACTGGCCAGGCCGCTTTATTCGGTCGCGCTGTCCGGCTTTGTCGAAACCCATGAGGAGCGCGAGCGCACCGATCGCTTCGTGCTGCGCGTCGCCACCATGGACAGCGCACGGGCTGCGCCAAAACTCGCCCGGGTGCGGTTGTCGGTGAAGAAGGGGACGGCACCCGCGGTCGGCGCCTTCGTCGAACTGAAGGCCCGGCTGCAGCCGCCACTGGCGCCGTTGCGGCCCGGTGCCTACGATTTCGGGCGCGACCTGTATTTCCAGGGCATCGGTGGCTCCGGCTTCGTGATGGGCGGCATCAAGGCGGTTGCGCCGCCGTCGCAGGCCGGATGGGCGCTGCGCTATGCCGCGACCATGCAGGGGCTGCGCGACGCCATCGATGCGCGCATTCGCACCGTGCTGTCCGGCGACAGCCGCGCGATCGCCACGGCCCTGCTGACCGGACGCCGTGACGCGATCACGACGCCGGTCAATGACGCCATGTTCATCTCGGGACTGGGTCACGTGTTGTCGATTTCCGGCTATCACATGGCCGTCGTCGCCGGCCTGGTGTTCTTTGCCGTGCGGGCTTTGCTGGCGCTGGTGCCGCGCCTGACGGTGACTTTTCCGATCAAGAAATGGGCCGCCGCCGCAGCCTTGCTGGCGGCGCTGTTCTATCTGCTGCTGTCGGGCGCCGAGGTCGCGACGCAGCGCTCGTTTTTCATGACGGCGGTGGTGCTGATCGCGGTGATGGTCGATCGCCGCGCGATCACGTTCCGCACGCTCGCGGTGGCGGCGATGATCGTGCTGGTCGTCGCACCGGAAGCGCTGGTGCATCCCAGTTTCCAGATGTCGTTCGCCGCGACCTTGGGTCTGGTGGCGCTGGTGCAGGTCGGCATGCCCAATCTGTTCGCCTCCGCCGAGCACGGCGCCACCGCCCGCATCGCGCTGTGGGGCGGCCGCGAGATCGCGATGCTGGCGCTGGCCTCGCTGATCGCGGGTCTGGCCACCACGCCCTATGCGGCGTTTCATTTCCACCGCGTCACGCCTTACGGCATTCTCGCCAACCTCGCGGCGATGCCGGTGGTGTCGGCGCTGGTGATGCCGGCGGGCATCCTCGGCCTGGTGGCGATGCCGTTCGGCTTCGACGGCGTGTTCTGGCGGCTGATGGATGTCGGCCTCCAGTGGATGATCGTGGTGACACAATGGGTGGCGGCCCTGCCGGGCGCGATCGGTCGGATGCCGGCCTTCGGGCAGGGGCCGCTCATCCTTTCCAGCCTCGGCATCGTGGTGCTGGGGCTGCTGCGTACGCCGCTGCGCTTTGCCGGCGCCGCGGTGCTGGCGGGGGCGGTCGTCTGGGCCTTACTGGTGAAACAGCCGGACGTGTTGATCGCCGGTGACGGCCATCACGTCGCTGTACGCGGCAGGGACGGCCTGCTGCACGTGATGCGCAGCGCCAAGGATGCGTTTCTGCTAAAGGAGTGGCTCGCCGGTGACGCCGATGCCCGCCTGCCTGGAGATCCGTCCTTGAACGACGCCGTCGCCTGCGACGACATCGGCTGCGTCACTGCATTGGCCGATGGCGGGCTGGTCGCGCTGACGCTGCAGCCGGCGGGTTTTGCGGATGACTGCAGCCATGCCGTCGTCATCATCACGACGCGGCAGGCGCCGCCGGATTGCCGCGCGCTGGTGATCGATCAGGAAAACCTGCGCAGCAACGGCGCGATGACATTGTACAAGACCGGCGACCGCTTCGTCACAAAGGCGATCAGACCGCGCGGCCTCGACCGCCCGTGGTCGCCGGCGATTGCGGAAGACGCTGCATCAGGCGTCGCCGAAAATGCGACGCGCGCGGCTGCGAAACGTCCCGTCGACGCCACGCCGGCCGAACCTGATCTGCAGCCCGACGAGCAATGAGTCATTGAGAAGGCAGTGCCCATCCCCGGTCGTCCCCGCGAAGGCGGGGACCCATACGGCGAGGATTGTTTTTGATAGGCGGCGGCTGCTGCCTGCCTTTTATCACCACCCTCAGGGGTTATGGGTCCCCGCCTTCGCGGGGACGACAGGGGATAGGCAGCGGCAAATCGCGACGTGCTCAATACCGCCGATACAGACCGACCAGCTTGCCCTGAATGCGCACGCGGTTGGGCGGCAGGATGCGGACCTCGTAGGAGTCGTTGGCGGGCTCCAGCGCGATCGAGGCGCCGCGGCGGCGGAAGCGTTTGAGCGTGGCTTCCTCCTCATCGATCAGCGCCACCACGATGTCGCCGGTGTCGGCGCTCTCGTTCTTCTGGATCAGTACGGTGTCGCCATCGAGAATGCCGGCGTCCTGCATCGAGTCGCCCCGCACCTCGAGGGCGTAATGTTCGCCGGAGCCGAGCATGTCGGGCGGCACGCCGATGGTGTGGCTGCGGGTCTGCAGCGCCTCGATGGGCGTGCCGGCGGCGATCCGGCCCATCACCGGCACCGAGACGATGCGGCTGCTGTCGTCGCTGTGGCTGCTGCTGCCGATGCTGGCAGGCGCCCGCACCTTGCCGAGGGTGCCTTCGATGACGCTCGGCGTGAAGCCGCGCCGGCCGCCATTGCTTGTGGCCGCGGTGCCGAGCTCGGGCAGCTTGATGACCTCGATGGCGCGGGCGCGGTTGGGCAGGCGGCGGATGAAGCCGCGCTCTTCCAGCGCGGTGATCAGGCGATGGATGCCCGATTTGGAGCGCAGGTCGAGCGCGTCCTTCATCTCGTCGAAGGAGGGCGGCACGCCGGCTTCCTTGAGACGCTGATCGATGAATTGCAGCAGTTCGTATTGTTTGCGCGTGAGCATCTCAAGCCATCCTCAAAGTTGGCCATGCCGGAGGAGGTCCGGCCGCTGCGGGAGTTTCATTCAGCTGACGCGACGAAAACGACGTGAGACGGTTCGGAGTGATCGGATACGCGAACACTTAAACAGCTGAATCTCGAAACAAATCATGAACGAACACTATATGTTCCATATGTGTTCCGCAACGATTAATTTCCCGTCAACGGGGGTGTCGCGCGCAGCTACACCGGAAGCCGGATCACCTGGCAGGCGTCGCCGGCTTTCGCCGCGGGCGCAAACGGCAACCGGATCAGAAGTCCTTCTGCCACAGCGAGATTTCCCAACAGCGAGGAGTCCTGCTTGAGCACCGGCGTGGCCACCAGAACGCCGTCGTCGCGCGGCACAAGGCGCGTGCGCAGATAGTCCTCGCGCTGATCGTTGGCGGCAAGATCGCGGCCGAGCACGGCGGACTCGCGGGCGTGGGTGATGTCGATTCGGCCGGACAGTGCGCGCAGCAGCGGCACCATGAACAGGAAGCCGCAGACATAGGACGAGACGGGATTGCCGGGCAGGCCGACCACGCGCATCGCCTGGCGGCGGCCGTGCATCATCGGCTTGCCGGGCCGCATGGCAATGCGCCAGAACGCCATCTCGACGCCGGCCGCCTCGAGCGACTGCTTGACCAGGTCATGGTCGCCCACCGAGGCACCGCCGGTGGTGACCAGCACGTCGGCACCGAGATCGATGGCGCGCTGGATCGCCGAGGTGGTTGCCGCGAGGGTGTCGACGGCGATGCCGAGGTCGATCACCTCGGCGCCTTCGGCACGCGCCAGCGCGCGCAGCGCAAAGCCGTTGGACAGCACGATCTGGCCGGGACCGGGGGTGGCGCCCGGCAGCACCAGCTCGTCGCCGGTGGCCAGCACGGCCACGATGGGTCGGCGGCGCACCGGCAATGCCGGATGGTTCATTCCGGCAGCAAGCGCCAGATCACGATCGGTCAGGCGGGTGCCGGCGCGCAGCAGCACGTCGCCTTCGCGGAAATCGACGCCGGCGGGGCGGATGTGCTTGCCGAGAGCGGCAGCCTCGTTGATCGTGACGATGTCGCCGTCGCGCGCGGTGTCTTCCTGGATCACGATGCCGTCGGCGCCGGCCGGCAGGACGCCGCCGGTGAAAATGCGCAGCGCCTCGCCTGCGGCGAGCGCCCGGTCGAACGGCCGGCCGGCGGCGATCTCGCCGATCACGCGCAGCCGCGCGCCGAGCGTCGCGTCCGCGGTGCGCACGGCGTAGCCGTCCATCGCCGACATCGGCTCCGGCGGCTGGGTGCGCAACGCGGCGATGTCGCGGGCCAGCACGCGATGATACGCGGCCTCCAGCGCCACCATTTCCTCGGGCAGCGCATCGGCGCCTGCAAGGATGGCAGCCATGGCATCGGCAACCGGCATCAGGGCCATTGGCTGGATCTCCGGGGGACGGGCGCCCGTCATACCCGACCGCGCGAGGCGACGCAAAACCGGCATGGTTTGGTCGCCGCCCAAACCGCGCTAGAACCGGGCATGACCGATGATCCCGCAACACTGTTGGACACCGCTGCGCCGTCCTGGCGGGCCGACATCGACGCGCTGGCGTTTCGGCCGGATGATCACAGCGGCGTCTGCATGGTGCACCGGCACGCCTTCCGCACGCTGATGCGCCGGATGCCCGGCACAGAAGACTGCTTGGCGTTCTATCGCGACCACGTGAAGACGTTTCAGGCCGCCGCTGCCGCCAAGCTCCAGCGGATCGCGATGGCCGGCGATACGAATTTTCATCTCACCAGCCGCGACCTTGCCCGTCAGATGGCAAAATAGCGGTCGCGCCGGTGGTTATTCTTCGCTAAAATCGGGCTGTCTTTCGCGAGGATTCCGATGTCACAGACCCACACCGCATCATTCGGCACCGCCGAACACTCCACCGCCGTCCAGGCCGGTGCCGACACCCGCGTGGTGGCGCAGGCCGTGCTCGCCATGGCGCTCGGCCTGTTCGTCGTCGGCGTGGTCGGCTTCTCGCATATCAGCGCGGTCCACAACGCCGCCCATGACGTGCGCCACGCCAACGCGTTTCCCTGCCACTGACCTTCGATGTCGGTATTTCGATCGATCGTCTTCTCGGCG
The DNA here is from genome assembly GCA_040512975.1 of Tardiphaga sp. GTDB lineage: Bacteria > Pseudomonadota > Alphaproteobacteria > Rhizobiales > Xanthobacteraceae > Tardiphaga. The sequence continues at coordinate 18,965 of JBEVEC010000288.1, read as the reverse complement.
GTCCTGGCCGGCGTGGTCGCCGGCATTGCCATCACCGTGGCGCAGCTGTTCGGCACCATCCCGCTGATCCAGCGCGGCGAGGTTTATGAACGACGCGCCGAGACGCCGGCACCCGCCGCGGCAGTGCCTGCTGCGACAGCAGAGACGCCGCACGAGCACGTCCACGCCGCCGGCGGCCCGGATCATCATCACAACGCCGCATGGGAGCCCGCGGAAGGCTTTCAGCGCAATGCTTTCACCACTGGCGCCAATATCCTGACCGCCATCGGCTTCTCACTGCTGCTGGGCGGCATTTTCGCGATGCGCGGCCGGCCCGTCGATTGGCGCGAGGGCCTGTTCTGGGGCCTGGCGGGGTTTGTCGTCTTCACCGCGGCGCCAGGTCTCGGGTTGCCGCCGGAATTGCCGGGCATGCCGGTGGCCGATCTCACCATGCGCCAGACCTGGTGGATCGCTACCGCCTGCGCGACGGCCGCCGGCCTCGCTCTGCTGGCGTTTCGCCGGGCGCCGTGGGCTGCCGTGCTCGGCCTCGGCCTGATCATCGTGCCGCATCTCGTCGGCGCGCCGCAGGCGCCCGAAGCGCACACCGAAGTGCCGGACTCGCTGTTGCACAGTTTTGTGGTCGCCGCCGTGCTGACCAGCCTGCTGTTCTGGTCGCTGCTCGGCGTCCTTACCAGCGCCGCCTATGCCAGGCTGTCGCGCGCCTAGAGGCCGAGCGCTTCGAACGCCTCGGCGACCGATGTCGGCGAGGCCACATGGACCGCCTTCAGCCCGCGCGAGCGCGCGCCGTCGATATTGGCGATGAGATCGTCGAAAAACACGATGCGTTCTGCCGGCACGCCGATCTTGGCCACCACATGGTCATAGGCGTCGGCGTTCGGCTTGCGCAGCCCGATCGACGACGACAGGAACACTCGCGTGAAATGGCCGAGCACGTCGGCATACGGCGCCGAGAAATGCGCGACGTGGGCGGCATTGGTGTTGGAGAAGGCGTAAAGCGGCAGGCGTTCGGCGGCGCGTTCGAGCAATACTGCGATGCCGGGCATTTCGCCGACAAAGATCGCATTCCAGCCTTCCAGAAACTGCGCATCGCTGATGTCGATGCCGAGCGAACGGCGCAGGCTGTCGAAATAGCCCGCGGCGTCGAGCGTGCCGATCTCGTGCTGCTCGTAATACGCATCGGCCGAATAGCGCGCCATGATGTCCGCCGGCGCGCAGCCGGCATGCGCGGCCCAGCACGCCACCGTCCGCGTCATGTCGATGTCGAGCACCACGCGGCCGAGATCAAACAGCAGGGCATCGGCGGCGCCGGGCGTGAGGTCAGATGATGTCGACGTCGGCATCGCAGGACTCGCGTGAAGGAGGTCGCTGCCGGCAGCCATAGCAAATCGCGGGCGGCGCGGACATCAATCACCGCTGGCGCGGATATAAATACCCATGCCCTGCGTTTCGCGCATGCCGGATAATTCACGCGAACTTTAGATGCCGGCGGACGTAGTTTATGCAAGATAGCTTTATTGCAAAGTGAATGAGATTCTGAAAATGATTTTGATCCTGATCATCGGCGCCTTTGGTGGCGCGGGCTGGCTGATGTTGAAGCGCTACGAACGTTATCTCGATGCCCAGATGGGGCCGTGGATCACGGCCGAGGTGGAGTCGCACGGACGCCGTGACGGCGGCGTGCGCTGACGCGCGAAAGCACGAAATCCGTCGACATTTAGGTTACTCCGCAAGTCCGTTATCGCGCGCATACATATGTATCTCGCGTTCACACCTGACGTGTGCACGCTTGATAGCTCTGGTTTCGCCACGATCGCCGACCCGGATGTCTCATCCTCCCGCCTGGTCGCTTGACGTGGTCCGGGACCGCCGCCATCACCCCCCATGCTAGCGCGCGGTCCCGGTCTTCTTTTTGCAACCGGCGACGGACGCGTGAGTGCGATGGCTTCGGATTACAATTTTGCAGCAATGTCGGTGGATGCGCTGTGGCAGCTGCATGAAGAGCTGCGCGTGGTGCTGGCCGCCAAGATGACGGCGGAGCGCGACGAGCTCGACTCGCGGCTCAAGGACCTCACGCAGTTCTCCGCGAATTCGCGCAGGGCGACCGGCGCGTTGCAGCCGAAGGCCGGCCCGGTCTATCGCAATCCGGACCAGCCGCAGCAGATCTGGTCGGGCCGCGGATTGCGCCCGCGCTGGCTGGTGTTTCAGCTCGCTGCGGGCCGTTCGCTTGACGAATTCCGCGTCGATCCCGATCGCGCGCCGGCGCTGTCGTCAACGGCCCGCACGACGGATGAGCCGTCGCAATAGGCCGCTCAGTCGACGTCGTCGGCGCCGACGAGATAGTGGCCGGACTTGCCGCCCTTTTTCTCGACCAGATGGATGCCCTCGATGCGCACGCCGCGTTCGACCGCCTTGATCATGTCGTAGATCGTCAGGCACGCCACCGACACCGCGGTCAGTGCTTCCATCTCGACGCCGGTGGGTCCGGTGACCTTCACCGACGCGCGGACGCGGCAGCCCGGCAGTTTCTTGTCGGGTTCGATGTCGAGCGTGACTTTCGACAGCGCCAGCGGATGGCACAGCGGGATCAGATCCGACGTGCGCTTGGACGCCATGATGCCGGCAATCCGTGCGGTGCCGAGCACGTCGCCCTTTTTGGCATTGCCGGACACGATCAGCTCGAGCGTCGCCTTGCTCATGATCACGAGCCCTTCGGCGACGGCAATCCGCTCGGTGGCGGGCTTGGCCGAGACATCGACCATGCGCGCTTCACCGGAGGAGTCGATGTGGGTGAGGGCGGGGGACTTGGATTTGTCTTTTTTGGCCATGAGCGCCCAATCGCTGTTCTTCCCCTCTCCCCTTGTGGGAGAGGGTGGATCGAAGCGCGAAGCGCTTCGAGACGGGTGAGGGGTAGTCACAAGCACCGACCTCGTGGCTACCCCTCATCCGTCACGGCCTTCGGCCGTGCCACCTTCTCCCACAAGGGGAGAAGGGAAGGAAGCAGCGCGTCAGTGCTTCTTCAGCAAAGCCTTGGTCGCCGCCGCCACGTCATCCTGCCGCATCAGGCTTTCGGCGACCAGGAAGGTGGAGATGCCGACGCGTTCCAGCCGCGCGAGGTCCGCAGGCGTAAAGATGCCGCTTTCGCCGACCTTCAGCCGGTCCTTCGGAATCATCGGCGCCAGCGTCTCGCTGGTGGCGAGCGAGGTCTCGAAGCTGCGCAGGTTGCGGTTGTTGATGCCGATCATCGGCGAGCGCAGGTTCAGCGCGCGCTCCAGCTCCGGCTGGTCATGGACCTCCAGCAGCACGTCCATGCCATGCGCGATGGCGGCGTCCTCCAGGTCGCGCGCCTGCGCGTCGTCCAGCGCGGCCATGATGATCAGGATGCAGTCGGCGCCGTGGGCGCGGGCCTCGACCACCTGATAAGTGTCGAACATGAAATCCTTGCGCAGCACCGGTAGTTTCACCGCGGCGCGCGCCGCGACCATGAAGTCGAGATGGCCCTGGAATGACGGCGTGTCGGTGAGCACCGACAGGCAGGCGGCGCCGCCGGCCTCATAGGCCTTCGCAAGCGTCGGCGGGTCGAAGTCGGCGCGGATCAGGCCCTTCGACGGCGAGGCTTTCTTGACCTCGGCGATCAGTGCGAACTCGCCCTTGTCGAGCTTGCGATAGATCGCCGTCATGAAGCCGCGCGGCGGCGGCGCGGCCTTGGCCAGCGCCTCCAGCGAGGACAGCGAATGCGTGCGCTTGGCGGCGGCGATTTCCTCGCGCTTGTAGGATTCGATCTTGGTCAGGATGTCGGACATCGGCACTGTCGTTCCGGCTGGTCTGGCTCTGGATGTGCGTCGCGGAGCGCGGCGCGGCAACTCAACTGTTCGAGACCGCCACCAGCTGCTGCAATTTCTTCAGCGCCGCGCCGCTGTCCAGCGAGGTCCGGCCGAGTGCAACGCCTTCCTTGAGGTCCTTCACCTTGCCGGCCACCAGCAAGGCCGCCGCGGCATTGAACAGCGCCACGTCGCGGAAGGCGCTCGGCATGCCGTCCAGCACGCTCTGCAGCGCGATGGCATTGGCCTGGGCGTCGCCGCCCTTCAGCGCATCGGCGCCGGCGCGGGGCAGGCCGGCGTCTTCCGGGGTGATCTCGAAACTGCGGATATTGCCGTGTTCCAGCGCCGCCACGAAGGTCGGGCCGGTGAGGGTGATCTCGTCGAGACCATCGGAGCCGTGCACCACCCAGGCGGCTTCGGAGCCGAGGTTCTTCAGGACCTGGGCCAGCGGGAGAACCCATTGCCGCGAGAACACGCCGACCATCTGGTGTTTCACGTCGGCGGGATTCGACAGCGGCCCGAGCAGATTGAAAATGGTGCGGGTGGCGAGCTCGACGCGGGTCGGGCCGACGTTCTTCATCGCCGGATGATGCGCCGGCGCGAACATGAAGCCGATGCCGGTTTCGCTGAGGCAGCGCGTGACTTCGGCCGGCGTCAGGTCGATCTTGACCCCGAGCGCAGCCAGCACGTCGGCGGCGCCGGATTTTGACGATAGCGCGCGGTTGCCGTGCTTGGCGACGGGCACGCCGCAGCCGGCGACGATGAAGGACGCGCAGGTCGAGACATTGACCGAGCCCGAGCCGTCACCGCCGGTGCCGACCACGTCGACCGCGCCGGCCGGCGCCTTGACCCGCAGCATCTTGGCGCGCATCGCCTCGACGGCGCCGGTGATTTCGTCGACGGTCTCGCCGCGGACCCGCAACGCCATCAACAGCCCGCCCATCTGCGACGGCGTGGCTTCGCCCGACATCATGCTGTCGAAGGCCGATGCGGCTTCCTCACGCGAGAGCGTGGCGCCGGTCGCGACCCTGGCGATGATTGCCCTGAGATTGTCCATCGGATGCTTTCAGAGTGATGCAGAAAGGACTTTGTAGGACGGGCCGAGCGCTTGCGAAACCCATCTTCGGTATGCGGGACGATGGGTTTCGACGCGGACCGCCGGGGCTGCCCGCGTCTCCACCCATCCTGCGAGCCTCAAATGCCTAGTTGTTGCTATTCGCGGCGCCGGTGGCCACTGCGAAGGCTTCCTGGTTGATGCTGGTGCCAATCTGGGTTTCGAGTTTGGTCACGTATTGCGCGACCTGCTCATCGGTCAGCCCGCGCTGCACGGTGTCCTTCAGCTTCTTGGCATCGTCCGACGCCGCATCGAAGGCCGGCGCCTGGATGTCGGTGATGCGGTAGACGATCCACTCGGCCTGGCCCATGCCCGGCGCCTGACCCGCGCCGCCCTTCGCGCCGCGAAATACGCCCTGGACCACGCCCGGCGACAGGCCGGCCACGGTGCCATCGCGCTTGAACGACGCGGTCTCGACCTTGAGCCCGGCGCCGGTGGCGTCGTCTCCCAGCTTGGCGCCGCCGTCGAGCTTCTTGACCAGATCCTCGGCCTTGGCGCGGAGCTTGCTGGTGATCTGATCCTCGCGCCAGCGCGCCTCGACCTGCGGCTTGACCTCGTCGAGCGTGCGGGCGCGAGCCGGCGTAATGCCGAGCACGTCGTACCAGACATACCCGCCATTGACCGCCAGCGCCTCGGTGTCGACACCGACATCGCTGTTGAAGGCCTGCGAGATCACGTCGACGCCTGTGGGAATGCCCGTCACCGGCTTGCCGTCGGGGCCTTGGCCCGAGCGGTCGACCGCGTCGATGGTCACCGCGGTCAGGCCGAGCTTCTTGGCGGTGTCGACGATGTTGGCGCCGCCGCCGCGCTCGTCCTCAACCTTGTTGTGCAGGTCCGCCACCGCGGCGCGGGCGCGCTCGACGGCAAGGTCGCGCTTCACGTTGGCCGCGACGCTGTCATAGCTCGGCGTGGTGCCGGGCTGGATCTTGCCGACCTTGACCAGCGTGACGCCGAACTGGCCGGCGATCGGTTCGCTGATGCCATCCGGCGCCAGCGAGAACGCCGCATTGGCAACGTTGGGATCCAGGATGCCGGCCTTGGCGACCATGCCGAGGTCGATGTCCGTCGCCGACAGGTTGCGCTCCTTGGCGAGGTCTTCGAACGAGAACGTGTCGTTCAACTTCGCGCGCGCTGCCTGGGCATCCGCGGCATTCGGAAACACGATCTGGAAGATCTGACGCTGCTCCGGCGTCGATATCCGGTCCTTGCGCTGCTCGAACACCTTCTTGGCGTCGTCGTCGGAGACGGTTGCCCATTTCGCCAATTCGTCCGGCGTCAGCGCAAGGATGGCGACCTTGCGATATTCCGGTGCGCGAAACTGGTTCTTGTTTTCGTCGAAATAGGCGGCCAGCGCCTCAGGCGAGGGCGCTTCGATGGTGCCGGCGTCGGCGCTGCCGAGCTTCGCGTAATCGATGGTACGGGACTCGTTCTGGAAGCGACTCAGCGCGTCGAGCATGGTCTTGGGCGGCTCAACGCCAGTCGTGATCGTGCTGGCGATCTGCCGGCGCAGCGAGACCTTGCGCTGCTCGGCGACATAACGCTGTTCGGTATAGCCCAGCGAACGGATCAGCTGCTGGAAGCGCGCGGCATCGAAGCCGCCGGTCGGCGCCTGGAAGTTGGGATCGCTTGTGATCTGGCGCATCACTTCGGCGTCGTCGACGCCCAGGCGGCGGCGGCGGGCGTCCTCGTCGAGGGCGGCTTCGGCGATCGCCTGCTGCAGCACCTGGCGGTCGAGGCCGAAGGCACGGGCCTGGTCGGGCGTGACGGGACGGCCGAACTGGCGGCCGATCTGCTGCAGCCGGTCGGTGTAGAGCTGACGGAACTGGTCGGTCGAGATCTCGGTCGAACCGATGGTGGCGAGCTTCGCCTGGCCGTAACCCTTGAAGATGTCGGCAATGCCCCAGATGCCGAACGAGATGATGAGCACGCCCATCACGACGCTCATGATCGTTTTGCCAATCCAATTGGATGAGGCTTTGCGCATTCCTCGAAGCATGGGGCCATCTTATTTGTCAGGAGGGAAACCGGCGCGCGCCAGCCGCGAGAATCCACGGGGAGGGCGCAGCCGAATTGGATCCGCATCATAAAGTGGCAAAAGCCGTGTCGCAACCGGCTGGGGCGGGGCGGATGGTAGCGCCCCACGTCGTTGCCAAGAACATCGCCTGCAACGGGAACTTTGGATGGCGGCCATCACTTGAGTGTGGCAAAGCCGCCAAGGGCCGGGGACAATCAATGCGTATCGGGATGCTATCGGGACTGGCGATTGCAGGTGTGTTGGCGACGCTCGCGGGCGCCGCGGCGCAGCAGAAGCCGTCGACCGGTCCTGCGCCGGCTGCCGATACCAGCCGTGCGCCCGAGCCCGGTGCCAACAGTTTTGTGGAAAGCCAGGCGAGGGACCTGCTGACATCCCATGGCTATACCGACGTGTCGCCGCTCGTGAACGACCGTCAGGGCATCTGGCGCGGCACCGCCAAAAAGGGCGCCGACCGTGTCACCGTCAGCGTCGACTACAAGGGCCACGTGACGACCCACCCGTGACGACGGCAAGGCCGCACCGAGGAGTGTGCGCATCATGAGCAAGGTGACCATCTCCCGGCTGTTCGACGACTATGCCGACGCCCAGACGGCCGTGCTGCATCTGCGCGAAGCGGGCGTGGCCGAGGATGACATCAGCATCATCGCCAACAATGCCGACAAGTGGTTCGCGCCCGACTACGCCGCGGGCGCCGGCAAGGGTGCCGCGATCGGCGCCGGCTTCGGTGGATTCGGCGGATTGCTGGCCGGCCTCGGCCTGCTGGCCGTGCCGGGGCTCGGCCCGGTGGTGGCGGCCGGGTGGCTGGCGGCGGCGGCAGCCGGCGCGGTGGCCGCAGGCGCGGCCGGCGGCGTCATCGGCATGCTGGCCGAGGCCGGCGTGGCGGCCAATGAGGCCGAGGTCTTTGCCGAGAGCATCCGTCGCGGCGGCACCATGGTCAGCGCCAAGGTCGCCGCGGCCGACAAGGAACGGCTCGAAGCCGTCCTGAATCCATCGTCGGTCGATATCGCCCAGCGCCGCAGCGCGCTGGCGTCGTCAGGCTGGAGTCATTTCGATCCCGCTGCGCCCGATTTCACCGCCGAGGAGATCCAGCGCGAGCGCGGGCTGCGGGGCGAGCGGCCGGCTTGAGCGCCGGCGGATGCTCTGTTAGCTCAGGGGCACCATTTATAATGCGGGGCACCCTCATGACTGACGCCGTTCGGCCGCTGATCGCCGGCAACTGGAAAATGAACGGCTTGCAGGCGTCGATGGCGGAATTCGACGCCATGCTGCGCGGCGCGCCGGACGTCCTCGGCAAGGCCGACCTCCTGGTCTGCCCGCCCTTCACTTTGGTGGCGCCGCTGGCCCAGCGGGCTTCCAGCTTCGGGCAGGAGACCGACCGGGTGGTCACCGTCGGTGCCCAGGATTGCCACAGCAAAGCTTCCGGCGCCCATACCGGCGACGTCTCGGCCGAGATGCTGGCGGATGCCGGGGCCGCCGCGGTCATTGTCGGCCATTCGGAACGCCGCGCCGATCACGGCGAGACCGACGCCGTGGTGCGGGACAAGACCTTGGCCGCCTGGCGCGCCGGGCTGACCGCCATCGTCTGCATCGGCGAAACGCAAGCTCAGCGCGATGCCGGCCACACGCTGTCGATCTGCGGCGCGCAGCTGCAGGGCTCGCTGCCGGACGACGCCACCACGGGCAACTTGGTGATCGCCTATGAGCCGGTGTGGGCGATCGGCACCGGGCTCACGCCGACCGTGGAAGACGTCGCCCAGGTCCACAAATTCATCCGCCATCACCTGACCGAGCGCTACAAGGGGGAGGGCGCCGCCATCCGGATCCTGTACGGAGGGTCCGTCAAGCCCTCCAATGCCCGCGAACTGATGGCCGTCCCGAACGTCAACGGCGCCCTTGTCGGGGGCGCCAGCCTGAAAGCGTCGGATTTTCTGGCGATTGCGGCGGGTTGTTGACAATCTGAGATTGCGTGTCGCGTCTTGCTGCGCCAGGGTTGTCCTGGCCGTCGTGAGATGCGTGAATGAAGAAGATCGTTTTCACGAGAACGGCCGCCGCAGCATTGCGCAGGCACGCCAACCGGGCCGACGCCATTCTTGCGAAGATCCGGCAATACGCCGATGATCCCGCAGCGCTGCGCAACAACGTGTCGGTGCTGGTCGGTCGCGATGGCAAACGCCTCCGGGTGGGCGACTTCAGGGTTTTGTTCTGCGAAACGGCCGATAGCATCATTGTCGAGGACGTCGGACCCCGCGGCGGTATTTACGGGTAGGAGAACATGATGGCGGTCATGACCAAAGCCGCGAACGGCGACGACATCGTCATTCTGTCGCGGGCAGAATACGAAACACTGGTCGAACAAAAAGAAGACCGCATCGACTCGGACCTGCTGCGCGCGTCAGACGCGCGCCGGGCAGCGGGGCTAGAAGAGTTGTTGACCAGCGATGAAGTCGACGCGCTGCTCGCCTCTCCGTCGCCTTTGACGTTCTGGCGGACCAAACGCGGCATGAGCGAAGCGACCCTAGCTGAGGAAAGCGGCGTTTCGCCCGCCGCGCTTGTGGAAATCGAGGCCGGCAAAAGCACGAGTGATCTGAATACCTTGAAGAAGATCGCTGCGGCCCTTCGCATCACGTTGGACGATCTTGCCGCGTGACGATAGGCCTGACCATTGATGGCTAGGCTGCAGGCTGGCGCCGGGGGTGACAATCCCCCATTTGATCGTGTAGACACCGCTGGATTCAAACCCCGCAAGTGATGACTGCTGCCGGCGAATGGCGCGGCGTGCTTGCGATGGAAGGACACGATGCAGAGCGTCATTATCGTCATTCATTTGATCTTTGTCGCTGCCATGATCGCGGTGGTGCTGCTGCAGAAGTCCGAAGGCGGCGGCCTCGGCGTGGGCGGCGGCGGCGGTGGCGGCTTCATGTCGAGCCGCGGCACGGCCAACCTGCTGACGCGAACCACCGGTTTCCTGGCCGTCGGCTTCTTCCTCACCAGCCTGTTCCTGTCGTGGCTGGCCGGCTATGAGCGCAAGCCGACCTCGATTTTCCAGGGCAACAGCGCGCCGGTGTCGCAGCCGGGTTCACCGCTGTCGGCGCCGAGCTCGGGTGGCCTGCTGGATACCCTGAAAAAAGCCGACGAGCCGCAGGCGCCGACCGGCCCGCAGGCGCCGCGGTCGCAATAACGCAGGGACGTCATGCAGGATGGGAGCTTCCATCCTGCATCAGCAATCCCCATCAAGGGCTTGCAATCATTTCGTTTTCGAAGTCACCCACAGCCTCACCGAATCCCGGCTGGCGGCTGCGATTCGCTTTGGCGAATCGATCCTGGAGCCTTAAAGGTTAAGCCCCATGGCGCGGTACATTTTCATCACCGGCGGCGTGGTCTCCTCGCTCGGTAAAGGTCTGGCTTCGGCGGCTCTGGGAGCCCTGTTGCAGGCGCGGGGCTACAAGGTCCGGCTTCGCAAACTCGACCCCTACCTCAACCTCGACCCCGGCACGATGTCGCCGTATCAGCACGGCGAGGTGTTCGTCACCGACGACGGCGCCGAGACCGACCTTGACCTCGGCCACTACGAGCGCTTCACCGGTCGTCCTGCCACCAAGGCGGACAACATCACCACCGGACGGATCTACCAGGACATCCTCACCAAGGAGCGGCGCGGCGACTATTTGGGCGCCACCATCCAGGTGATTCCGCACGTCACCAACGCCATCAAGGATTTCGTCCTCTCGGACAACGACGCCTACGATTTCGTGCTGGTCGAAATCGGCGGCACCGTCGGCGACATCGAGGGCCTTCCGTTTTTCGAGGCGATCCGCCAACTGCGCAACGACCTGCCGCGCGGCGACACCGTGTTCGTCCACCTGACCCTGCTGCCCTATATCCCGAGCGCCGGCGAGTTGAAGACCAAGCCGACCCAGCATTCCGTCAAGGAGCTGCGCTCGATCGGCATCCAGCCCGACATCCTGCTGTGCCGCTGCGACCGCGACATACCCAAGGAAGAGCGCCGCAAGCTCGGCCTGTTCTGTAACGTCCGCGAAAGCGCCGTGATCGAGGCGCGCGACGTCGACAACATCTATGCGGTGCCTGAGGCCTACCACACGGCCGGCCTCGACGACGAAGTGCTGGCGGCGTTCGGCATGACGCCGAAGGCGCTGCCCGAGCTGAAGACCTGGAACACGATCAACGACCGCGTCCGCCATCCCGAGGGTGCTGTGACCATCGCCATTGTCGGCAAATACACCGGCATGAAGGACGCCTACAAGTCGCTGACGGAGGCGCTGTCCCATGGCGGCATCGCCAACAAGGTGAAGGTCAATCTCGACTGGATCGAGTCGGAAGTGTTCGAGAACGAGGACCCGGCGCCGTTCCTCGAACACGTCAACGGCATCCTGGTCCCCGGCGGGTTCGGCCAGCGCGGCGCCGAGGGCAAGATCCGCGCGGCGCAGTTCGCCAGGGAGCGCAAGGTGCCGTATTTCGGCATCTGCTTCGGCATGCAGATGGCGGTGATCGAAGGCGCGCGTAACCTTGCCGGCATCAAGGACGCCAACTCCACGGAATTCGGCGAGACCTCGGAGCCCGTGGTCGGCCTGATGACCGAATGGCTGCGCGGCAACGAACTCGAGAAGCGCACCAATGCCGGCGACCTCGGCGGCACCATGCGGCTCGGCGCCTATCCGGCGTCGCTGACATCAGGCAGCAAGGTCTCGGAGGTCTATGGCGGCGCCACGGAAATTTCCGAGCGCCATCGCCATCGCTACGAGGTCAACACGGCCTACAAGGAACGCCTCGAAAAGCACGGCTTGAAGTTTTCCGGCCTGTCGCCGGACGGCGTGCTGCCGGAGATCGTCGAATACGAGAACCACCCGTGGTTCATCGGCGTGCAGTATCACCCGGAGCTGAAATCGCGCCCGTTCGAGCCGCATCCACTGTTTGCGTCCTTCATCAAGGCGGCGGCGGCGCAAAGCCGGCTGGTGTGATCGATCCTTGGCCCGGATGAGCGCAGCGACATCCGGGGCGGGGATGCGGCAACCTCGACGATTCCCGCATATCGCTTCGCCCATGCGGCGGGCCAGGCAGAGACATTGTTGACGAGGGATCTAGCATGCGCGCGTTCTATCATCCGGACCAGGCGCTTCATTCGCCGCAGCAATTCATGCGCTACGGCCGTTTTGTGCCCGTCAAGGATACGCCGGTCCGCACCGAGCGCCTGATGGGGGCCCTGGCGCGGCACGGGATCACGCCGGAGCAGCCCAACGAAGTCGGGACCGGTCCCGCACTCACGGTTCATACGCCGGCATTTGTCCGCTTTCTGGAAACCGCGTGGGACAACTGGGCACGGCTGCCCGATCACGGGCCGGAGGTCTGGCCGCAGTATTTCCCGTATTGGAGTGGGCGTCCCGAAGATGCCGCACGGCCCGATTGTCCGGCCACGGGCTTCATCGGTCAGGTCGGATGGTATCTGGGCGATCTGTCGGTGCCGATGGGGCCGGACAGCTGGCTGTCGATCCTGCGTGCATCGGAGACGGCGGCGGCGAGTGCCGACGCCATCCTGGCCGGTGACCGCGCGGCCTATGCGTTGTGCCGGCCGTCAGGCCACCATGCGCGCGCCGATCGCGGCACCGGCTTCTGCTATCTGAACAACAGCGCGATCGCCGCGCAACGCCTGCGCGGCCGCTTCGGCAAGGTGGCCATCATCGATGTCGACGTTCACCACGGCGATGGCACGCAGCAGATTTTCTACACGCGGCCGGATGTTCTGACGATTTCCATCCATGGCGACCCGACCAACTTCGGGCCGTACTACACGGGTTACGCGAACGAAACCGGCGTTGGCGCAGGCGAAGGCTTCAATCTGAATCTGCCGCTTCCGCCCGGCGCCGGCGGCGCCGAGATGAGTGCCGCGCTGGACACGGCGCTCGGGCGCATCCGCGCTTTCGGCGCCGACGCCGTTGTCGTGGCGCTCGGCCTCGATGCCCATCGCGACGACCCGATCGGCATTCTGAAGCTGGACGCGGCGGATTTCGGGACCGTCGGCAGCAAGGTCCGGTCGCTCGACCTGCCGACGCTGATCGTGCAGGAAGGCGGATACGGGATCGACGCGATCCAGGACTGTCTCGATGCCTTCCTGACCGGTTTCCGGCAGGCGTAGGCCGCGCGGCACCCAGACGGGTTTCTGAAGCCATGCGCGGGGCCGTGCCGGGCGCGCGCCGGGCGCTCAAGACACTTCGGCCTGCCTCCGCTATAACGCCAGCACAAAAACAAACGGAGGAAACCGATGATCTACGAATTGCGCGTGTATCGTTGCCTGCCCGGACGCCTGCCGGCCCTCATCAAACGGTTCGAGGACGCCACGCTGGCGTTGTGGGACAAGCACGGCATCCAGCAGGCGGGCTTCTTCACCACCGTGATCGGCGAATCCAACAACGATCTCACTTACATTCTGAAGTGGGAGTCGATGGCGGATCGCGAGCGAGGCTGGACCGCGTTCCAGTCCGATCCGGACTGGATCGCCGCACGGTCGAAGTCCGAAGAAAGCGGACAGATCGTCGGCAATATCGTCAGCCAGTTTCTGACTCCGACCGCCTTTTCGGCATTGAAGTGAACGGATCGGCAGCGACTGCTAGTAGCGGTCGCTGCCGCAACAGACGATGAAGGAAAGACCATTGAGCACGTCGCACGCCGCCCCCATCGTTCATGCCGGCGCCGTCGCCTTCGGCAATCATCTGCCGCTGTCTGTGATCGCCGGGCCGTGCCAGCTCGAGAGCAGGGCGCATGCGCTGGAGATGGCCGGCGCGCTGAAGGAGATTGCGACGCGGCTGGGCATCGGCCTCATCTTCAAGACCTCGTTCGACAAGGCCAACCGCACAAGCGCCGCCGCGGCGCGCGGTGTTGGCCTCGACCAGGCGTTACCGATCTTTGCCGAAATCCGCGAGACGTTTGGATTGCCGGTGCTCACCGACGTGCACGAGATCGACCAGTGCGCGCGCGCGGCCGAGGCGGTCGACGTGCTGCAGATTCCGGCCTTCCTGTGCCGGCAGACCGACCTGTTGCTGGCCGCCGCGGCCACGGGCCGCGTCGTCAACGTCAAGAAGGGCCAGTTTCTGGCGCCGTGGGATATGACCAATGTGGTCGCGAAACTCGTCGGCAGCGGCAATGACAACGTGCTGGTGACGGAGCGCGGTGCGTCGTTCGGCTACAACACGCTGGTCTCGGACATGCGCGCGCTGCCGATTCTCGCGCGCACCACCGGCGCGCCAGTGATTTTCGACGCCACCCATTCGGTGCAGCAGCCCGGCGGCAAGGGCGCATCATCGGGCGGCGAGCGCGAATTCGTGCCGGTGCTGGCCCGCGCGGCGGTCGCCGTCGGCGTCGCCGGCGTGTTCATCGAGACCCATCCCGATCCCGACAACGCGCCGTCGGACGGCCCGAACATGGTGCCGCTGCGCGACTTCGAGGCGCTGCTGAAAAACCTGATGGCCTTTGACAGGCTGTCAAAGGGGCTGTCGGACTGACGGACGATCCGAAGGGATCACTGCAATCTCGGCCACGCGGCATGGACATGGGTTTCGTGATGCGGTGCCCCCGGCCCGAGCAGTTCGGTGACGCCGAGCGCGTGGCAACTGGCCATGAACGCGGCGAGGTCGGGGTGGCCGGCGCGGATGCTGCGCCCGTTCAGCGTGTTGAAGTCGACCGCAATGCCCGCATAGTGCCGCGAATTGGCGTTGTGGGAGCCGCCCGCGAGTTCCGAGATCGAGAATGAATACTGCTGCGCCAGGCTGACGATGGCGCGCAACAGCCGCGGATCGAGCGCCACGTTGCCGCCGGGCGCGGTCCCGTAGTGACTGCGCGCAGCCTTCAGGCCCGCCGCCACATCGATGATGTTCTGGCGCGCGTTGGCCTGGTCGACCACGCCGGACACGTGTCCGGTCGCGAGCTTGATCTTCGGGTCGCTCAGGATAAGCGACGCGAGGGTTGCCGCGTCGCCAGCGGCCGTCAGCTCGGCCGAAACCGCAAACGGCTGCGCCGCATAGGCGTTGTCGCCAAATATTCCGGCTTCGGCCACGTCAATCTCACCTGTCGTCCCTGCGACGCCAGCATTGGCCATCTCGTTGTCTGCGGCGAAGCCGCCTGCGATGGCTTGCGTGCCTGCATCGACCGGCGTGCCATTGGCCATGATGGGCAGCTGCGACAGTTCCCAGTTGTTGCGCGCGATCTCGCGGGCAAGGTCGCGGGTACGATAGGTGCTGTTGCGTACCGCCGGACGATCGTGGTTCAGCAGCCACTCGTGACGCGCATCGACATATTGCCGGATCCAGGTTTGTTCGTCGCCACCGCTGGCCGGCGGACGTTCGTCGAACCGCCCGCGCAGCAGATCGAGGATGCGGCCGCTGTGGATGAAGCTGTCATAGATCACGAGGGCCGAGAGCGCGCGGGTGAAGCCGTTCTGGGCGGCCCAGTTCAGCGCCGGCGTCAGATATCGGTGATCGAAGAAATCATCCTGGGTGCTGCGCATCACCGCATCTTCAGCGCCGGCACGGCGCAGCAGCGACTTGAAGTTGGCATTGTCGACCAGCGCGGTCCGGCCGATCTGGGGCACGAACGGGTGAAGCTCGGCGGAGAACTGTGCGCCTGCATCGACATACATCCGAACGAGTTCGCGAAGATTGCCGTATTCCGTCGTCTGCGCACGGCCGTAGGTGATCTGCCGGATATTGTTGGGCCCGTCGGCGAAAATGCTGATCGCGCTGTAGTCGCCTTCGACCGAGCCGGTCTCGAAAACATTGAGAACGCGTCGGCAGATAGCAAGCTGAACCGGTGACAGATTGAGACCGGCCAGCGAGCGGAGCAGGCAACAGCCGCGCAATGGCAGGCGTGGAAGGCAGGTTGTCCTGTTCAATCTGATCGGCGACCATGGCGATGCGCTTGGCTGCCGCAACAAGCTCCCGCCATGCCGGCACGACGTCGTCACCGGTCAGTATCTGCGAGGCGTGGCCGGCGAAGCGCGCATTGGTCGAGGCTTGGCCATTGGTGTAGGATTCATCAAGCTCGTGCTGGTTTGACATTGCGTGCTCCCGCTAGCTGCGCTGGTGCAGTTGCAACCCAAAAACTTGAAAAGCGATCTTCAATCGCGTGCGTCGCTACATGAGAACAGCAAGCATATCGTTTGCCGATCTTAAAATGCAATTATAAATTGTGTTGCGCTGCATCGGGCGTTTGACCGTTCGCTGCTGCAGCGCTATGGCCGATGGATGACACAGTCCGAGATATTACCGCCGACGGTATTGCACGCATGACTTTACGCGTGCCGCGCTGATGCTGCCTCCCGTTCTTAACATTATCGCGCTGGCGTCGTTTGCAGCCGCATTGTCGATGCGCGCGCTGGACCCGGTGCTGCCGCATCTTGCCGACGAACTCAGCGTGTCGGTGGCGACGGCGGCCGGGCTGTCATCGGCGCTGGCCTTCACCTATGCCGTCGTGCAGCCCGCACTGGGCGCGGCCGCGGACCTGTTCGGCAAGGCGCGCCTGATGGTGATCTGCCTGGTGCTGCTCGGCATCTCCAGCGTGCTGGGGTCGATGACGTCGTCCTATTCCCTGTTGCTCGTGACGCGCGTGCTGTCAGGCATCGGGGCAGGCGGGGTGTTTCCGGTGACCTTGAGCCTGACCAGCGATCTGGTCGCGCCGCATCTGCGACAGGTGGCGATCAGCCGGGTGATGGCGGGCTCGATGACCGGCAACCTGCTGGGCGCCACGGCATCCGGCGTGATTGGCGAATTCCTCGGCTGGCGCGGCGTGCTAGCGGTGCTCGGCGCGCTGGCGTTGTTGTCGTCGGTGGCGATCGCCATCGGTTTCAAGGGCGCGAACCTCGCGCGGCCCGCGAGCAAGCTCGATTTCGGCGTGCTGCGGCACGGCTACCGCACCATCTTTGCCAATCCCAACACGCTGATCTGCTACTCTGCCGTGTTCATCGAGGGCTGCTGCATCTTCGGCCTGATGCCCTATGTATCGTCGTTCCTGTTCGAGCGCGGCGTCACCAGCCTCAGCATCGCCGGCCTGGTGTTGGCGTGCTTCGCCATCGGCGGGCTGTTCTACACCGCGACGGTGTCGCGCATGCTGCCGCGGCTCGGCGTCAACGGCATGATGATTTCCGGCGGCATCATCATCGCCATCCAGCTCGCCGCCACCGGCTTCGCGCCGGCCTGGCAGATCCAGGGCCTAACGCTCCTGCTGATGGGCTGGGGCTTCTACATGCTGCACGGCTCGCTGCAGATCTTTTCCAGCGAGTTGTCGCAGGACGCCCGCGCCAGCGCGATGTCGCTGCACGCCTTCTGCTTCTTCATGGGCCAGACCGTCGGCCCGATCGCCTATGGCTTCGGGCTCACCCATGCCGGGCAACTGCCGACGCTGCTGGTCTGCAGCGCGATCATCTTCGTGCTGGGCTTTGCCTGCGCGAAGCTGTTGATCCCGACGCGAGCGGTCGACACGGTGCCGTAGCCCGCATGAGCGGAACGATATGCGGGGAAGCCGTCCCGCCCGTCGCTGCGCTCAAGCGGGCTACAGACCGTGCCTAGGTCACCGGCCCCGGATTGAACAGCGCCAGCGAATTGTGGATGCCCCAGGTATCGGCCCAGGTCTTCTTGCGCCCGCTGGCCACATCGAGCATCAGCCGAAACAGCTCCCAGCCGACATCTTCGATGGTCGCGTCGCCGGTGGCGATGGTGCCGGCGTCGAGGTCGATCAGGTCGTGCCAGCGCTTGGTGAGATCGCTGCGCGTCGACACCTTGATCACCGGTGCCGCAGCGAGGCCGTAGGGCGTGCCGCGGCCGGTGGTGAAGACGTGCAGCGTCATGCCCGATGCAAGCTGCAGCGTGCCGCAGATGAAGTCGCTGGCCGGGGTCGCGGCGAAGATCAGGCCTTTCTCGCGGACGCGTTCGCCCGGCGACAGCACGCCGGAGATCGGCG
The DNA here is from genome assembly GCA_040512975.1 of Tardiphaga sp. GTDB lineage: Bacteria > Pseudomonadota > Alphaproteobacteria > Rhizobiales > Xanthobacteraceae > Tardiphaga. Next base: position 1,039 of record JBEVEC010000288.1, on the reverse strand, counting down.
AGGTGCCGGACTTGATCACCGAGCCCATCGCCTTCTCGACGATGTTGGAGAGGCCGCCCTTCTTGTTGCCGGGCGTGGTGTTGGCGCTGCGGTCGGCCTCGCCGCCGAGCAAATAGCGGTCGTACCAGTCCATCTCGCGGATCAGCGCGTCGGCGACGTCCTGGTTGACCGCGCGCGGCGTCAGCAAATGGATGGCGTCGCGCACCTCGGTGACTTCCGAAAACATCACGGTGGCGCCGGCGCGCACCAGCAGGTCCGCAGCAAAGCCGACGGCGGGATTGGCGGTAACGCCGGAAAACGCGTCGCTGCCGCCGCATTGCAGGCCGACCACGAGATCGGCGGCGGGGCAGGTCTCGCGGCGGCGCTGGTCGAGCACCTTCAGCCGCGCCTCGGCCATGTCGACGATGCTGTCGACGATCTCGCCGAAGCCGGTGAGGCTCTCGTCCTGCATCCGGACGATGTCGTCGTGTTCGGTGATCATGCCTTCGGGCAGGAGCAATTCCGGCTGCAGCTTTTCGCAGCCGAGGCCGACGATCATCACCTCGCCGCCGAAATTGGGATTCTTCGCAAGATTCTGCAGCGTGCGGATCGGCACCGCCGCGCCCGGTGCATTGATCGCGACGCCGCAGCCATAGGCGTGGGTCACCGCCAACACGTCATCGACGTTCGGATATTTCGGCAGCAGCTCCTGGCGGATGCGCTTGATGGCGTAGTCCACGGTGCCAGCGACGCATTGCACGGAGGTCGAGATGGCCAGGATGTTGCGGGTGCCGACCGAGCCGTCGAGATTGCGGTAGCCCTCGAAAGTGTAGCCTTCCAGCGGCGCGACCGGCTGCGGCGTCGCGCGCGCCTTCGGCAGATTGCCCAGCGACGGCGCCTCGGGCATCAGCATCAGGCTTTCCTTGACCCAGCCGCCTTGCGCGATGTCGGCGGTGGCGTGACCGATGATTTCGCCGTAGCGGATGATCGCGTCGCCGGACGCAATGTCTTGCAATGCCACCTTGTGGCCCTGCGGAATTTGCTCGACCAGCGCCAGGCC
>JBEVEC010000101.1:0-8898 GCA_040512975.1 Tardiphaga sp. | reverse complement strand
TCGAATTTCGCATGGACGGGACCATCGTCGACGCTAACGACAATTTCCTGCAAGCTCTCGGTTATTCGCTCGACGAGATCAAGGGCAAGCATCACAGCATGTTCGTGGACCCGCTGGAACGCGGCAGCGCGGCCTATGCGGAGTTCTGGTCCAATCTCAACCGCGGTCATTACCAGGCGGCCGAATACAAGCGCTTCGGCAAGGGCGGCAAGGAGATCTGGATCCAGGCGTCCTACAATCCGATCCTCGACCTCAACGGCAAACCCTTCAAGGTCGTCAAATACGCCACCGATACGACGGCGCTGGCACAGGGCCGCATGAAGGCCGCACGCGCGCGGGCGCTGATCGACTCGGTCGCCGCGGGGAGCGAGGAGATGACGGCGTCGATCCGGGAGATCTCGGAGACCATGGTCAAATCGCGCCAGACGGCAGTGTCGGCGGCCGAACGCGTGGCGCTGGCCGACGCCCAGGCGCAACGGCTGAACGACGCGGCGCAGGCGATGGGCGGCATCGTCGAACTGATCGGCAACATCACCAGCCAGATCAATCTGCTGGCGCTCAACGCGACCATCGAGTCGGCGCGCGCGGGCGAAGCCGGCCGCGGCTTCGCGGTGGTGGCGTCCGAGGTGAAGAACCTCGCCAACCAGGCCAAGCAGGCCACCGACAAGATTACGTCGGAGATCGACGGCCTTAACGGCGTCAGCGGCGACGTGGTCAGCGCGCTGGTCGCCATCAAGAGCGCCATCGAGGACGTCAACGAATACGTCAACACCACAGCCGCCGCCGTCGAAGAGCAGAGCGCCGTCACCAGCGACATGTCGGGCAACATGCAGCGCGCCGCCGCCGAACTGGCCTGAACGGCGGGCGCCCGATCCTGAATAAACAACGCGGGACCCATGGCGCCGCACGCCGAGATTTCTTTCGCGCAGTTTTACGCGCGTGAAGAGTTGCGGTGACGCCGCCGCGCGTTGACGCTAAAAGGTGGGTGTCGCCGAAGCGGCCCCCACGGCTCGTCCTTCGGCAGCTATCCATTCGTGTTGCGAGGAGAGCCCCATGTCCCATGCCGCTTTGTCTGCCGACTCGGTTGCCGTCATCACCGGAGGCGCGTCCGGCATCGGGCTGGCTGCGGCGACGGCGTTTGCCGCGCGCGGGATGCGCGTGTGCATCGTCGATCTCGGCGACGATCGCCTGGGCCAGGCCGTCGGCCGGGTCGCCGCGGCGGCGCCGGGCGGCGAGTCCGACGTCATGGCGGTGTCGGCCGATGTCAGCAAGCTCGACGCTTTGGTCGACGTTGAAAGCCGCGTGCGCGCACGGTTCGGCGGCTGTGACGTCTTGATGAACAATGCCGGTGTGGGCATCGGCAGCACGGCGCTCGGTCCGCGCGACAACTGGGAGCGCCTGCTCGGCGTCAATCTGTGGGGCATCATCAACGGTGCGCAGAGCTTTGCGCCGGGGATGATCGCGCGGGGAAAGCCCGGGCTGATCATCAACACCGGATCGAAGCAGGGCATCACCACGCCGCCTGGCAATGCCGCCTACAATGTCTCGAAGGCCGGCGTGAAGGCCTATACCGAGGCGCTGCAGCACGAGCTGCGCAACACCGACGGCTGCCAGGTCAGCGCGCATCTGCTGATCCCGGGTTTTGTGTTCACCGGCATGACCGGTGGCAACCGCACCGAGAAGCCCGCCGCGGCGTGGACGCCGGAGCAGACGGTGGACTTCATGATCGAACGCCTCGCGGCGGGCGACTTCTACATCCTGTGCCCGGACAACGACGTGCCACGCAGCCTCGACGAACGCCGCATGGCGTGGGCGATGGGCGACGTAGTCGAGAACCGCCCGCCGCTGTCGCGGTGGCATCCGGATTACGCGGAGAAGTTCGCGGCGTTTGTGAAGGAGTAGGTCGTTATCCGTAGCCCGGATGGAGCGCAGCGCAATCCGGGGCAGACGGCGCCACGGCGTGTGAATCCCGGATGACGCTGCGCTCCATCCGGGCTACGGGATCAGCTATACCGCTTCTCCTGTCCGTCATCCGCGTACCAGTCGAACGGGTCGTCCGACAGATTGACGATGACGTTCTGGATCTGGGTGTATTCCTCGTAGGCGATCAGGCCGTTCTCGCGGCCGATGCCGCTCATCTTGAAGCCGCCCCAGGGCGAGCAGGGATCGATGCGGTGATGATCGTTGATCCAGACGATGCCGCTTTCGAGCCGGTGGGCGACACGGTGGGCGCGGGTGATGTCGCGGGTCCAGATCGAGGTGGCCAGACCGAATTCGGTGCCGTTGGACAACGCGATCGCTTCCTCCTCGGTGTCGAACGGAATCACGACCACCACCGGGCCGAAGATCTCTTCCTGGGCGACGCGCATGTTGCCGGTGACATCGGTGAAGATGGTCGGCTGGTGATAGTAGCCCTTGTCGAACGCGGCACCTTCGGGGCGCTTGCCGCCGGCGGCGAGCGTGGCGCCTTCATCGAGTCCGATCTGGACGTAGCGCTCGGTCAGCTCGCGCTGCTTCGCCGACACCAGCGGGCCCATCTGCGTTGCCATGTCCTGCGGATCCCCGATCCGGATCGCGTTGGTGCGCTTCACCAGTTCGGCCACGACGGCGTCATGCACCGAGCGCTGCACCAGGAGCCGCGCGCCCTGCACGCAGGTCTGGCCGGTGGCGATGAAGGAGGCGAACAGCGCCGCCGCGACGCCGCGCTCGATCGGGGTGTCGTCGAACAGGATCACCGCGGCCTTGCCGCCGAGTTCGGCGGCGACCTTGGTGAGGTTGGCGCCGGCCATGGACGCCACCATCTTGCCGGTCTCGGTGCCGCCGGTGAGGTCGATCTTCTTGATGCGCTTGCTCGCGGTCAGCGCCTTGCCGGCGGTGGCGCCGTAGCCTGGTACGACATTGTAGACGCCGTCAGGCACGCCGGCCTCCTTGAAGATGTCGCCGAGCAGGAGCGGCGTTATCGGCGCCAGCTCGCTCGGCTTTACCACCATGGTGTTGCCGGCGGCCATCGACGGCGCGATCTTCTTGGTCAGGATCAGCAACGGATGGTTCCACGGCGTGACGTGGCCGACCACGCCGAGCGGCACGCGGCGGGTATAGTTCAGGAAGTTGCCGCCGAACGGCGGCACGGTGTCTTCATGGGTGCGCGCCACCGCGCCGAAATAGCGGAACCATTCGGGCAGGCGGCCGAGCTGCGCACTCATCTCGCGGCGGGCGCGGCCGATCTGGTCGACCTCGATGGCGACAAGCTCGGGCAGCTTCCTGGCCAGCAGCTCGCCGGCGCGGTGCATGATGTCGCCGCGCTCCGCGCCCGGTGTCGACGCCCAGATCTTGCCGGCGCGTTCGGCGGCGTCGATGGCGTGGTCGATATCCCCTGCATCGCCTTCGGCCACTTCGGCGACAATGCTGCGGTCCTTCGGATTTTCGACGGTGATGGTCCGCCCGGTCGAGGATGGCTGGAAGCGGCCGTCGATATAGAGGCCGAACGGAACACCGTTATTCATCATGGAGAAGTCCCTCGAATAGTTGCGCAACGCGCCAGTCGGCACGCCCCGTTCGGCGTCTGACTAATTGCAAATGCCAGGGGTGGCGATCAACGCCAGGTTGTTTCGCCTTCAAAGCTTCGTGCAGCAGCAAGCGGCTGCCGAACCGCCTTGCCGTAACCTGTCAGCTCCAGTTCTTGGTAACCGCGCGGACACGGCGGATGGCATCGTCGTAATGCGCATCCCGGGCCACCTGAAATGCGTGCTGACGTGCCCTGAACAGATCGACATGGGCGCGGATGTCATCCCGCATGGACGTCTGCTGGATCGGCAGACGCGGAGACGGACCCGACACGACGGGCGCGGGCTCAACGGGCTGTGCGGCCATCGTCTTGGCGGGCACGCTGGGGAGCGGTTGCTCGACCGCGACCTGCTGGACGAAGGCGAGCGTGTCGGCCAACAGCCGGTCGCGTTGCTCTTTCCAGTCTTTGTCAGGTCGCGTCATGTCGCTCCGTTCGGCCCCGTTACCGGGCGCAGGGATGCCAGCGGGGGGCGCCGGTAAATGATGGATCAGTGCAGGATTGCGGTCGGCTCATTCGTGCCGTCGCGGTCAGAGCAAAGCTCGAGGCGATCGGCCAGCTGGCGGTATTCCCTGGACGCTTCGACCAGCCGCTGGATGGTCACTGCGTCCATCATGTTCCGCGCCAGTCGCTCGGCGCGCGCCGCCTGTTCCCTGAGATATCGAACCTGGCTCATCTCTGTCTCCCCGTCGTCGGCGAAAACAAGTTGAGTCAAATGCGAACGTTCCGGCGTTGCCGCGAACATGGATAAGAATTGGTTACGGCGGTGACCGGGTCAGTTTATGGGGCAATAACATCGGCTTGCCTGCGATCCCTGAGACTGATGGAGAGGATGAGCGACGGCGGGAATGCGTCACGATGAAGCGCACCGATCACGCATCGGGAGCCGCTGCTGTCGCAGCTGGACGCACCAAAACCAACACACGTTTGATTGATCGGAACACATGCTGCGACGCGGGAGTTGATTTAGACCATTTCCAATCGAAGGCCTCATTATGTCCAAGCCCGGCGACCTCGAAATCTCCCGGCGCGATCTGCTGATCGTGGCGGGCGCCACTGTCGTCACGACGAGCAGCACCATGGGCGCCTACGCTCAAACCGTTCAGCCCATAGCGTCCGCATTGCCAGCCACGGCCGCCCAGCATTCGCCCGTCACCCTCGATGTGAACGGCAGCGTCCGCAAACTCGACCTCGACAACCGCACCACGCTGCTCGACGCCCTGCGCGAGCACCTGCAACTGACCGGCACCAAGAAGGGCTGCGATCACGGCCAGTGCGGCGCCTGCACCGTGATGGTCGACGGCCAGCGCGTCAATTCCTGCCTGACCCTCGCCGTCATGCATCAGGGCGCCAAGGTCACCACCATCGAGGGCCTCGGCACGCCCGAGCACCTGCATCCGATGCAGGCTGCCTTCGTCAAGCATGACGGCTACCAGTGCGGCTATTGCACCCCCGGCCAGATCTGTTCTGCGGTGGCCGTGCTCGCCGAGGTCAAGGCCGGGATTCCGAGCCATGTCAGCGGTGACCTGACCCAGGCGCCGGAGCTGACCGCCACCGAGCTGCGCGAGCGCATGAGCGGCAACATCTGCCGCTGCGGCGCCTATTCCAACATCGTCGACGCGATGACCGAAGTCGCAGGGAGCCCGGCATGAGACCTTTCACTTACGAGCGCGTTAGCACGCCGGCCGCCGCGGCATCGGCTGCCGCCAGAAACCAGAACGCCAAATTCATCGCCGGCGGCACCAATCTGCTCGACCTGATGAAGCTCGAGATCGAGACCCCGGCGCATCTGATCGATGTCAACGGCTTGGCCTTCGACAAGATCGAAAGCACCCCGGAGGGCGGGTTGCGCATCGGCGCGCTGGTGCGCAACACGGCGCTGGCGGCGCATGACACGGTGCGGCGCGACTATGGCCTGCTGTCGCGGGCGCTGCTTGCCGGCGCGTCCGGCCAGTTGCGCAACAAGGCGACCACCGCGGGCAACCTGCTGCAGCGGACGCGCTGTCCGTATTTCTATGACACCAACCAGGCCTGCAACAAGCGCAAGCCGGGCAGCGGCTGCGCCGCCATCGGCGGCGTGACGCGCCAGCTCGCGGTGATCGGCGCCAGCGACGCCTGCATCGCGACCAATCCCAGCGACATGGCGGTGGCGATGCGCGCGCTCGACGCCAAGATAGAGACCGTGGCGCCGGACGGCGCAACGCGCGCCATCCCGATCGCCGACTTCCATCGGCTGCCCGGCGATACGCCGGAGATCGAGACGACGCTCAAGCCCGGCGAACTGATCACCGCGGTAACCCTGCCCAAACCCGTCGGCGGCAAGCAGATCTACCGCAAGGTGCGCGACCGCGCGTCTTACGCCTTTGCGCTCGTGTCGGTGGGCGCGATCATCCAGCCCGACGGCAGCGGCCGCGTGGCGGTGGGCGGCGTCGCCCACAAGCCATGGCGCAACGAGGCTGCCGAAACACAGATGACACGCGGCGCCAAGGCCGTCGCGTCCCAGCTGCTGGATGGCGCCAAGCCGACCGCGGACAACGCATTCAAAGTGGCCCTCGTCGAACGCACGCTTGCGGCGGTTTTGACCGAGGCGAAAGGCTGATCATGAAATTCGATACCCCGGCCACCAGCAATCCGATCGACCAGCTCAAGATCATCGGCCACGCCACCGATCGCATCGACGGCCCACTCAAGACCACGGGCACGGCGCATTACGCCTATGAACATCACGCCGAAGTCGCCAACCCGGCCTATGGCTATGTGGTGGGCTCGGCGATCGCCAAGGGGCAGATCGTCTCCATCGACCTCGCTGCCGCCAAGGCGGCACCGGGCGTGCTGGCGATCGTCACCGCGGAGACCGCCGGCAAGCTCGGCAAGGGCAAGTACAACGTCGCAAAACTGCTCGCCGGACCGGACATCGAGCACTATCACCAGGCCGTCGCCGTGGTCGTCGCGGAGACCTTCGAGCAGGCGCGCGCCGCGGCATCCATGGTGCGCGTCGACTACCGTGCCTCATCCGGCGCCTTCGATCTGGCGCACAGCAAGGACGGTGCGAGCACGCCGAAGGGCGACAAGCCCGAGACGGCTGTGGGTGATTTCGCCGGTGCCTTTGCCTCGGCACCGGTACAGCTCGACGCCACCTACACCACGCCGGACCAGGCCCATGCGATGATGGAGCCGCATGCCTCGACGGCCGTGTGGCAGGGCGACAGCCTGACGCTGTGGACCTCCAACCAGATGGTTGCCTGGACCCATGGCGATGTCGCCACCACCCTCGGCATGCCCAAGGAGAAGGTCCGCATCATGTCGCCCTTCATTGGCGGCGGTTTTGGCGGCAAGCTGTTTTTGCGCACCGACGCCATTCTTGCGGCGCTCGGCGCCCGCGCGGCCAACCGGCCGGTGAAGCTGGCGCTGCAGCGGCCATTGGTCTTCAACAACACCACCCATCGCCCGGCGACCATCCAGCGCATCCGCATCGGCGCCACGCCGGACGGCAAGATCACCGCCATCGGCCATGAGAGCTGGTCCGGCAACCTGCCGGAGGGCAAGCCCGAGCTCGCCGTGCAGCAGACCCGGCTGCTTTATGCCGGCGAAAACCGCATGACCGCGCTGCGGCTGGCGATGCTCGATCTGCCCGAGGGCAATTCGATGCGTGCGCCGGGCGAGGCGCCCGGCATGATGGCGCTGGAGATCGCCATGGACGAGATGGCCGAACGGCTCAAGCTTGATCCCGTCGAATTCCGCATGCGCAACGACACCCAGGTCGATCCGGAGAACCCCGGCCGGCCGTTCTCGCAGCGCCAGCTGGTGGAATGCATGAAGGTCGGCGCCGAGCGGTTCGGCTGGAGCAAGCGCAACGCGCAGCCGGGGCAGGTGCGCGACGGCCGCTGGCTCGTGGGCATGGGCGTCGCCTCGGCGTTCCGTAACAACCTGCTGATGAAGTCCGGCGCGCGCGTGCGCCTCGGCAAGAACGGCATCGTCACGGTCGAGACCGACATGACCGATATCGGCACCGGCAGCTACACCATCATCGCGCAGACCGCCGCGGAGATGATGGGCCTGCCGCTCGACAAGGTGGTGGTGAAGCTCGGCGATTCCACCTATCCGGTGTCGTCCGGCTCGGGCGGGCAGTTCGGCGCCAACAACTCGACCTCCGGCGTCTACGCGGCCTGCGTCAAGCTGCGCGAGGCCGTGGCGCAGAAGCTCGGCTTCAACTCCGCCGACGTGGCGTTTGCGGACGGGCAGGTGTCATCGGGCAATCGCAGCGTGCCGCTGGGGCAGGCGGCATCGGACGCCGAACTGGTGGCCGAGGACTTCATCGAATACGGCGATCTGTCCAAGACCCATCAGCAGTCGACCTTCGGCGCGCATTTCGTCGAGCTCGGCGTCGATGTCGCCACGGCCGAGATCCGCGTGCGCCGCATGCTCGCGGTCTGCGCGGCCGGGCGCATCCTGAATCCGAAGACGGCGCGCAGCCAGGTCATCGGCGCGATGACCATGGGCGTCGGTGCGGCGTTGATGGAAGAGCTCGTGGTCGACAAGCGGCTCGGCATGTTCGTCAATCACGACCTCGCCGGCTACGAGGTGCCCGTGCATGCCGACATCCCGCACCAGGATACGATCTTCCTCGACGAGACCGACCCGATGTCGTCGCCGATGAAGGCCAAGGGCATCGGCGAGCTCGGCCTGTGCGGCGTCGCCGCGGCCATCGCCAATGCCGTCTATAACGCCACCGGCATCCGCGTTCGCGATTACCCGGTGACGCTGGACAAGCTGATCGACCATTTGCCAGAGGTCGTCTGACGCCGGACCTGATCCGACGCTGGCGTGCTCAATAGCAGGCGCGCCAACCGTCAGATCAGGCCGTTGCAGAAACCGGGGCTATAGCGGCAGCGACGGTGAAACCGAGGACGCGTCCTGCCGGCTCGCCGTCAGGCCGTTCGGAAGCGACCAGGTCCATCACCCGATGATGCCACATCTCGGCTTGGGCAAGGTAAGTCCAGGCCTCTCCGGGGTAGAACGACGCGCGCTGGCGGCACATGCTCTCCATCGCGCGGCAACGCAGTAATTCTTTCATCACCGCCTCCCGTTTGACGCGAGCCTAATGCGCGTCCGGCGACGTCTTCAAGACAAATCGCCAGGGCGGCGCAAGAACCCAACTAAAAAGAAAATCGTTCTGTCGGCGCCGGAATCACAACAAACTACGTTTGCCGATCGTTGCCGTGCTGCGATCGCCATGTACCAGCGCCGTCACGATGCCGTTCAGGTCACCGCGCGCGGCATGGCGATCGCCGCACCGCTCTCGTCGTCGGTCACGCAAGGCTGGATGGTATAGCCGT
>JBEVEC010000304.1:0-7366 GCA_040512975.1 Tardiphaga sp. | reverse complement strand
ACATCTTCCGCGGCGTATCGCGTCCGTATCGCGACGCGGTGCTGAAGCGGCTGCAGGCCGTGCCGCAGCCGAGCCGGCAAAGGCTGGCGTTCATTCTTGCGCGCATGGGAATCGACGGTCACATCCCCGGCGCGAATGTGGTGGTGCGGGCGCGCCCGTAGTTTGACGCCTTGACCGCGATGCCCATCCCCGCGTCGTCCCCGCGAACGCGGGGACCCATACCCCGTGAGGGTGATCTTAAGCGGACGGGGGCGAGGTCTCGCGCTATAGCGGCGTCAGGGATTATGGTTCCCCGCGTACGCGGGGACGACGGGTTGAGAGATTTCCCCCTGCATCTCAGTAAATCGTATTCTCCGTCCGGTGAAAGAATTTCGCCGTCTCCGGCAGCGTGCGGACATGGGCCGCCGGGTTGCCGGCGATCAGGGAATAGGGCTCGGGGCGCGCGTGGCCGACCACGGAGCCGGCGCTGACGATGCAGCGGTCCGGGATCTTGACGCCCTTCAACACGATCGAGCCCGATCCGATCATGGTAAAATCGCCGACCATGATCGGCGCGCAGGTCTGGCGCGACGCGATCGGCTCGACGCCGTGGGTGATCAGTTGCGAGCGTGCGCCGGCGAGGCCGGCGAAGGCGCCGAACACGATGCGGTCGGTGCAGTCGATGTAATGCTGGTGCGCGACCATGCTGCATTTGCCGAGCACGAGATCGGACCGCCGGTTGGTCTTCTTGACGAAGAACGGCGAGTTCAGCCGCCGCGACAGCCCGGTGATCCAGTTGAAATTGCCGATCGTCGCATCGTCGTCGAGCTGCAGCAGGTCGAGCCGGCCGACATAATTGAAATGGCCGAGCCTGGCACCTTTGGCCAACGTCACCTGATCGGCGAAGATGATCGACAGCCCGACGCGCGCGGTCTCGTCGATGGAAAAACCGAGCATCCTGGTCAGAACGTAGCGTCGCAGGCGCCAGGGCAGAAACAAAACCAGCAGCTGAATGAGGGGCGTTTTCATGTTCGATCCTGTGTCGCCTGACACTATGCGATGTCGTGGCCGTTGGGGCATTGCCCGCGATTTAAGGTTATTGCGCTCTGTAGCACCGGGTCGCCGGACCGCGCGCCGGTGATGCATCGCTATCTCATTCAGGAACTGCGCATGTCGGGCTGAAGCCGCGCGGCAGCCCGCGCGCCGGCTGGACTGCGCGGGTGTTGGGTCGCGCCGGCGCGACAAAGCCCAGGATAAGCATGAAGAAGAAGGCGCCGATGAAGCCGACATTGAAATTGTCCGGCTCGAACCACTGGATCAGCAGCGTGGTCGCGATGGCGAGCCCGCAGATCAGCGCGCGGTGCTCCTGCGCCCGGAAGCCGTACCAGATCAGATAGACCGCGCGCGCCAGGATCGCGAGCAGCAGCGCGCCGCCCAGGATCAGGCCGAAATCCATGAAATACGACAGGATGCCGCTGTGCACGGCGTGCAGGCCGTAGCGGCTGGAGCGAAAGCCGTAGCCGAAGAAGACGAATTTATCGATCGAATCGAAGAACACGCTCCAGCTTTCGGACCGTCCGGTGAAGCCCGACAGCACGCCGCGGTCGGGATCGAAGATCGCGAGATCGTTGGTAATCTTGTCCACCAGCCGGTCGGTGTCGAGGAACAGCATCGCGGCAGCAAGCGCCAACGGAAGGCCCAAGAGAACGAGGCCGAGAATGCGGACATTGGCGATCTGCCGGAAGCGGCTGGACAGCGCGTCGTGATGCGCCGCGGCGAGATAGCCGAGATAGAACAGCAGCGTGCCGATCATGATGGTGCGCGCGCTGACCATGTAGATGGCGGCGAAGCAGGGAATGAACACCAGCAGGCTGACCCGTCGCACCACGAGGGAATGCAGCACCAGCGCCACATAGGCGTAGCGGGCATAATGGTTGGGGTGGATCAGCCCGACCCAGCGATAATCATGGAAGCCCTGGATCATGGCGGCCGCGCTAAGCAGCAGCGCCAAGGCCAGAAATCCCATCGCCAGCGCGTCGTCGATATACTGCGCCGGCGCCTGCCAGAAGCTGAGGCACAGCAGGAAGCAGCCGACCGTGACGGCGTATTGCACGATCTGCGCGGGCGACTGCAGATCTTCGGCGCTCACGATCGACATGAAGACGACGACGCTGGAATAGATCAGCAGGAAGACGAGGATCGGCTGCGCGCGGTAGATCGCGATGCCGGCGCCGTGGCGCGCAAACAGCAAAAGGCCGGCAAGCAGCGACGGCACCGCGAGGATCAGGCTGCTTTCGCCGACGTCGGCCATGGAGACAAAGCCGCTGCGCAGATCCATCAGCTGTGCCGGCGTGGCTTTCAGGCCGGGGTAGCAGATGAAGAAAATATAGAGCGCAAAACCGATCCCGGCGGCATTGAAGATGCCGCCATGCGCGAGATTGCGCAGGATGCGGACATTCTCAAGAATCGCGCGCGGAAATCTCATGCCGCTCCCTGACGGATGCGTCGTTGCAGCGAACTTACGCACGGGCATTCAGGAACAGGAAATCGGCCTGCACCGGTCCTCTCTTGGGATCGTCGTGCTGGTTATAGACACCCGCCAGCCGGAAGCCGTGTTGATCGGTCCAGCGCGCGATATCGGCGATCAGCGGTTGGTCATCATAGAGCTGCAGATAGGAGCATTCGACATAGAGCGCATCGAACGCGTCGATCATGTCGGCGGCGCCTTCCAGAACGGTGAGTTCGGCGCCCTGAACGTCGATCTTTAGCAGAGCGGGGCGTTCGATGCGTGCGGCCGGCACGCACTCCGACAGACGGGCGATGCTGACCTCGTCGACGCGGCTGGCCTGCACGCCGAAAATCTCGTCCTGCGCCACGCCCGGTTTGAGCATCGACGAGGAATCGTCCCGCGTCGTGACATACATCTTGACCTGGCCCGAACTGGCGCCGATCGCGGTGTCGAACAAATGGATGCGCTCGTCACCGGACAACAGCGCGCGATAGACCGCCGCCGGGCCGGACAGCGGCTCGAAGGAATAGATCTGCGCCGCGGGAAACAGGCTTCTAGCCATCAGCGCGAACTGGCCGCGATTGGCGCCGACATCGACCACGGTACGGAAGTCGAAGCGGGACAGCGGGCCGAGGTGTTCGATGGCGGGGGCGACGCCCTTGCGCAGATGCGGCCAGTATTGCGGCCGCAGGGCACAGAAGATGCCTTTCTCGACGGTCTGCCACTGCATGTCAAAATCCCGGGCGCGTGAATGTGTGATATGATGGGTGATGGCGGATCGGATGAGCGCGTGGCGACGGCATGCCGCGCGCGATCATCCGTACGCCTCGCGATATCTGGCTGCTGTTCTGTTTGGGTCGAAGGTCGTCCTGTAATAGCGCAGCGCGCCCTTGCTCATGGCGGACCAGGCCTCGCCCATCTCGTAGACGTCGCGCAGGCGATCGATGAAGCCCGCCTGCTGTGACAGCGGCAGGGCCCAGCCGGCATGGCTGTCGGCCACGTCCGTCCAGGGGCTCCGGTCGCTGATCAGCACGGGCACGCCCATCGCCAGCGCCTCGACGATGGAGTGGCCGAAATTCTCGCCCAAAGTGGGATGCAGCAACAGGTCGTAATGCGGCAGGCGGGCGAACAACGCGTCCTTTGCGAGCGTGCCGCAGAAGGTCACGCGACACTGGCTTTCGCTGGCCTTGCTCATCGCGATGCATTGCCGGGCGTAGGCGCTGTCGCCGACGTCGCCGAAAATGTGGAGGCGCGTGGGAAACGGAAGTTGGCGCAGGGTATCCAGGGCGAAGATCAGGTTCTTCTGCTCGGTGACGCGGCCGACAAAAGCAATGTCCAGCCGTCCCGCGGGTTTGTCGCGCGGCACGGGCCGGTTGGCGGAAGCCTCCACGAATTGCGACACCATCCGCACGTTTTGTGCGCGCCGGTGCCGGCGGCGGATGTCGGTTTCCTCGCCGGGCGAGCCGGCAAGATGGGTGACGTCGCGATAGAGGCCGAACAGGTCCGTGAGCCGGCAGAACATCGTCTTCTTGGCGGTCCCCGCCGACATGATCACGTCCATGAAGATGCCATGGGGCGTGTGGCAGACCCGGCTGCGGCCGGCATAGCCGAGCTTGCACAGGATCAGCGCCGGGATCGAGAGCAGTGGATCGAAGGCGCACTGGATGTCGACGACATCGAAGCCATCGCGCAGCCGCTGCGCCAGGATGCGCAGGCCGGACCATCCGCGCGGGATGTATTCGACCACCACGGACCCTTGCATCTCGCGATGAAGCGCAACGGGAAACAGCGGCGTGCCGTCGGCGAATTCATGGTTCAGCGTCAGGATATGAAAATCGTAATCCGCCGCCATGCCGGTGACGAGGTTGCGAATGGCCGTGGCCGGGCCGAGATGCGACTGCGACGGAAAATACGACCGGTAGACGATGAGGACGCGCTTCCGGGTCATGGCAGGTCCGAGCCGTTCTGCAGCGGCATCAGCGGAAGGAACGTGCCGGCGACGTCGGGGATCTGCAGCGGGATGTGCGCGATGCCGTGGCGGTCGAGTTCGCCCGCCAACTGCTTCAAGGTCGCCGGAATGTCATCGCGGCGGATCCGGTTGCGCAGCCGCTCCAGCAGTTGCAGCGAGCCCTGATAGACCACGGCGCGATTGTCCCGGAGTGTCGCGGTCTCGATGGATTGGTCCAGCGCGGTGATCGCGCCGCCGCCCAGGAAGATGTTTGCCTCGATGATGTTGCGTTCCGGCTTCAGCAGGTCGGACTCGCGATAGGTCGCAAGCTGCGGATAGCGTGTCGTCCAGGGCTCGCGGTCGATGGGGAGGCTGTACAGGTTTTTCACGGACAGACCATCGGGCACGCGCATGTGATCGTTTCGCCAGGGTTGCCACCACGCGGCAGTGCCAAGCGCGCTGGCCCAGATCGATGGGGTGCTGAGAACGAAGATGTTGGACAGTAGCCGGTTGTCCTTACCGCCATTCATCAGGATCCCATAAGGCAGGCCGATGACCACATTATCCGCGACGAGGTTTCCGCTGGAGAACTCGTCAAGATAGATGCCGCGCGGATCGGGCATGGACTGCCCGGCAGTGCCGACCAGCACGTTGCGACGGATGACGTTGCCCTGTGCGGTGAAGTCGCGTCCGGTATAGAAGAAGCCGGAATCACCGGCCTCGGTGGCCAGCTGAACCATGAGATTGTCTTCGAAGACGTGATCATTGCCGGAAAACATCACGGCCGATTGCGGTCCGTTGAAGATGAGGTTCTGTCGGACGGCAACGCCGACTCCGGCGACGTCGACCGCCGGCGCGTAGGTCCGCGTGATCTGCGAGAAATCCTGCAGCACACTGTATTCGAGCGTGAGCACGCCCGGCGCCAGCGTCGGCCGATCGCCGCCGGACAACGCCACCGCGCGGCCGCCTACGCTGCGCACCGTCACCTGGCTCACGGTCGAATTGCTTGCCGCGGCATAGCTGATCCCATTGCCCGCGACCAGCTGGACCGCGGCATTGGTGATGTCGACGCGGCTGGAATTGCGCACCGTGACGCCGCTGCCCGTGCTCATTTCGAAGATCAGCCGGGTGACGGTGAGGTTGTCCGAGTTCGACACGTCGAGCAGCCGGTCGAGGGTGGCGATCTCGAGGGTTTCGATCGGCCGGTCGCTGCAGAAGTTCAGCGTGCGCCGGGCAGGATCATAGAAAAACGCATTGCATTGAACGAAGCTCGGCAGGTTGGACAGGAACACGCGCTCCGGCGGCTGGCCGTCCGCGCGCAGCCGCGTGCGTTCCAGCCAGACACGCTGGCCGTAGGCGGACTGGATGGGCGCGTTGACGAACAGATAGCTGTCGGTGAGGTAGCCGCCGATCCACAGGCCGCGACTGGCCTCGGCGGCGGGCAGGGGGGCTGCCAGTGCGAGACCGGCGAGATCGCCTTTCGGACTCGTCGCGATATCGGCAATGCGGACGAATCCCGTCTGCGGCCAGCGCGTCGGCTTCAGCACCATCGACTGGTTGGCGCGGATCATCACGGCCCGTGGCGGTGCCGTTGCAAATGTCTGCAGCAGCCCGCGCTGACGGTCCGGGGGAAGATCGGCCAGCGGCAGTGCATACGTGAAAGGCGCGTTGGCGCTTATCGGCTTGAGGTATTTGTCTACGCGAAAACCGCCGGACACCCGCGTGCCCTGTTCGGCACCGGCGATGATGACGCGGCCGCCGGGGCCGGGCATCAGTCCGGCGATGGTCAACGGCGCGTCGAGAAGTATCGGCTCCGCGCCGAGCCTGATCCGATAGGTCGCCGGCATCCTGCGTAATTCGATGTCGCCCCGCACGAAAGACAGCGCGCTCTCGATGGTCGGCAGGGTCATCGCCGACGGCGGCCGTGTGGTATCAGACGGCGCGCCGACGTCGATGACGATTTCCTCCGACACAAAGCCCTGCAGCACGACAAGAAGAGAGAACAGGCAAGCCGTTCGCAAGAGCGTGCGCGAAGTCAGTAACCAGAAAGGCAGGATTGTTCGTGCATGATCTTGTCGCGCCGCCGCAGCGCTGCGCGCGGCAGAATGGCGCACGAGGATCCGGACGATGTTGCTGCGACTAACCACGGCTTTGCTTCTGCTGCTGACCACAAGCGCGTGGAGCCAGGTCCCGAATTCCTTCGACCGCGCGGCGCAGCGTCCCACGCTCGGCGGCACGGCCGGCGTGACGATCCCGCCCAATCCCGCGGGATCGCTGATCCAACGCCACAAAAATCCCGACGGTTCTCTCTGCCTTCAGGTGAGCGGCGTGGCCCGGCCGCTCGGCGCCAGCGACAAGCTTTTCGATCACTGGGTCTACGTCAAGAACGGATGCAGCCTCGGTATCAGGCTTCAGGTCTGCTACTACGCCACAACGAGCTGCATCGACATGAATGTGCCGGGCCGTGATCGCAAGGAAGCGATCCTCGGCACGCTGCCGATGATCAAGGATTTCCGGTACGAATACCGGGAACGGTTTTAGCCGCATGGATCGTCGACCCGTAAATCGTCACCCTGGAGAGCTTCGATGTTGAAGACATTGTTATCGGTCATGGCCATCATGAGTGTGAGCGGCGGTGCGATGGCCGCGGATTATGCCGTGGCGCGTGATTACCAACCGCGCTACCGCGAAGCTGTGGTCGACATCTGTCACCTCAACCGCTGCACGCCGCGCGGCTGCCGGGTCATCAATGTCTGTCGCTGTCCCGATCGTTATTCCTGTCAGGGTCTCTATGACGGCTACGGCCCCTATGGCGGCCGCGCCTATCTCGGCGGTTACACGCGGCTCGACTGAGGAGGGCTGCCGTCGGCGGCCGCCCGTCACATCGCACCCCATCGGCGGATCGGGCTTTCGCCTGATCCGCCGATGCC
>JBEVEC010000279.1:0-8200 GCA_040512975.1 Tardiphaga sp. | reverse complement strand
CTGGCGATCGGCGCCTATCTCAACGTCCAGTTTCCCGGCATCAATCCGAAATGGTTCGCGCTCGGTGCCTTCGTCATCTTCATCGCGCTGAACTGGATCGGCATCGGCATCGCCGCGGCCTTCGAACTGTTCGTCACCGTGCTGGCGATCGTGGAGCTGCTGGTCTTCATGGGCGTGGTGATGCCCGGCTGGTCGCTGGCCAATTTCGTCAATAACGGCTGGGCCGGCGGCAACACGCTGAATGGGGCTGCGATTGCCGGCATCTTCGCCTCGATCCCGTTTGCGATCTGGTTCTTCCTCGCCATCGAAGGCGCAGCCATGGCTGCCGAGGAGGCCCACGATCCGCAGCGCACGATTCCGCAGGCCTATATCGCCGGCATCCTGACGCTGGTGCTTCTGGCCTTCGGCGTGATGATCTTCGCCGGCGGCGTCGGCGACTGGAGCAAGCTCGCCAATATCAACGACCCGCTGCCGCAAGCCATGAAAGTGGTGGTCGGCGACAATAGCGGCTGGCTGCACATGCTGGTTTGGATCGGCCTGTTCGGCCTGGTGGCCTCGTTCCACGGCATCATCATGGGCTATTCGCGCCAGATCTTTGCGCTGGCCCGCGCCGGTTATCTGCCGGCGACGTTTGCGGCGTTGAGCCCGCGCTTCAAGACCCCGCACCGCGCGCTGCTGGCGGGCGGCGCCATCGGCATTGTCGCGATCTTCAGCGATGAATGGGTGTCGTTCGGCGGCCAGACGCTGACGGCGAACATCGTCACCATGTCGGTGCTCGGCGCCATCGTGATGTACATCACCTCGATGGCGGCGCTGTTCAAGCTGCGCCACAGCGAGCCCGACATGCCGCGGACCTATCGCGCGCCATTCTATCCGGTCTTCCCCGCGATATCGCTGGCGCTGGCGGCGGTCTGTCTCGGCGCCATGGTCTGGTTCAACGGCATGCTGACGCTGCTGTTCGTGATCCTGATGGCGCTTGCCTATGCCTATTTCCACCTCACCGCCGAACAGCGCCGCGTCGCCGCGCCGGACGAGATGCTGTCGGTACGCGCCTGAGGCGAATCGCGACGCGGGCTCAGGCGCCCGCGGCTGCGAGCGCTTCCTTCACGGCGGCGATGTCGCCGGGGCCACCCACGGCGGTGCCGACGGCGCCGTCGGCAATGCGCTTGACCAGGCCGCTCAGCACCTTGCCGGAGCCGACCTCGAAGAAGCGCGTCACGCCATGGCCGGCCATATAGAGCACGCATTCGCGCCAGCGCACGGTGCCGGTGACCTGCTCCACCAGCCGGCGGCGAATCTCGTCGGGGTCGCTGATCGGCGATGCCAGCACGTTGGACACCAGCGGCGCGGCGGGCTTGTGGATGGTGACGCCGGCCAGCGCCTCGGCCATCACGTCGGCGGCCGGCTGCATCAGGCTGCAGTGAAACGGCGCCGACACCGGCAGCAGCATCGCGCGCTTGGCGCCCTTGGCCTTGGCGATCTCCAGCGCGCGCTCGACGGCGGCCTTGTCGCCCGACACCACGACCTGCCCGCCGCCATTGTCGTTGGCCGCCTGGCAGACATCGCCTTGCGCGGCCTCTTCGGCCACCGCGACGGCGGTCTCGTAATCCAGGCCCAGCAGCGCCGCCATGGCGCCGACGCCGACCGGCACCGCCTTCTGCATGGCCAGGCCGCGGGTGCGCAGCAGCCGCGCCGCGTCGCTGATGGAGATGCTGCCGGCCGCAGCCAGCGCCGAATATTCGCCGAGCGAATGGCCGGCGACAAAGGCCGCGTCACGGGCCAACGAAACGCCAGCCTCGGCCTCCAGCACGCGCATGGTCGCCAGCGATACCGCCATCAGGGCGGGCTGGGCGTTTTCGGTCAGTTGCAAGGTCTCGGAGGGGCCGTCCCAGATGGTCGCCGTCAGCTTCTCGCCGAGCGCCGCATCGACCTCGTCGAACACCGCGCGCGCCGCTGGAAAGGCCTCCGCCAATGCCTTGCCCATGCCGACCGCCTGCGAGCCCTGCCCCGGGAATGTGAATGCTACGGCCATCGGCGCCCCATTTTGTGCTGTTTTTGGCTTAAACGTGCGCCGTAAGACACTGGCACCATGGCGAATGTCAAGCTGCAGCGCCCAAAACCGGGGCTCGTAGCCCGGATGAGCGCAGCGACATCCAGGGATTTGCCGCGGCGGCCTGCGTGTGGGGTTCCCGAATGTCGCTGCGCTCGTCCAGGCTACGGCCGGGCTACGGTCCAAGCTTGCCATTACCCCGAAAATCCGTATAACCCGCGCATCCGCAGACCCCGGCCGGGAGCTGAACGGACGGTCACAGCACAATCCTTCATTGATTCTGTTGCGGTAGGGCCAGTCGGCCCGTCGTCCCGTGCTTCCGCCTTCTGAGCTAGATCGAGTCCTTTCCATAAGGGTTCGAAGGGCTTGCCGCCGGGCGACGCGCTAACCTTGGAAAGGACAGCCATGGCTCTCTACGAGCATGTATTTCTCGCGCGTCAGGACGCGAGCGCACAGCAGGTCGAAGACCTCACCACGCAGTTCACCGGCATCGTCGAAGGTCTCGGCGGCAAGATCACCAAGACCGAGAACTGGGGCGTGCGCTCCCTCACCTACCGCATGAACAAGAATCGCAAGGCGCATTTCGTGCTCCTCAACATCGACGCGCCGTCCGCGGCCATCGTCGAAGTCGAGCGCCAGCAGCGCATCAGCGAAGACGTCATCCGCTATCTCACCGTCCGCGTCGAAGAGCATGAGGAAGGCCCCTCGGCCATGATGCGCAAGGCCGACCGCGATCGTGATCGCGACGACCGTGGCGGCGGTTTCCGTGGCGACCGCGAAGGCGGTTTCCGTGGCGATCGTGAAGGTGGTGGTTTCCGTGGCGACCGTGGTCCGCGCCGTCCGCGCGACGACGAAGCCGCAGCATCGGTTGAGGAGTAAGAATCATGGCTGAAGCTGGTGCACGCCGCCCGTTCTTCCGTCGTCGCAAGACCTGCCCGTTCACGGGTCCGAACGCGCCGAAGATCGACTACAAGGACTCAAAGCTGCTGATGCGTTACGTCTCCGAGCGCGGCAAGATCGTGCCGAGCCGCATCACCGCCGTCTCCGCCAAGAAGCAGCGCGAACTCGCCCGCGCCATCAAGCGCTCGCGCTTCCTGGGCCTGCTGCCTTACGTCATTCGCTAAACGACACGTCGGGATCCGGGGCCAGCTCCGGATCCCGACGCGTAGCCCGGATGGAGCGCAGCGAAATCCGGGTCTACCTTTGCGACATACGCGCCGCCCCGGATTGCGCTTCGCTCCATCCGGGCTACGAACTGAATACATAAGGCTTCCGGGTCGTTCGGTCGCCGATGGTTGGGGCTCTGGCCTCTAACCGCTCAAAGGGGGCGGGACAGCTGATGATTGCAAGCCTTCTCATCGCCTTTGCCGCCGGCGCCGCGTCTGCGCTGATGTTCGCCTCGATCATTTCGGGCGCGTTGATTTCCCTGTTGCTGTTCTATCTCGCCCCGCTGCCGTTGATGGTCGCCTGCCTCGGCTGGGGTCCGATCACCGCCTCGATCGGCGGCATTGCCGCGGCCACCTCGCTCGGCCTGCTGTTCGGCATGCCCTACCTCGCTGCCTTCGTGCTCGCGGTCGCCCTGCCCGCCTGGTGGCTCGGCCACCTTGCCTTGCTCGGCCGTCCGGTCAGCGCCGGCACGCCGGCGGTCAACGGCACGCCTGCAACGGCGCCCGTGGTCGAATGGTATCCGATCGGCCGCCTGATGCTGTGGGCTGCGGGCTTTGCCGCGCTGACCACCATGGCCGCTCTGCTCACGCTCGGGACCAGCGGCGAGACCATCATCGCAGCGCTCACGCGCGCCCTGACGCGCATCCTGGAATCGCGCGGCAGCGGCGGCGACATGGACCAGTTTGTCGGCGCGCTGGTCGCCATCGCGCCGTCGGCGGCCGCGATCGTCGCCATCACCACGTTGACGCTGAACCTCTGGCTGGCCGGACGCATCACCGCGACCTCGGGCCGGCTCACCCGGCCGTGGCCCGATCTCAAATCCACCACCCTGCCGCCCATGACCATGGTGGCGCTGTGCCTGGCGATCGCCCTGGCCTTCGTCGGCGGCCTGGTCGGCATCTTCGCGCAGATCGTCGCCGCGGCGCTGATGATGGCCTATGCCGTCGCCGGCTTCGCGGCGCTGCATACGCTGACCCTCGGCATGAAAAGCCGCGGGCTGGTGCTGAGCCTGACCTACGCCATGGTGCTGGTCCTGGGCTGGCCGATCCTGACGGTGGTCGGCCTCGGCCTCGCCGACGCCGTGTTCGGTTTTCGCCAGCGCTTTCTGTCACGCAGGCCGCCACCCACGACGGCAGCCTGATCTCACCTTCCCCTCAACCCACGTCAATTCAACATCCAAAGGAGAACGATCATGGAAGTCATTTTGCTCGAACGCGTCGCCAAGCTCGGCCAGATGGGCGAAGTCGTCCGCGTCAAGGACGGTTTCGGCCGCAACTATCTGCTGAAGCGCGGCAAGGCGCTGCGCGCCACCGCCGACAACCGCGCCAAGTACGACGGCATGAAGGCCGACCTCGAGGCCAACAACCTCAAGGCCAAGGGCGAAGCCAGCAAGGTCGCCGAGAAGATCGACGGCCGCAACGTCGTCATCATCCGCCAGGCGTCGGAAACCGGCCAGCTGTTCGGCTCGGTGTCGGTGCGTGACATCATCGCCTCGTTCGAAGCCGACGGCGTCACCTTCGCGCGCAGCCAGGTGCTGCTCGACGCCCCGATCAAGACCATCGGCCAGCACAAGATCTCGATCGCCGTGCATCCGGAAGTCGAAGTCAGCGTCAGCGTCACCGTTGCCCGTTCGGAAGACGAAGCCGGCCGCATCAATCGCGGCGAGGACATCTCGTCCCGCCAGGAAGACCAGGACGCAGCCGCCGAGGCGCTCGCCGCCGCCGGCGAGTTCTTCGATCCGGACGCCCAGGGCAATGCCGAGGAAGACGACGCCAACGCGTAAGCTTCGCGCAGCCGTCTTTGCGAAAGCCCGGCCTCAAAGGCCGGGCTTTTTGCGTTGAGGCCGCGCAGCATTCAAGCGGCGGAATCATAAAAAAGCCCGGCCGTAAGGCCGGGCTTTGGCGATGCCGGTGATGTCCCGCGGGGCCTACTGAGGCGCCGCGGGCGCTGCCGGAGCAGCAGGCGTCGCGGGCGGCACATCAGGCGCCGGCGCGCTCGATGGCGCTGACGGCGTCGGCGCGGGTGCGGCCGGCGTGGGAACGCTCGCCGGCGCGGAGGGCGTCGGCGCTGGCGCGGCGGGTGCCGGAGCAGGCTCGGCCGGGGCCGTGCGTGGCTCGGGCTCCTTCGGCGCCGGCGTCACCGGCGGGACCGGATCGGCGCGCAACGGCGCGGCTTCAGGCCTCGGCTGGGACTTCGGCGCTTCCTCGGCTGGTAGAGCCGCGGGCGGTGTCTCCGGCTTCGGCGCAGCGGCGGGCTCGGCCGCCGGGGCCGGCTTGTCGTCCTTGGGGGCCTGCTGCGAGCGACGGCCCTTCTTGCCGAGCCGCTGCTTGCGGCCGGCGGGACGCTCCTCCTCCACCGTCGGGCGCGCGCCGTCGGCGGCGGGCGCTACGCCGGCTGGCTTGGCCGTATCGGGCGCCTCCGTCGGCACGACGGCGCGACGGCGGTTGCGGCCCGTCCGCGTCGCAGGCTCGACCTGGGGCTGGTCGGCCTCCGGCTGGCGCTCGACAGCGTCGCGGCGGCGGCGGAAAGGCGCCGGCTCATCGGCTGGCGCGGCGACGGGCTTCTGCTCGGTGCTCAGCTCGCGACCCTGCCGGGTCAGGTTATCCCCAGCCGGACGGCGGTCGGCTGCCCCGTTGGAAATCACATAGGCGCTCATCGACGCCGCCATGTCGGTGCTGGTGGTGTAGTGCTGGCGCAGGAAGCCCGGCAGCGATCCTGGCGGCACCGTCTTCAACAAACCGCGAGGACTCTTGTGACAAACGGCGCAGCCGCCTGCGAAAATCTGGGAAGGGGACTTGCCGGCTTCCAGGTTCTGGGCCTGGGCGGGGACCGTCACGAAGCCTGCCAGGAGCATCACCGTCGCTAAACTGAGCGCTCGGCTCAACATTTCGTTCTCCTGCATGGCTTGATATCAGCGGCTCACCTTGTAGCCGATTGCGACGTGAATGGAAGTGCTCCAGATCACGTAAGCTGTGATCGGAACAAAATAGATGGCGGCATTGCGGCAGGCGCATTGGCAACATTCCGACAAGCTTACTATCATCATACAATAGCCAGGGAGGCAGTTGATCTCGCGCGCCACAGCATTTGTGGTGCACTGGCTGCGCGTGATCGGATCATGTGGGGTGATTTCGATGGATCGTTTGTTGCGTTTCGTTCTGAGCCGGTACCTGCGTCGCGGAAGCCTGACCATCACGACGGCCTCCGGCAAGTCTTTCACATTCGGCGACGGCAGCGGCCACGCCGTCGCCGTCCGGCTCACCACCCCATCGGCGACTCGCCGGCTCATCCTCGACCCGGAGCTCGCGCTCGGCGAACTCTTCATGGAGGGCGAACTGGTGATGGAGCGCGGCACGATCGCCGACCTCCTGGCCGTGGTCCTCAGCCAGCCCGACATGATGCCGCGCTGGGCCAAGCTGCAATGGTGGATGCGCTACATCCTCCGCCACGTGCAGCAGTTCAATCCGCGCCAACGCTCGCGCAACAACGTGGCGCATCACTACGACCTCGACGCACGGCTGTACTCATTGTTTCTCGACGCCGACAAGCAATATAGCTGCGCCTATTTCGAAGGTCCCGACGCGACCCTGGACGACGCCCAGCTGGCCAAGAAACGCCACCTCGCCGCCAAGCTGCTGATCGAGCAAGGACACCGCGTCCTCGACATCGGCTGCGGCTGGGGCGGGCTTGGACTGTACCTCGCCGAGATGACCGGCGCCGACGTCACCGGCGTGACGCTGTCCACCGAGCAGCTTCAGGTCGCCAATGCGCGCGCCGGCGAGAAGCGCCTCGGCGACAGCGCCAAATTCGTGCTGCAGGACTATCGCGACATCCCCGGCCCGTTCGACCGCATCGTCTCGGTGGGAATGTTCGAGCATGTCGGCGTCGACCACTACGAGACCTATTTCAAGCGCTGCGCCGAACTGCTGGCCGACGACGGCGTGATGGTGATGCATTCCATCGGCCGGCCGGAAGGCCCCGGGATCACCAATCCCTGGATCGCCAAATACATCTTCCCCGGCGGCTACATTCCGGCGCTGTCCGAGGTGTTGCCCGCCATCGAGCGCGCCGGACTTCTGGTGTCCGACATTGAAATCCTCCGCCTGCATTATGCCGAGACGCTAAAGGCCTGGCGCGAGCGCTTCATGGCCCGCCGCGAGGAAGCCGTCCGGCTCTATGACGAGCGGTTCGCGCTGATGTGGGAATTCTATCTGGCGTCGTCGGAGATGTCGTTTCGCAAGCAGAACATGATGAACTTCCAGGTCCAGTTGACCAAGCGCCAGGACGTCGTGCCGCTGACGCGGGATTACATCGGCAACGCGGAAGAGAAACTGCGCGGCGTCGAGCGGGCGCAAAAGCCGCGGCTGCAACTGGCCGGCGAATAGTAGAAAACCAAAAAGGCGCCCGTGGCGGGCGCCTTTCGAAAAACGGTCTGCCTTGGAGACGGTTGCCGGATCAGTTCTGGCAAGCCAGCGCTGCGTCGTCGTGGCGAACGCCTCCGGCCAGGACGGCCGGCCGCTGAAGACGGTTCAGGACGGCCTCACGATCAGCCATGTCACAAGGTTCGCCGCTGAGGCGCTCCACGCGGTCATAGGTTTCGACCAATGTCGACAACCAGTCGGAACTTTCGGTTCCCGAGAACGGCTGACGCTGTCCCATGGTGCTGTCCTTCACTTCTTACCCAATTCTTAACGCCACCTATCTGCTCCGGTTCCTGCCGGTCGAACATTCTCGCAAAGGTGGTTCCCGGTGGTCAGGCTGTGTTCTCTTTCATACGTCTGAGATGTCGCCATGCGGTTCAGCGCGGCCTCGCAATTCTCCCGGGTTCCTTAAACCCTCGTTGAGGAATCGCCCCGGTCGCGCAGGAAGCCGTCAAGCCGGACAGCAGACCGGTGCGGATTTCGCCCACGCGTCATGTGTGAATCGTGCATAAGGCGACGCGCGGCGCTTTCGCATCGACACCACGAAGCGCTTAGTCCGACG